>NZ_PCOC01000001.1:1800000-2100000 GCF_002975205.1 Ochrobactrum vermis | reverse complement strand
GGCGACAGCATGGTGACATCGGTTGCCTGCCATCCGGTCGAGGACATTGCAGCCATCGGCTATAATGACGGCATGATCCTGATTGTACGTTTTGCCGACAGCAAGGAAGTTCTGCTGCGCCGCCCTGGCAAGGGCGCAATCAGCAGCATGGGCTGGGATGAACAGGGCCACCGCCTCGTCTTCGGCTCGGAAGCCGGGGATTGCGGTGTGGTTACGATCGCTGATTAGAGCGCGTCCCGAAAAGTGTGAAACGGTTTTCGGAACAAGATGCGCGTCAGAACAAATAGTTGGAGCGCAATCTGATTCAATCAGATCGAAACGCGCTCTAAGGAAGTAAGGAGTAAGCTGAAAACACCTTTTTCAGCTTACTCGATTTTCTCATTCCCCTAGATTGTGCTTTCGCACGGCATCGCCGAACGCCTCGAAGATTTTGCGCGACGGGGCATCGGAATGCGCCCAATATTCCGGGTGCCATTGGACGCCGACGACAAATCCCTTTGCATTCTTCACCGATACGGCTTCTACCGTGCCATCTTCGGCGACGGCTTCGACCTCAAGCTGCGGGGCAAGTTTGTCGATGGCCTGACGGTGGACCGAATTCACGTGCACGCTTTCCTCTTTGAGGATTTCTGCAAGGCATGAGTTCGGGTTGAGCTTGATCGGGTGCTGGATGCCGAAGCGTTCGGCCTGGCTTTCGGATTCAGGCGCGCGGTGGTCCATCCGGCCTTCGAGCTCCTGAATTTCCGTGGCGAGTGTACCGCCCAGCGCGACGTTGAGCTCCTGTATGCCGCGACAGATTGCCAGTACAGGAACACCCTTTTCAATGGCGGCGCGGATGAGCGGCAGCGAAGTCGCATCGCGGGCATTGTCGTAGGGTTCGAACGCGGCGCTCGGTTCGACGCCGTAGAGCGCCGGGTTAACGTTCGATTTGGAACCTGTGATGAGAACACCGTCGACGGCATCCAGAATGGCGTCGAGGTCCATCTTGTCGCCGAAGCTCGGCACCAGCAGCGGGGTTACTTCCGCAACATCGATGGCGGCTGCCAGATATTGCTGGGGCGCCGCATGCCAGGTGTAGTTTTCAAACGGCTTCACATCGGTCGGCACGGCGACGAGAGGGCGAGAAGTTTTGGGCATAATATTCGTATCCACCAGTCGGATTATGCTCTTCGAGCGCGTTTCGATCTGGTTGAATCAGATCGGCGCTCACTGTATTTGTTCGAACGCGCATCTTGTTCCGAAAACCGTTTCGCACGTTTCGGGATGCACTCTAATTGCTTAGTTCCTTACTTCTCCGCAATGGTGCGCGCAATCACGAACAGGTGTCACCTTTCGGCTGCGCCATAGGTCTTTCGTCGTGCCTTCTGTGTATTGTGTTGATTTGAACCGATTTTTGCGGTCGAAGATGGTTCAAAAGCCACTCCCGATAATCTAGGAAGAAATAAGGAGAGATTGGCAGTTGAGGGGATGAATGACTGACGATCAGCTTTTCGCCGTCAGGGGCAAGGTCATTGCCGTGACGGGAGGTTCCTCGGGATTGGGCCTCAGAATGGTCCATGTGCTGGCGGGGCACGGGGCGCGGGTGATTTCGATCTCGCGCACCCATGCGGGTGAAAGCATTTGCCCATCGGGGGGCGAGGTTCTGGAAATCATGGCGGATGTAACCCATCCGGATGAAATTGTTCGTGCTTTCGATGAGGCGGAGGCGCGTTTCGGGCCGGTGACGACGCTCTTCAACAATGCCGGTGTCGCCCATATGGCACGCGCGCTCGACACGACGCGCGATATGCTTGAGCATATATTCGAGGTGAATGTTGCCGGTGCCTTTTTCGTGGCGCAGGAGGCAGCGCGCCGTATGATCGAGCGCGGCGAGGGCGGTTCCATCGTCAATACGACCAGCATTCTGGGCGAGCGCCCACAGAAAGGGGCTGCAGCCTATTCGATGTCCAAAGCCTGCGTTACCCAGATGACGCGGGCGCTGGCGCTGGAATGGGCTGCCCACGATATTCGCGTCAATGCAATTTCGCCGGGATGGTTTCCGACCCGAATCAACGAAGAGCAACTACAGGGGCCAGCGGGCGGCTACTTCAAAGGTCGAAACCCGATGCGGCGCCTTGGCGAGCCGGAGGATCTGGACGGGGTTGTGTTGATGCTGGCTTCTGATGCGAGCCGCTATATGACGGGTTCAATCATTACCGTTGATGGGGGACATCAACTCTGACAGGGTTGGAAAGTTTCTCGGGTGGCTATTTCCCGCACGTTGACTTCTATGACAGGATTTTCCTCTAGCAGGCGGGGGGGCTGGTAGTAGAATATCCACTTCGACTAATCTGGGTTAATTCTCGGAAGCGCGGAAACTAACCTGTTCCTGTTCTCCTATTCTAGCAATTTCAGTAATATTAGGACGACTAAAACATGTATGCCAGTGGTTGTGATTGGCCTTCCGGGGTTGTGCGTCTGTGGTTTTCCTTAAAAAATATCTGAATACATCTTATGGTGGTTGCCATGACAGCTTGTGGTTTAATATCCCGAAAGATATTTTTAAGTCATTAGTGCGATATTGCCTCCCCGTGTAAGGGATTAATGCATCGATATGTGGCAAAGCCGTAAACCTGAGATACCTGCAGATGTGCGGCTATCTTTTCTCAGAGCGCTCTACGGCAATCGTACGACGCTTTGGTTCGGCTTGCTCGCGCACGTTGTAGCCTGCGTCGTCATCTATGTGAAAACCGACGACTGGCGCTATCTGGTCTTTGCCGGTGTGTTCACCGTTGTAGCGGTAGGCCGCATCTTCGACATGCACAAGTTCGACCAGGCAAAACTGCAGTCGCTTTCCCATGCCGATCTCGACCGGTGGGAAACGCGTTATCTGTTTGGCGCATCCGCCGTCTGCCTGACGCTTGGCATGCTGTGCTTTTTCTCAAGCTATGTGTTGCGGGATTCTTTCGCCGAACTTGCCAGTTTGACCGTGCTGCTCGCTTCGGTCGTTTCCATCGTCGGCCGTAATTATGCGTCCTCGAAAGCCGTCGTCCTGATGTCGGCCTGCACGCTCATTCCGGTTCTGGCCGGGCTCATTCTGGCAGGGACGCCGTTTCACGTCATCATTGGTCTTCTGCTGATCCCGTATTTCCTGTCCAATATCCAGATGGCCAACGGCCTGCGCGAGTTCCTCTTCGCTGCGGTCATGGGCAAGCGGCGCCTCTCCATCGTGGCCGGCCGTTTCGACGCGGCGCTCAACAACATGCCGCAGGGCCTGCTGATGTTCGACAGCCAGCAGCGTATCGCGGTTATCAACAACAAGGCCAAGGCGATGTTGCAGATCGCCGAACACACCAAGCTGCATGGCCGCAAGCTCGACGTTCTGCTGCGCTACTGCGCGAAGAAGGGACTGTTTCCGCAGAAAGACCTGAAGAGCGTGTATGTGCGCATGCAGGATCTTCTGCTCGGCAAACGCACCCGCGACATTTTCCAGCTTTCGAACCAGCGTTATATCGAATGTATCGGCAACCAGACCCTCAATGAGGGGGCGGTCCTGATGTTCGAGGATGTGACGCAGCGCGTGGAGGCGGAAGCGCGCATCCAGCATATGGCGCGTTACGACGGTCTGACCGGCCTGCCGAACCGTAATTATTTCGAGACCCTGGTGCGCGCCATGCGCTCCCACCAGCAAACGGGCACGCGGGCAGCCCTCATCGTCATCGACATCAATCATTTCAAGCATGTCAACGACACGCTGGGGCATCATACCGGCGACGTGCTGTTGCGCCTGTTTGCGGAGCGGCTCAATTCGCTCGATCCGCAGCGTTTTATCGCCTCGCGTTTCGGTGGCGACGAATTCGTGGTGTTCGTCTTCAACCTGCGCAACGAGACTGAAGCTGCAGGCGTGATGGATCACATCATGGCCGTTGTGTCCGGCGTTTATGATCTCGACGGCGATCAGGTTCACATTGATATCAGTGCAGGCATCGCGATGGAGGATGTCGAAAGATGCGATGTCGGCAGCATGCATATCAATGCCGATCTGGCGCTCTACGAGGCCAAAAGCAGGGAAGACAAACCCTGGTCGATCTTTGTCGATGCGATGGACACCAAATATCGCGGACGCCAGAAACTCAAAGCCGATCTGCGGCTTGCCATCGATCACGGCGAGATCAAGGTCGTCTATCAGCCCATCGTCAGCGCGCAGTCTCTGCGCGTTGTTGCATGTGAGGCGCTGGCGCGGTGGGAGCATCCGGAACTTGGCTTTGTGCCGCCAGCCGAATTCATTCCGCTTGCGGAAGAGATGGGCATCATTACCGACATTACCCGCTTCATGCTGGCCCAGGCCTGTGCCGACTGCCTGTCATGGGGGGACCGGATCGGGGTTTCCGTCAATCTGTCGGCCATCGATCTGAAAAGCAGCGACATCGCCCGCGACATTGCCAATGCCTTGCAGAAATCAGGGCTTCCGGCACACCGTCTTGAGGTGGAAGTGACGGAAAGCGCCATCATCTCGGACCGCAACAAGACGTCGATGGTTCTGCAGCGGCTCAAGAATGCCGGAATCAACATCGCGCTGGACGATTTCGGTACAGGCTATTCCAGCCTCAGCTATCTCAACACCTTGCCTTTGACCAAGGTGAAGGTCGACCGTTCCTTCGTGCGTGACATCACCAGCGACCGGCGGTCGCTGATGCTGCTTCGCGGTGTCACCCAGCTTTCGCACGAGCTTGGGCTGGGTGTGACGGTCGAGGGCGTCGAAACCGAGGAACAGCTTGCGCTGATCCGTGTAGCGGCAGGTGCTGACCTCGTTCAGGGCTATCTTCTGGGTATGCCGGTGCCAGTCGAAGCAATCAGCGCCATGACCACGAAAGCCGCAGCACGCCGCGACGGCGGGCGAACAGTGGCTTGATTTTCAAGAGGTTCGGAGCGGTTTTGGTCCGAACGGAAACGCCGGAACTGTTCCAACTCTTTGCCTGAACCTTCATAGTTTATGGATTTTGTACACGTTCGCGAGACTTCGCAGGGCGGGGCTGCGCACCGTTGTCCTGTCTGCGGCGCGTCGTGTCGCCGCACAGCTTGTTACGCTCACCGAAATTTGAATATAAGCCAAATAATAGGGATAATTAACGGTAATAACATCGTGTTCTTATCGACTCAGGAGAGCCTTTATAAGTATTTATTTATATTAAAATAAGTTGATCATTAAATTTAAACTGCTAATTCAAAAGGGGAGGCAATGAAAAGAATTTTTCATTATGGTATTTATGCTTTAATTGGGATCGTCATTCTTGCGGGCGTTGGGGCTGCTGTGTTCTGGAAGAAGATTCATGAAACCTGGGCGGTTTATCAATATGCGCAGGTTTTCAAGCCTGCCCGCATCTTTGAAAACTTCCGTACTCTTTATACAATCTATCCTTCAGTGCGCGTTCCGCATGAAGGCGAGGTCAGCCAGCTTGCCAAAGCGGAGCGTCCTCTGCCGGAGACGTTTGTTTACAAGGGCGAGACCCGCAAGATTTCCGACTGGCTTGAGCGTGGCGGTACAACCGGCTTCATCGTTCTCAAGGACGGTGTTATCGTTCATGAGGAATATGATCACGGCAATACCGAGGCGTCGAAGGCGATTGCTTTTTCCCTGTCGAAATCCTTCGTCTCCTTTCTCATCGGCAATGCTGTCCATGACGGGTTGATCGATATCAACCAGCCGGTGGAGCGTTATGCGCCTATATTGGCCGAGGGCGGCTATAAGGGCGTTACGGTCAAGAATGTGATGCAGATGGCGTCCGGTATCGGTCTCAGCGAAAGTTACGGCGATCTCAATTCCGACATCGTGCGCTATGCGGCCGAGCTATTGACAGGCTCGATTGCCAAATTCACAGCGCATCTCAAGAATGAACGTCCGCAAGGCACAGATAGCCATTATGTGTCGGCGGATACTCAGGTGCTCGGCCTGGTTCTTGAGGGAGCAACCGGCATTCCGCTGCAGAACTATTTTGAAGATCGGCTGTGGTCGAAGCTTGGCGCCGAGGCGGATGCCTATTGGCTGGTCGATCCGACCGGAGAAGTCGCGGCTGCTGCGGGTCTGAACGCTGTGCTTCGCGACTATGCGCGTTTCGGCCTGCTCTATCTCAATGAGGGGCGCAACTTCAAGGGCGAGCAGCTTGTGCCGGCGCAATGGGTGCACGATTCTGTGACGCCGGATGCGCCCTATCTGATGCCCGGTCGCAAGGACGCGTTCGGCAAGATTCCGTTCGGCTACGGTTATCAGTGGTGGACGCCGGTTGACTGGCAAGGTGACTATAGTGCTGTCGGCATCTACGGACAGTTCATCTATGTCAATCCTGCCAAGCGTGTTGTCATCGCCAAGACTTCGGCGCAGTCCAGTTTCAATATCGACGGACAGGAGATGAAAGACGAGTCGATGTATGCATTTCAAGCTATCGCCAATGCGCTTTGAAGGCCCTTTTCCAAATTGAGGCAAACTTGTGAAATGGCCCGTAATCGGGCCATTTTGCATTTCCGGTCTATTCTTAGCGCGCAAAAGTCCGGTTCAATTGTGGCGAAGGAGTGTTGATTGCGCGGCAATAAGAAGGCATCGCACAAAGTTATATCTTTACACGCTGATAAAGGTGCATATTCTGCGCACTGATTTGTGGGGTGCGGAAAATCGATTGCATGACGAATACAGCTGTTACAGGCGAAAAACCGCCATTGTCCAATTTCGCGCGACAGCTGTTGCAATTTCTCGATCGGGTTGAATACCGCCGTGTTGTCCATGCGGAGGATCTGGAGGAAATTGGTCGTCTGCGCTACCGTTCCTATCGCACCCGCAATGTGATGCACGAGGCGGAAGTGCCGTCCATCGTTGATGATATCGATCGCGACAGCCATGCCTTTGTCTATGGCGTGCATGTGGATGGGCAACTGGTCAGCACGCTGCGCATCCATCACATTACGCCCGATCATCGTCGCGGCACGAGCTATGCGCTGTTTCCCGATATTCTCGATCCGCTGCTCAATAGCGGTATGCATTTTGTCGATCCGACCCGCTTTGCCGCCGATCCGGAGCTTTTGAGCGAATATCCGGCCATCCCCTATGTCACGCTGCGCATTGCGGCGATGGCATCCGAATTTTTTGCGGCAGATCAATGCCTTGCCTCGGTGAAGCCGGAGCATATGGCGTTTTACAAGCGTATTTTCGGCACGTCTGTCATGGCCGATGCGCGCGAGCATGAAGGCTATGGCATTAGGGTCGGGCTCGGCGCTGCTCCCATCCGCAATATCCGCGATGCGGTGGCCGTGCGCTTTCCGTTTTTCAAGTCGCAGCCGCATGAACGGCGCGCCATGTTTGCCGACATGCGCGGCAGTTCTGTGCCGCTGACAATTCTGCCAACGGCCAAGTATACCGGTCTCGGCGTGTAAGTGTCTGATCGAAAGCTGTCACTGCAGCCTAAGATTGGAAAAATCTTCCGCCAGATTAAACAATTAAATATAGCCAGAGGGGTGGTTTCGCTTTACGAAGATTGCGGAACCGCTTCTTGCGGAGAGAGGGTAGCTGCGACGAAAAGCCTTGCTGTGAATGCTCGGGTTTACTCGGTCGCACATTGAAGATTGCAGGTGTTTTCGCTTAACATCATCGATGTTGGGTGGAAAATCTGAATGGGTGGAACGAAAATGGCAGAACATCATACGACCGCTCCGGCTGAACTTGGCGCATCGATGGACTATGCTGAGCATGAGAAAACTTATGCCGGTTTTGCGGGCCTGGTTAAATGGGCCACGGTGGCGCTCGTTGCCCTTATGATTGCCATGGCGTTCGGCTTTTTTGCTGGTGGTTTCTTCTCTGCGACCGTTCTTTTCATTCTCGTCTGTGTCGCTGCCTGGTTCATCCTCTAGCGCATCCTTCGCTGCCGGATGGTGACATCTGGCGGCGCGCCGATGCAGCTGCAGAACATCTGAACCGGATTAACCCGCACAATTTGATCGAATGCCTTGGCATGGGGTACCGTGCCGAGGGTTTATGCATGTCTGTAGTTCATTTTTTGAAAAGGCTTCTTCCCGGAAGCCCGCAATTCTGCCCGACCGGAATCAAATCCGGAAGAACGCCACGAAAGGGAAACCAGCTTGGCCCAGACGTTATTTATCCCGAAAGAGAGTGATCCCAACGAGACACGCGTTGCGGCATCGGCGGAGACGGTGAAGAAATTCATTGCGCTCGGCTTCGATGTCGTCGTGGAAAAAGGCGCCGGTGAGAAATCGCGCATCCCCGATGCCGAATTCACAGCAGCCGGCGCCCGCATCGGCACGGCGGCGGATGCCAAAACGGCAGACGTTGTTCTCAAAGTGCGCCGTCCTACGGATACGGAACTCAAAGGGTATAAATCGGGCGCGGCACTTTTTGCCATGCTGGATCCCTACGGACATGAAGACGCCGTGGCGGCGCTCGCCAAGGCCGGGATTTCCGCTTTCACCATGGAATTCATGCCGCGCATCACCCGTGCGCAGGTGATGGACGTGCTGTCGTCGCAGGCAAACCTTGCCGGTTATCAGGCGGTGATCGATGCGGCGGAAGTCTATGACCGCGCCATGCCGATGATGATGACGGCAGCCGGTACGGTTCCTGCCGCCAAGGTTTTCGTGATGGGGGCAGGCGTTGCCGGTCTTCAGGCCATCGCAACGGCGCGCCGTCTTGGCGCTGTGGTGACGGCAACCGACGTTCGCCCTGCCGCCAAGGAACAGGTCGCTTCGCTCGGTGCGAAATTCATCGCGGTCGAGGATGACGAATTCAAGGCTGCCGAAACCTCTGGCGGTTACGCCAAGGAAATGTCGAAGGAATATCAGGCGAAGCAGGCCGCACTCGTTGCCGACCATATCGCCAAGCAGGATATCGTCATTACTACGGCGCTCATTCCGGGCCGTCCGGCCCCGCGTCTGGTGTCCAAGGAAATGGTCGCTTCCATGCGTCCGGGTTCCGTGCTGATCGATCTTGCGGTTGAGCGCGGCGGCAATGTTGAAGGCGCTGTCGCCGGTAAGATTGCCGAAGTCAATGGCGTCAGGATTGTTGGTCATCTCAACGTTTCGGGCCGTATTGCCGCGAGTGCGTCGCAGCTTTATGCGCGCAACCTGATCGCTTTCCTTGAAACGCTGGTCGACAAGGAAACCAAGCTTCTCAAGATCGATCCGGAAGAAGAGCTGGTCAAGGCGACGCTGCTGACCCACCAGGGCAAGATTTTGCATCCGGCCTTTGCCAAGGCCGATGCCGCGCCTGCTGCTGTCGCTGAAAAACCGGCTGCAAAGCCGAAAGCTGCGCCCAAACCGAAAGTCGCAAAGGCAGAAGCCGTTGGCGATGCAGCGAAACCTGCTGCACCGAAAGCGGCGAAAAAAACGCCTGCAAAAGCACCGAAGGCTGCCGCAAAGTCTTCGTCTTCCCCCAAGTCTCCGGTTGATGGAGGAGAGGCATAATGGCCGAAACTAGTCTCGATAAAGCTCTTGAGAGCTTGAACCAGGCCGCAGACGCCGTTCGTCAGGCTGCGGAAAATGCCGGTGGTCTGGGCGATGCTGCGGCGGCTGCTGCGCATGCCGCATCGGGCGGCGCGATCGATCCGTTCGTGTTCCGCTTTGCGATTTTCATCCTGTCGATTTTCGTCGGCTATTACGTCGTGTGGTCGGTTACGCCTGCGCTGCACACCCCGCTGATGGCCGTTACCAACGCCATTTCATCGGTGATCGTGGTGGGCGCGCTTCTGGCCGTCGGCCTTTCGCTTTCGGGCTGGGCAACCGGCTTCGGTTTCATTGCGCTCATTCTGGCGAGCGTCAACATTTTTGGCGGCTTCCTGGTCACCCAGCGCATGCTCGCCATGTACAAGAAAAAAGAAAAGTGAGGCTGAACCATTATGAGCGTTAATCTCGCAGCCTTCCTTTATCTCGTCTCCGGCGTGCTGTTCATTCTGGCGCTGCGCGGCCTGTCGCATCCGACGACCAGCCGTCAGGGCAATATGTACGGCATGATCGGTATGGCGATTTCCATCGTCACCACGCTTCTGCTAGCGCGTCCAAGCTTTGGCGGTCTGGCATTGATCGTCCTTGGCATCGCCATTGGTGGCGGTGTCGGTGCAGTCATCGCGCGCCGCATCGCCATGACGGCCATGCCGCAGCTCGTTGCCGCGTTCCACTCGCTGATCGGTCTTGCTGCCGTTCTGGTGGCCGCTGCCGCAATTTACTCGCCGCATTCCTTCGGTATCGGCGAAGTTGGCCAGATCCACGGTCAGGCGCTGATCGAAATGTCGCTGGGTGTGGCCATTGGCGCGATCACCTTCACCGGCTCGATCATCGCCTTCCTCAAGCTTGACGGTCGCATGTCGGGCAAGCCAATCATGCTGCCGGGACGTCATGTCATCAACGCGGCTCTTGCCGCAGCCATTGTGTTGCTGGTCGTTGTGCTGGTGAATACCGAAAGCCATTTCGTGTTCTGGCTGATCGTGCTTCTGTCGCTGGTATTCGGTGTGCTGATCATCGTGCCAATCGGCGGCGCGGACATGCCGGTCGTGGTTTCCATGCTCAATTCCTATTCGGGCTGGGCAGCGGCAGGTATCGGCTTCACGCTTGGCAATCTGGCGCTCATCATCACCGGTGCGCTGGTCGGCTCGTCGGGTGCGATCCTGTCCTACATCATGTGTAAGGGCATGAACCGTTCGTTCATCTCGGTCATTCTTGGCGGCTTTGGCGGCGATACGTCTGGCGGTCCGACTGGCGAGGTCGAACAGCGTCCGGTCAAGCAGGGTTCTGCCGACGATGCGGCCTTCATCATGAAGAACGCTTCCAAGGTCATCATCGTGCCGGGCTATGGTATGGCGGTGGCGCAGGCCCAGCACGCGCTGCGTGAAATGGCCGACAAGCTCAAGGCCGAAGGCGTGGAAGTCAAATACGCCATCCATCCGGTGGCCGGTCGTATGCCGGGCCATATGAACGTGCTTCTGGCCGAGGCCAACGTGCCTTACGATGAAGTGTTCGAGCTGGAAGACATCAATTCGGAATTCGCGCAGGCCGATGTGGCTTTCGTGATCGGCGCGAACGACGTCACCAATCCGGCGGCGAAGACCGATCCGAAGTCACCGATCTTCGGCATGCCGATCCTCGATGTCGACAAGGCCGGCACGGTTCTGTTCATCAAGCGCGGCATGGGCTCCGGCTATGCTGGCGTGGAAAACGAACTGTTCTTCCGCGACAACACCATGATGCTCTTCGCCGATGCGAAGAAGATGGTGGAGAGTATTGTGAAAGCGCTTGATCACTAGGCCTTCGATATTCGGGTTCTGGCGGCCTGCAAATGGCGCGGTTCTGCGCTTCCGGTGCTCATGTACGTTCAGTACATTCCGCTCCGGTTCTCGAACCCCACCATTTTCGGCACGCCATTTCCCCGAATCTCATAAGGCCGCGGCGCCTGGTTGGAGAACAACAAAAAGGGCGGCTTCGAGCCGCCCTTTTTGTTTAACTCATGAGGCTGGGTTAGCCGTAGATCATCTTGTCTTGCAAAGCGCGCAGTTCGGCTATCTTCGAGCCGGGCTGCGGCGCAGCATTGGCATAGGTGATGAGTTCGCCCTTCTTGATCGGCGCGATGACCGAGCCGTTCTGAAGCAGGCCGCAGGGAATGGCCTTGGCCGCACGGGCTTCAGGCGTCGTCATGATCCACGAGCGATAGCAATATTGGCCAATGGCATCGAGACGGTCGCCGGGCTGCAAATCCTTCTTGGCAACCGCGCAGACTTCCGCCACCGGCTTCGGCAGTGGCACCATGTCGGTCTTGCCATGCAGCACGACGCGCGCCACGGTCAGCGGCACTTCCAGCGAGGTGAGGTGGAAGGGACGGTGGAAGGTGAAATAGGGGCCTTTGCCCATCTTCAGATCTTCCAGACGCTCGACCAGGCGGGGATGTTCCATCTTGGCGATGACGAAGACGCCCGGCGATACGCCGCGCCCGATGGAATAATCGACCACGCCCGATTTGTTGAGAACGCCGCCGTCTTCCTTCGGGATCAGGGTGCGGTTCAGCTCGTCGATTGCGGCCTTGGGGCCGTGCATGCCAGCAATGTCGGGCACAAGTCCGGTGGCGTTGGCGATGGCCGCCATTTCAACCATGGTCTTGGAGCCGTCGACGAATTCCACCAGCAGGCGGACATTCATGTTCCGGCGGTCCGCCTCTTCCTGATAATCGTCGGGGATCGCGTCGAAATTGAGCGGATTGTTCTTACCCTTGCCAGCCGCCACGACCTTGTGACCCATGGCGGACACGAATTCGATCAGCTCCATGCAGGATGACGGCTCGTCGCCCGCGCCCAGCGAATAGATCACGCCCTGCTTGTCGGCTTCAGCCTTGAGATAGGGACCAATGGTGACATCGGCTTCGACATTCATCATCACGAGATGCTTGCCGTTGCGGATTGCCTTGATGCCGGTTTCTGCACCCACTTCCGGAATGCCGGTGGCGTCGATGACGACATCAATCAGCGGGTTGGAAAGGATCAGGTCATTGTCGCCGGTGACGGCGATCTTGCCGTTCTCGATGGCGCGGATCATTGCCGCTTCGCTATTGGCTTCCTGCGCATTGTCTTCATCGCCATAGGCGGTGCGGACGGCCTTGAACGTGTTGGGGAGCCTTCGGGCGGAAAGCGCGCCGACCTCGATGCCCTGCATCCGCGCGACCTGCGTGACGATGTCAGTGCCCATTTCGCCTGCGCCAATCAGACCGATGCGGATCGGCTTGCCGGTTTCAGCCCGCGCTGCGAGATCGCGCGCCAGTCCCACCAGTGCCACATTTGTCGTCATGAAACTCTCCGCAAAATGTCAAAGCCACACAGGCGAGATAAATTTGTCACGCTTGTGTTGATATAGATGCGTAATAGATGAACAGTCTCTATATCAACACTGACAGACGCGCACCCCCAATCTGCGCGACAAAATAGGCATCCCTTTATAGGGCCACTGGAGCCAAAATGAGCAGCGTATCCCCTTTCGATCTTGTGATTTTCGATTGCGACGGCGTTCTCGTCGATAGCGAGCCGCTTTCCTGTCTTGCGTTCGAGCGGGTCTATGCCAATCACGGTATGGAATTGCCGCACGGCACGGTCGCCAAGGGCATCGGCATGAAGCAGGCCGACATCATGAAGATGATCGAGGACATGACCGGGCATCGTCTGCCGGACGGCGTTGACGGCGAGTTCTGGCCAGCCACCAGAACGCTGTTTGCGGAAGCGCTGGAGCCGACAATCGGTATTGCAGATTTTCTGCGTGAGTTGCCGCAGAAGCGCTGCGTGGCTTCGTCTTCGCAGCCCGAGCGTATCGCGTTCAGCCTGGAAAAAACCGGCATCAGCCGTTATTTCGGCGACGCGGTCTATTCATCCAGCATGGTCAAGCGCGGCAAGCCTGCGCCGGATCTGTTCCTGTTTGCTGCGACCAAGATGGGTGTCGATCCGGCTCGTTGCGTGGTGATCGAGGATTCGCCCTTCGGTGTCGAGGGCGCGATTGCAGCGGGCATGACCGCGTTTGGCTATACAGGCGGCGGACATACCTATGCCGGGCACGCCGAAAAATTGTCGGGCAAGGGCGCGCATCAGGTTTTCTCGCACTGGGATGATATTGCCCGGGAAATTCTGGTTGCTGCCTGAACTTTTTGATTTAAACACAAGGCAAATCACATCAGCAGGAATAGCCGCGAATGAAAGATGCAATCACGCTCGACCAGTTGCGCGAGGCAATCGGCACGGAAATCGGATGTTCCGAGTGGCGCGAAGTCACGCAGGAAATGATCAACCAGTTCGCGGATGCAACCGACGATCATCAGTTCATTCACGTCGATCCGGAACGCGCTGCCAAGGAAACGCCTTTTGGCGGCACCATCGCGCACGGCTTTCTGACCCTATCGCTGCTTTCGACATTGGCTTATGAAGCGCTGCCGATGCTGGAAGGTGCCACGATGGGCATCAATTATGGCTTCGACAAGCTGCGCTTCCAGTCCCCGGTCAAGACCGGCGCACGCGTGCGGGCTCGCTTCAAGCTTGCCGATGCGGATATCCGCCCGTCAGGCCGGGTGGTCAATCATTATGATGTGACGCTCGAAATCGAGAACGCGCTGAAGCCGGCGCTGACAGCGACATGGCTGACGATTGCCGTCGTGGAGCCGCCAGAAAGCTGAGTAGCCGAGACTAAGCTGCGTCGCTATATTGAACGGGAAGCCGTCCTTCTTCATCGAGAGGGGCGGCTTTTTCTTTATGCGTGGTCATCAGGTCGCGAAAGAAAAACGGTCCGTGCAGGAACATGCCGAAATCGTAGAAATTCTTCTTCTCCGCCCCGCGCATGTAGAGAAGGTGCATCAGGAAGAAATTGCCCTTCGATCGCTTGTAGCGGTTGTCGCTGTGGACGTGCTTGAAGCGGATGCGGTTGATGAGCGGAGGGTTGGCTGTCTTCAGCTTCAGAACCTTGGTCGGGTCCGAACCGTAGAAGTGAATGATGTCGGTCAGCACCTGGAATTCCGACCACAGGACCGGGCTCTCCTCGATCACCACCCGCACATCCTCGCGCAATGATTTCGTCTTGGGGTGCAGGGCGATCATCATCAGGCAGGAGCCGATGGCGAGCAGCGAAACCGGCTGCTTTGCCAGTAGGTCAGGACGCTCGCGCTGGAGGTCGGCAAGCGCTTCCACAGCCGGAACCGTGCCGAGACTATGCGCAACGATGATGACTTCATCGGCGTTGCTGGTTTCGATCTTCCGCTTCATGGCTTCGGCGAAAGCCTTGCGCCGCTGGTTGAGCTTCTCATTGCGACTGTGAATACGATCATAGGCCGCCGACCAGTCATCGAGCAGATAGGACATGAAAAACCGGTCGCCGGGCTTGCGCACGAGCAGGGTTGCGACGATGGCGGCAAGCGGAGCCGACCAGAGAAGATGCAAGGCCGAAAGACCTGCTGCCATCGGTGCGAAGGCCAGCAGGGCCGCGACAGCCAGAATCGCCAGCGACAGCAGAAACGGCCACATGAAAAACAGGACAAAGCGCCAGCTTGTGATCAGATAACGCCACAGCGTTCCTGTGAATAAAATGTTCAAGAATGCGTGAAAGCCGGTCAGCATGCGCTTCGGCGTCGAGCGCGCGGCATAATCATCGAAAATATCCGCCGCGCCGAACTGGCAGAACTCCGTTTCCGTTTGCCAGCCATTGCCCACAGTGAGGGCGGTCGTCGTGCCACAATCGTCAGGCTCCTCCGTCATGGGCGGAAGCTTGGTTTTTGCTTTCCATAGGCGGTCGAAATCCTTCAACATCTGCGCGTGACGCACGCGGACGGCCTTGGGGTGCAGGCCTTCATAGCCTGTGAACTGGATAACGAGTCGTTTGCGGAGGGGCATCAGGAGAATCGGATAAAATGAGAGGAGGTACTATCGGTTTGCTGGCAAAATGCTATGGGCAGTCATTGAGGCTGAATTATGCGGGAAACACGGGTCGCTTAGCCTATTCGTGTGACTGCGACTATAGTAAATCGTGTGCAAGCCGGTATTTCGCGCAAGCCGGTGGGCAAAGTTGCATCTTGAGGTGGACAGGCTAGGCTCTTTCTGGTAATAGCCACGACCAATTTGCAGCGTATCCGTTGCGAAGCTTGGGAGCCTTTGGGCGTTGATCGGCCGGTCAGACCGGCTGAAATCGTTAAAAGACCCCCTAACGGCCTCAGGCTTAACCGAAATTCTAACCGATACGGGAATACACGTGCAGGTACTCGTCCGCGATAATAATGTTGATCAGGCTCTCCGCGCTCTCAAGAAAAAGATGCAGCGCGAAGGTATCTTCCGCGAAATGAAGATGCGCGGCCACTATGAAAAGCCGTCCGAAAAGCGCGCCCGCGAAAAGGCAGAAGCCGTTCGTCGCGCACGCAAGCTGGCCCGTAAGCGCGCACAGCGTGAAGGCCTCATCGGCGGCCGTCCAGGCGCTCGCTGATCGACTTTAAAAACAGGCGCTGTTGAACAGCGCCTTTTTTGCTTTCCGGTGCTGGCTTCCGCTTGCGCCGGATTTTGCACGTTTTGACCTCAGATATTTGAGACCGTTTCCGGCACCATGCGAAGCGGTTTTATGTCAGCCAGATTCATTTTCATTTGTTCAGGTTTCTATTTTTAATGCGGCGTTACGAAAAGTTTCTGGACTTCTCGTGTGCCAATATGTGTAAAAACAAATAATTAGGACACCCAACTGTCAGGCGGGCTATCCAAAAGTAAACCAAGCTGAAGACAATGCCGCCTTTTTGCTGTTTTTATCTGGTGGTTGAGGCCAGTATGGTGTCGTAACAGACAGAACAGTCCGGCTGGGGCGGGCCCTCGAAATTGGGCTGGCTACGGGGATGGAGTAGAAGCAGAAGGGCCTTGCGCCCCATATGCGAGCTGAAAGGAATGCAGTCGTTGCCCACGCGCTTAAAGGTGATGCAATCGTCTGGAACGAAAGTTTCGGGAATTGAGGCATTGGGTGGAACAGGTCGAAATGGCCTCATCATTGCCGCCGCACTTCTGGCTTTGACCGTAGCGGGCTGCCAAAGCTCCACGACGACGGCACTGAGTACGGTCGACCGTGCGCAGGGATCGAGCGAGAACATCAGTTCGCTGACGAGCGTGATCCAGAGCAATCCGCGTGATCCGGAAGGCTACAATGTGCGCGGCTCCGCCTATGGAAAATCCGGGCGTTACAAGGAAGCGCTGCGCGATTTCGATCAGGCGATTGCGCTCAACCCGAATTTCTATCAGGCCTATGCCAACCGCGCGCTGGTCTATCGCTATATGGGCGACAGCACCAAGGCCGTGCAGGATTACAGCAAGGCCATCCAGCTCAATGGACAATATGATGCTGCCTATATCGGGCGCGGCAATGTCTATCGTCAGGCCGGACGTCTCGATCAGGCACTCAGCGACTTCAATCAGGCCATTTCCCTGCAGACGACGGACGGTCGCGCTTATCACAATCGCGGCCTGATCTATCAGGCGAAAGGCCAGCACAAGCAGGCTATCGAGGATTTCTCCAAGGCAATCTCGCTCAATTCCACGGCGCCGGAACCTTATAACGGTCGCGGCATTTCCTATGTCGCACTTGGCGACTACGACAATGCCTTCGACGATTTCAACACGGCCATCACGCTCGACCAGGGCATCGCGGAAAGCTGGGCCAACCAGGCGCTCGTTTACGAACACAATGGTGACAAGGCCAAGGCTGCAAATTCCTATTCGCGGGCTGTACAGCTTGACCCGAAATACCAGCCGGCAAAGGATGGTCTGGCACGGACGCGCGGATAACTTTCAGAGCCTGTTCCAAAAGTCGTCCTGTGCAGCTGCAAATGGCAATTTATCTCCGTTCCGGTGCTCATGTACCCAAAGTACACTGCGCTCCGGTACTCGAAAATCACCATTTCCCACACACATGCCGCTTTTTGATTCAGGCTCTCGTATTACCAAGCATTGAAGAGTGATTGCGGCGTTTCCCAAAAATGGAAGCGCCGCTTTTCTTTATAGCTAGGCGCGATATATTGAATCTCATGTCGCTCTTCGATCACATCGGATTCAAAGCCCGTAACGTCAATCGCAGCCTTTCCTTTTATGAAAGCTGCATGCCCGAACTTGGCCTGGAGGTCATTGCCCGCTCAGGCACCGGCTTCTTCGTCAGCGGGGGAGAGCGGGCGCCTGTTCCGTTTTTGTGGATCCATGGCGGTCCGGATGGGGCAGGTGATGGCGAGGACAAGCCCGGCGACCGCTTGCATCTGATGTTTACGGCCGGAAGCCGCGAGGCGGTTGAGGCTTTTCATCAAACCGCACTGAAAGCGGGCGGCAAGGACAGCGGCGGTCCCGGCTATCAGGGGCCGGAGGAGATGGGCTACTACGCGGCACTGGTCTTCGATCCCGACGGAAACACGCTGGAAGCGGGTTTCCGTGAGAGGAAGCGATAAGGTTTCAGGCGCGCAGGTTGCGCTTGTCGAGGCGGCTCACCAGCCGGTCGCCGATCCACTGGATACCGCAAACCATGATGATGAGGATGATCACGACCGCGATCATGATCTGCGTCTCAAAGCGCTGATAGCCATAGCGGATCGCAAGATCGCCCAGACCGCCCGCGCCAATGGCGCCTGCCATTGCCGATGCGCCGACCAGAGTGATGATTGTGACCGTGAAGCCCGCGACAATGCCCGGCAGGGCTTCGGGGACGAGTACTTCGCGCACGATGGTCCAGCGGTTCGCGCCCATGGAGCGCGCGGCTTCGATCAGGCCATGATCCACTTCACGCAACGATACTTCCGCTATGCGCGCATAATAGGGGATAGCGGCAATGGACAGCGGCACGATGGAGGCCCATGTGCCGATGGATGTGCCGACGATAAGACGCGTGACCGGGATCAGCGCCACCAGCAAAATGATGAACGGAACCGAGCGGAAGCCGTTGATGATGGCGCCGAGAAACATATTGACGGTCAGGTTCTGGGCAAGTCCGCCGCGTTCGGTCAGGATCATGATGAGCGCGAGCGGCAGACCGACGACGAGCGAAATCAGGCTCGAAAAGCCGGTCATGATGATGGTCTCCCAGAAGGAGCGCCAGAGAAGATCAAGCATCGCCTGAGACATAGCCGAGTACCTCCGTGGCGTCTGCATGGGTGTTGAGATAGGTGATTGTGGCGTCGAGTTTCGCCTTGTCCTGTGCGGGCAGGCCGATGAAGAGCGTGCCGACCGGCTCGCCCTGAATCGTGTCCATGCCGCCATGGATCAGCTGCGGTGCGATTCCGGTGGCAGCGGCGACATCACCGAAGAACGCGCCTTTTGCCGCCGCGCCCGACAGTTTCACCTTCAGTATGGCGAGATCGCCGGATTTTTCCAGCCGGTCGCGCCAGATGGCAGGCAGTTCCGGCGTAAGCACCTGCAACATGCTCTGCGTGACAGGCGATTGCGGGTTGGCGAAGACTTTCCAGACCGGGCCTTCCTCTGCGATTGCGCCATGGTCGAGCACGATGACGCGGTCGGCAATGCGGCGGATCACTTCCATCTCATGGGTGATGAGCAGGATGGTGAGGCCGAGCTTGGTGTTGATATCTTTCAGCAGCGCCAGAATGGACTGCGTGGTTTCCGGGTCGAGCGCAGATGTCGCTTCGTCGGAAAGCAGCACGGCAGGTTCGGCAGCAAGAGCGCGAGCGATGCCGACGCGCTGTTTCTGGCCGCCGGAGAGCTGGGCGGGATATTGCTTTGCCTTGTCGGAAAGGCCGACCAGCTCCAGCAGTTCTGCCACACGCTTGACACGTTCAGCCTTCGGCTTGCCCGCAATTTTCAGCGGCAGAGCGATGTTTTGGGCAACGGTCTTGGCCGAAAGCAGATTGAAATGCTGGAACACCATGCCGATGCGACGGCGCACGGGGCGCAGCGCATCTTCGCCAAGGCCGGTGATTTCACGACCTTCGATCAGGATCGAGCCGGCATCCGGCTTTTCAAGGCCGTTGACGCAACGGATCAGCGTGGACTTGCCCGCGCCGCTGCGACCGATGATGCCGAGGATTTCGCCGCGTGCGACGGAAAGCGAAACGCCGTTGATGGCTGCCGTATCGCCGAACATTCGGCGCACGTCTTTCATCTCGACGATGGGCGCTGATGCGGCGGGTGGCTTTTCAATGGTCACGGTCGTTTCTTCTATAGTTAGATGCGCCGCGGTAAACAGCGGCAAACTGCAATCGGATAAGGCTTCAAGGAAGGATGATGCCTGGCTCAAGCCATCAGCTTTTGCTGTGGCGATGCTTTAGGGCAATTTTTGTCGGTACGTCAATAAAAGCCGCGCCGGAAACGGTTCCGGCGCGGACTTTCAAGCTTCAAAAGCGATTAGTTCCAGGCTGGAATGCCTGTGCCTTTGTAAACGCGGTCCAGTTCGGCCTTCACTGCGTCGTTCTGGAAGGAAGCAACAAGGTTCTTCACCCACTCTGCATTCTCATCTTCGGTACGGACCGCGATGAAGTTGTTGTATGGGTTGTTTTCCTTGGATTCCCAGCCGATTGCCTCTTCCTTCTTCAGACCAGCTTTCGCAGCCCAGTCATTGTTGACGATGGCTGCATCGAGATCATCGATGGACCGACCGACGACACCGGCGTCGAGTTCCTTGATTTCGAGCTTCTTCGGGTTTTCAACGATATCGATTGGCGTTGCGAGAATGCCCGCATCCGGCTTCAGCTTGATGAGGCCGCTTGCTTCGAGAACGCGCAATGCGCGGCCTTCATTGGTCGGATCGTTGGGTACGCCAACAACCGCGCCTTCCTTCAGTTCGTCAAGGTTCTTGACCTTGCGCGAATAGATGCCGATTGGCCAGACGGCGGTGTAGCCGGCAACGCTGATCTTGTAGCCGTGCTGCTTAATCTGTTCGTCGAGGTAAGGCTTGTGCTGGAAGGCATTGGCGTCGATTTCCTTGCGTTCCAGCGCTTCATTCGGCTGGTTGTAATCATTGAAGGTCACGCGCTCGATGTTGAGGCCATGCTTCTTGCCTTCTTCGGCAACGACTTTCCAGACGTCTTCGTCTTCGCCGCCCATGATGCCCACCTTGATGGTCTTGTCTTCTGCGTGGCTCGGTGCCGACGCGAAGCCGACAGTCAGTGCGGCTGCGGTGAAGAGAAGGGCTTTCAGACCGGCGCGACGGGTCAGCGTGTAGCGGGAAAGGACTGACGACATTTTGTTTTCCTTGTTCAGAGACTTTGGAGAGCCGGTCCCGGAAAACGATCTTTTGAGATGATCTTTCTCCCCCTGCCCACCTTGTTGCCGATAATTCCCTTTTGTCGGGCAATAAACAAGGAAAATTATTTCAGAATCTGTCGAAGCGATGATGCCGAAATTGCGTTCACGAGACGGTGAGCGGATTGCCATTTCCGCTGACCGTCTCATTGGAAAGCCGGTCCTGGAGCGGTCCGTTAAAACTGAATCGTTGGAACCGCTCTAGTTGTTTGCTTTGAGCATTATCCGGGCGCAAAACCGCTTCGCACTTTTGCTGGAAATGCCTATCTGTTATCCGCAATAATCATCTGTGCGGCCTTCTCGGCGATCATGAGAGTCGGCGAATTGGTGTTGCCGGAAGTGATGGTCGGCATGACCGAGGCGTCGGCGACGCGCAGGCCCGCAATGCCGTTAAAGCGCAGGCGGGGATCGACGATAGCTTCCGCGTCCCGTCCCATGCGGCAGGTGCCGACCGGATGGAAAATCGTCGTGCCGATATCGCCAGCGGCCTTTTCCAGCTGTTCCTGCGTTTCATAGCTTGGACCCGGCTTGAACTCCTCGGGGCGATATTGCTGCAAGGGTGCCTGCGCCACGATATGGCGCGTGATGCGGATTGCGTCGGCGGCAACGCGGCGGTCGCTTTCCGCCGCCAGATAGTTTGGCCGGATTGCGGGTTGGGCGCGGTGATCCGGTGATTTGACGTGGATCGAGCCGCGGCTGTCGGGGCGCAGATTGCACACGCTGGCCGTGAAGGCGGGGAAGGGGTGGACGTTTTCGCCAAACTTTTCAAGGCTGAGCGGCTGCACGTGATACTGCAGATTGGCGGTTTCGTAGGACGGGTCGGAGCGGGTGAAAACGCCAAGCTGACTCGGCGCCATCGACATGGGACCGGATTGGCGCAGCAGATATTCCAGTCCGATCATCGCCTTGCCGACAAGCTTGTTGGCTTTTTCGTTGAGGGTCGGAATGCCTGTAACCTTGTATGCGCAGCGGAGCTGGAGATGATCCTGCAGGTTTTCACCGAGCTGCTTGCGTTCCAGCGTGACCGGAATACCCGCCTGCTGCAGCACGTCGCCGCGCCCAACGCCTGAAAGCTCCAGAATCTGCGGCGATCCGACCGCACCGGCGGCCAGAATAACCTCGCGTTTTGCTTTCACCGTGCGGGTGGTGCCGTTCTGGTCGAAGGTGACGCCGGTGGCGCGCAGTTCCTCGATCTCGATGCGGCGCACATGCGCGCCGGTTTCGACGGTCAGATTGTTGCGACCCAGCGCCGGACGCAAAAAGGCCTTGGCGGTATTCCAGCGAATGCCGCGCTTCTGGTTGACCTTGAAATAGGACACGCCTTCATTGTCGCCGCCATTGAAATCATCGGTGGCGGGGATGCCCGCAGAGACTGCCGCATCGCGGAAGGCATCCAGAATATCCCAATGCAGGCGGGCGCTTTCGACACGCCATTCGCCGCCTGCGCCATGCAGATCGCTGGCGCCTGCAAAATAATCTTCCGACTTCCTGAAGAGGGGCAGCACATCGTCCCAGCCCCAGCCTTCGCATCCGGCCTGACGCCACAGGTCGTAGTCGCGGGCCTGGCCGCGCATATAGATCATGCCGTTGATGGAGGAGCAGCCGCCAAGCACCTTGCCGCGCGGATAGCCAAGCGAGCGACCGTTCAGCCCCGGTTCGGCCTCTGTGGTGAAGCACCAGTCGGTGCGCGGGTTGCCGATGCAATAGAGATAGCCGACCGGGATGTGGATCCAGGCGTAATTGTCTTTTCCGCCTGCCTCCAGCAGCAGCACGGAGCGGTTCTGGTCTACGGAAAGCCGGTTCGCGAGGGCGCAACCTGCCGTGCCCGCGCCAACCACGATGTAATCGTAGGTGTCGGTCATGATCTCATATCCAGTAAAAGATGGAGCCGCTATCGAACGAGCGTGCGGCTCCCGAAATGTTGGTTAGCCGAAGAGTTTCTTTCCAATCCGCGATGCATAGAACTCGCCTACGATTCCCTTACGGAAGAGGAGGACGCATGCCATGAAGATGACGCCCGTCACGATTGTGACAGGGAAGTCGGATGTTGCGAGATAGTTCTGCAGCGCGACGACGAAGGCAGCGCCGACAATGGGGCCGATCAGCGTGCCGATGCCGCCGAGAAGCGTCATCAGGATCACTTCGCCCGACATCTGCCAGCCGACATCGGTGAGCGTTGCAAACTGGAAGACGAGCGCCTTCAGGCCACCTGCAAGACCTGCAAGTCCTGCCGACATGACGAAGGCTGCGAGCTTGTAGCGGTTGACGGAATAGCCGAGCGAGACCGCGCGGTTTTCGTTTTCGCGTACCGATTTCAGGATCATGCCGAAGGGCGAGTTGATGATGCGCCAGATGACGAAGACACCGAGGACAAACACGGCCAGCACGAAATAATACATGTTCATCGGCTGGTTGAGGTCGATGATGCCGAAGAGATAACCGCGCGGCACGCCCTGCAATCCGTCTTCGCCATGGGTGAAGGAAGCCTGCAGGCAGAAGAAGAAGAACATCTGCGCCAGTGCCAGTGTGATCATCGTCGAATAGATGCCCTGACGGCGGATGGCGAGATAACCGATGACGAGGCCAAGCGCTGCTGCGGCGAGAACGCCGAGGACAAGCCCCAATTCCGGTGTCACGCCACAGACTTTCACCGTATGGGCCGTGATATAGGCAGCGCCGCCAAAGAAGGCCGCATGGCCGAAGGAGAGAATGCCCGTATAGCCAAGCAGAAGATTGAAGGCGGATGCAAACAGCGCAAAGCACAGCATCTTCATCAGGAAGATGGGGTACACCATGAAGGGTGCCGCCAGCAGCCCGACGAGGGCGATGCCGAGGACGATGACCGAGAGGCTGTTGATGGCAGGTGCCTTGCTGTCGCGCGGAGCTGCGGTTGCCCGGGAAGTAGCCTTGAGAGCGGTGTCAGCCATATCAGGCCTCCTTTCCGAACAGTCCGGCGGGTCGAACCAGAAGGACGATAGCCATGATGACGAAGATGACGATACTGGAGGCTTCCGGATAGAAGACCTTGGTCAGACCTTCCGCCAGCCCCAACACATAGCCGGTGATGATAGCGCCAAGGATCGAGCCCATGCCGCCGACGACCACCACGGCAAAGACCACGATGATGATGTTAGAGCCCATCAGCGGGCTGACCTGATAGATCGGTGCGGCCATGATGCCTGCAACACCGGCAAGGGCAGCACCCAGCGCATAGGTGAAGGTGAGGAGCAACGGCACATTGATGCCGAAGGCTTTGACCAGTGTGGGGTTTTCAGTCGCGGCACGCAGATAGGCGCCGAGCTTGGTCTTTTCCACCAGAAGCCAGGTGCCGAGGCAGACGAAAAGCGAGGCGACGACGACCCAGGCGCGATAGTTCGGCAGGAACATGAAGCCGAGATTATGCCCGCCTGCAAGCGACGGCGGCACAGCATAAGGCTGGCCGGCAGCACCATAATAATAACGGAACGTGCCTTCGATCACCAGCGCAAGGCCGAAGGTGAAGAGCAAGCCGTAAAGCGGATCGAGATTGTAAAGCCGCGACAGGGCCACGCGCTCGATGATGGCACCGCCAAGGCCGACGATAAGCGGAGCGAGGATCAGCGCTGGCCAGTAGCCGATGCCGAGCCAGCTCAACAGCAGATAGCCGACGAAAGCGCCAAGCATATATTGCGCGCCATGGGCGAAATTGATGATGCGCAAGAGTCCGAAGATGATCGCAAGGCCAAGGCTCAGCATAGCGTAGAACGAGCCGTTGATGAGGCCGACCAGCAGCTGCCCGAGAAGTGCCTGCAAAGGTATTCCGAAAATCATTGTCATCGTGTCATACCCCCAGCGCTTCGTTGAGCGCCGCCATGCGGGCGGGCAGTTCGGCGGTCGGGAAATTTTCCGTCACAACGCCATGATCCATGAGGTAGAAGCGGTCGGCGACCTTGGCCGCGAAGCGGAAGTTCTGCTCGACCAGAAGCACGGTCATGCCGCGCTTCTTCAGCTCCACCAGCACATCGCCGATGCGCTGCACGATGACGGGCGCCAGACCTTCGGTCGGCTCGTCAAGCAGCAGCACCTTGACCCCGGTGCGCAGGATGCGCGCAATGGCCAGCATTTGCTGTTCGCCGCCTGAAAGCTTGGTGCCGGGGCTGTTGCGGCGTTCATGCAGATTGGGGAAAAGTTCGTAGATCTCATCCAGAGACATGAGGCTCTGGACGCCCCCAATACCTCCCTTGGCAACGACGGGCGGCAAAAGCAGGTTTTCATGCACGCTCAAGGTGGCGAAGATGCCGCGCTCTTCCGGCACGAAACCGAGACCCGCATGGGCGATGCGATGCAGGGGCACGCGCATGATATCCTTGCCGTCGAGCGTGATGGTGCCGGTGCGCTTGCGGATGATGCCCATGATGGCACGCAGTGTCGTGGTCTTGCCGACGCCGTTGCGGCCCAGAAGCGTGATGGTTTCGCCCGGCCAGATGTCGAGGTCGACGCCATGCAGGGCGTGGCTTTCGCCATACCAGGCATTCAGCCCGCGCACGGACAGGAGCGGTTGGCCTTTATTCATGTTCGGTTCCCATATAGGCGGTGCGCACGCGCTCGTCTTTGGAGACGTCGGCATAGCTGCCGGAGGCGAGAATCTCGCCGCGTTGCAACACCGTGACGTGGTGGGCGATATCGGCCACCACCTTGAGATTGTGTTCCACCATCAGCACCGCGCGGTCCTTCGCCACATCGGCGATGAGGGCGGCAATGGTGTGGACGTCTTCATGGCCCATACCTGCCATCGGCTCATCAAGCAGCAGGACTTTCGGATCAAGCGCCAGCGTGGTGGCGATCTCGAGCGCGCGTTTGCGGCCATAGGAGAGATCGGCGGCCTGTGCATAGCGGGCATCGGCAAGGCCGACCCGCTCCAACAGCTCGACGGCCTGTGCATCGAGCCGGTCGAGTGCCGATAGCGAGCGCCAGAACTGCGTCGCAAGCCCATTGGGGCGCTGCAAGGCGACCTTGACGTTTTCCAGCACTGTCAGATGCGGGAAAGTGGCCGAAATCTGGAATGAGCGCACCAGTCCCATGCGGGCCACCTTGGCCGGATCGGTTTTGGTGATGGTTTCGCCAAGAAGGGTTATCTCACCGCTCGATGGCTGCAAGAACTTGGTGAGGAGATTGAAAACCGTGGTTTTGCCTGCGCCGTTCGGGCCGATCAGCGCATGAACGCGAGCATGCTCCACGTCGAGATCGACATTCTTGACTGCGTGAAAGCCGCCAAAAGACTTGCCCAGTCCGCGCGCCGATAGAACGGTCCTGCCGGATGAGCCTCTCCCGTCCGGCCCTGCATCATGCAGGGCCGCCATATTGCCAGTTGCTGCGTTCATTCAACCAGCCTCTTTACTGCGTTACCAGCGGGCAGCCGCTTTCTTCCGGCTTCATGTAAGCCTGATCGCCGGGAATGGTGTCCAGCACCTTATAGTAATCCCAAGGCGCCTTGCTTTCATCCGGCTTCTTCACTTCCATCAGATACATGTCGTAGATCATGCGTCCATTGGCGCCGACCTTGCCGTGGCGGGCAAAGACGTCTTCGACCGGCATTTCATGCAGCTTCTTGGCGACCGCTTCGGTCTCATCCGTTCCGGCTTCCTTGATCGCCTTCAAATATTGCGTGACGGCGGAGTAGGTGCCTGCCTGGATCATGTTTGGCATGCGGCCGGTCCTCTCGAAGAAGCGCTTGCCGAATGCACGCGATTCATCATCACGATCCCAGTAAAAGCCTTCCGTCAGTGTCAGGCCCTGCGCGGCTTCAAGGCCGAGACCGTGCACTTCCGATAAGGTGAAGAGCAGTGCCGCCAGACGCTGGCCACCGGCAACGATGCCGAATTCGGCCGCCTGCTTGATGGCATTGGACGTATCGAGACCCGCATTGGCGAGGCCCACGACCTTGGCGCCGGAGGACTGTGCCTGAAGCAGGAAGGACGAATAATCGGTGGTTGCCAGTGGGTGGCGCACGGCACCCAGAACCTTGCCGCCCTTGGATTCGACGAATTTGGTCGTCTGCTCTTCCAGCGAATAGCCGAAAGCATAGTCGGCAGTGAGGAAGTACCAGGTGTCGCCGCCCTGCTTAACGAGCGAGCCGCCGGTGCCGACTGCTAGCGCATGGGTATCATAAGCCCAATGGAAGCCATATGGCGTGCACTGCTTGCCGGTCAGTTCCGAAGTGGCGGCACCGGTGTTGATCGTGATCTTTTTCTTGTCCTTCGACAGGGCCTGAACAGCGAGGCCGACCGACGAGGTCGTCAGTTCCATGATGGAATCGACCTGTTCGGTGTCGTACCACTGGCGCGCAATATTCGAGGCGACGTCCGGCTTGTTCTGGTGATCCGCCGTGATGATCTCAATCGGCGCATCGAGCACTTTGCCGCCGAAATCTTCAGCAGCCATCTTGGCAGCCTCGAACGACCATTTGCCGCCGAAATCGGCATAGACGCCGGATTGATCGTTCAGAATACCGATCTTGACCTTGCCGTCGGAAATTTCCGCCGCCGACGAGATAGCCGTGGCGGCGAACAGCGCTGCCGTTGCAAGTGCGAGACATTTCATGAAGTGCTCCTCCCAATAACACTATAGACCGTAACGGGAAAACCGCACGGTATCCTTTAGAGCGCCCTACGTCCTTACGGACGCTACACAAGGATGCTCTAAACTATCGAATCTACGCATCGTGCTTTCAGAATTTCGACTCCGATTTTCAGGCCGATGCTGTAGTGAAGCAGTCTTTCGAGATCGGGCAACAGCTTTCCTCTTGGCTGTTTACCCGCTGCTTCCGCCCGATTTGTTCCTCCGCTCGGGCTTTGAATTAGAACGGTAGCATTGACAAATGCGTACACGAACAACAATTTTTGAACATTGTCTGTTCAAAAACGTACAGGGGCGGTGACTGCGGCTGCCGCAACTGTTTGGGAGGAGTGCATGCGGCAGTTCACATGGGACGATCTGCAATATTTTCTGGCGGTCGCGCGCACCGGCCAGCTCTCCACGGCGGCGCGGCAATTGCGCACCAGTCACGTCACGGTTCTGCGCCGGATCGACCGGCTGGAACAGACCCTCTCGACCAAGCTTTTCGAGCGCAATCCGCGTGGCTATCTGCTGACGCCGATCGGCGAACGGCTGGTGACGTCTGCCGAGGTCATGGAGCGCGAGGCGATGAAGTTCCAGACCGAGGCCACCGGCAATATGGCGGCGCTGTCGGGTGTCGTGCGTCTTTCCACGCTCGAAGGTTTCGGCAATTTCTTTCTTGCCGACCGCCTGCCGGTGCTGGCGCAATCCTATCCGAGCCTGTTCGTGGAAGTGGTGACAATCCAGCAGATCATGTCGCTGTCACGCCGTGAGGCGGAACTGTCGATCACGCTGCATATGCCGCGCACCGGTCCCTATCACAGCGAGAAGCTGACACCTTATCGTCTCTTCATCTATGGACATCGCGATTATCTGGAGCGGCATCCGCCGATCAGGACGCGCGAGGACATGGCCCGGCATCCCTTCATCGGATATATCGATGACATGGTGTTCACGCCTGGCCTTGATTATATGCGCGAAATCCTGCCGGGGCAGCGCTGCACCTATCAAAGCTCCAGCATCCATGCGCAGCTTATCGCGACGCAGATAGGCTATGGCCTATGTGTGCTGCCTTATTTCATCGCCAGCCGGCATCCGGAACTGGTTCCGGTTCTGCCGCGCGAGATGCATCTGGTGCGTGAATACTGGATGAGCTGTCACATTGATGTGGTGGCTGCACCGCGAATCCGGGTGCTGAGCGATTTCATGATCCGCGCTGTGCGCGAGTCTTCAGCAATCTTCCTTGGGGAACCCCTGCTGCGGGCATGATATTATAATGAGATTTTGGTTCGTGGCCGATCAGATCGTGCCGCCGCCAATGGCGAAAATGCATGTGATGACGAGTGCGGTAAAGCCGAACCCGATAATGAATAGATTAAGCGTGTTCATGTCCCCTCCATTTCAACCCAGGGGCGTTATGTTCGACTTGGGGTAGAATGTCTACCTTAAATTGCAATGATCCAGACTAAAGTTGTGCAGCCTTATTTCAAACGGTTTCACGCTCGATATCACGGCGAAGCACGATGGCAGTAGTGAGATCCTCTACAGTTTCATGGGTGGCGATGAGATCGCGCATGCTGTTGAGCCGATCGATGGTGGGAACTTCAACCTCGACGATCAGATCGAGCTGGCCGCTCACCGAGGAGACCCGGCGCACTTCGGCGTGCCGCGCCAGTTCATCGAGAAGACCGAGCGCCGGCGTACGCTTGAGGCTGACGAGAACCATTGCGCGAATGACATTCTTGTCGATCTGGCCTATGTCGGCCCTGTAGCCGCGTATGACGCCATTCTTCTCAAGATTGGCAACGCGCTCGCCGGTTGCGCTGCGCGAGAGGCCAATGCGGCCCGCCAGCGTTTTCAGCGGTATGCGCGCTTCCTTGGAGAGAATGGCCAGTATCTCGCGATCCTTCGCATCCAGTTCCCGCATGGTCGGTTCTTTCGTGCTAGTGGTCTGATTCCGACATTTGCATCGGACGGGTATCAAACGTCAAATTCAATCCACTGGAGCGCATCCCGAAAAGTGTGAAACGGTTTTCGGAACGTGATGCATGTCAAAAAATAGCCAGAGCGCGGATCTGACCCAATCAGATTGAAACGCGCTCCGGTCGTAAATGTGCCGGTTCATTCCGGCAAAGTGCCGGTCTGACCGACGTCTTGTCTGATGCCTGAAAATCGCGGACATGCCAAGCTCATCCTGTGACCTTCCATTCATATTCAACCCGTGAAGCGCCTCCCATGACCGATATTTCGCATCCCGCCCCTGATTTTTCTCCGCAAGAGGCCGAAGTGCTGGCCCAGCTTCATTTCGGCGTGACGGCGAATGCTTCGCCGCTCGACAGCGAGCGCGACCGCAATTTTCGGCTGAAGACGGGTAACGGGTCGGGGGACTGGATTCTGAAGGTGGTGAATGCCAGCGAGCCGCGGGTCGAAAGCGAGTTCCAGACCGCACTTCTGCAGCATCTGGCCATGGCCGATCCGGCGCTTGCGGTGCCGCGTCTGAAGGCAAGCCTGTCGGGCGAGGTTCTGGCCTCTGCCGAAAAGGAGCATGGCAAGCCCCATGCGCTGCGGGTGGCAAGCTGGCTGCCGGGCACGCCGCTGGCCGAAGTCAAGCGCACCAAAGCGCTGATGCACAATCTGGGCGGCGCGCTGGGCCAGTTGGATCGCGCCTTGCAGGGCTTCATTCATCCGGGTGCCTTGCGCGATTTCGACTGGGACATACGCCATGCCGGCCGGGCCCGCGACCGTTTGCACTTTATCGACAAGCCGGAAGACCGCGCTGTCGTCGAGCGCTTCCTTGCCCGTTTCGAGCGCGACGTGGCTCCGAAGCTCCCGCTTCTGCGCGCGCAGGTGATCCACAGCGATGCCAATGACTGGAATGTGCTGATCGATCCCCAGAACAATGAACGTATTGCCGGGCTGATCGATTTTGGCGATGCGGTTCACACCGTGCTGATCGCCGAAGTGGCGATTGCCGCTGCCTATTCCATTCTGGATATGGACGATCCGATTGGCGCGGCTGCGGCCCTTGCTGCCGGGTTCCACGCGAAATATCCGCTTCTGCCGCAGGAAATCGATCTCGTATTCGATCTGATTGCGATGCGTCTCGTCACCAGCGTGACGCTGTCGGCTTCACGCCACGAAAAGACGGGCGACAATCCTTATCTTGCGATCAGCGAAGCGCCTGCATGGCGGCTTCTGCACAAGCTCGATGCCATGAACCCGCGCTTTGCCACTGCCATCCTGCGCAAGGCATGTGGTTTCGATGCTGTCGACGGTGCTGGCGCCGTGCGCGGCTGGATCGAGGCCAACGCCAAGAATTTTGCTCCCATCGTCTGCCCGCATCCGGCGACCATGACCAAGGCGCTGGTGCCCTATGGCGACCCGGCCCATGTGATGACGGTCGATTCTGCCGGACAACGCCCGAAGGAAGCGACAGCCTGGTGGGACGATTTCTGCGCCCGCAACCATGTGGAACTGGGCATCGGCCCGTGGGGAGAAAAGCGTACCGTCTATACCGACGAGGCGTTCCGTTCCCGCTTTGTCGAAGGCGAGCGGCGTGTCCACCACTTGGGCCTCGATCTGTTCATGCCGGCAGGCACGCCCGTTTACACGCCGCTTGCAGCAACTGTGAAAAGTGTCGAGATCGAGACCGCGCCGCTCGGCTATGGCGGGCTGATCGCGCTGGAGCATCAGCCGGAAGGCTGCCCCCCTTTCACCACGCTGTGGGGTCATATGGCGCATGAGGCGGTGTCTCGCCTGAAGCCGGGACAAAAGCTTGCCGCTGGCGAACGCGTCGGCCATATGGGCGACATGCACGAGAATGGCGGCTGGACGCCGCATCTCCATTTCCAGATCTCGACCGATACCGGCCTGACGGCAGCGGAAATTCTGGGCGTCGGCGAACAAGCCTATCTCGATGTCTGGGCCGATATCTTCCCGGATGCTGCAGTCCTTGCCGATATTCCGGCGGAAGCCTTCCACCAGGCGGGACGCACGCGCGCTGAAATCGTCAGCGCCCGCAAGGACATTTTGCTGCCGAACCTCTCGATTTCCTATTCGGAGCCGATCAAGTTCGTGCGCGGCGAAGGTGCCTGGCTGATCGACAATCGCGGTCGCGCCTATCTCGATTGCTTCAACAATGTCTGCCATCTCGGTCACGCTCATCCGCAAGTGGTGGAGGCCATTGCCAGACAGGCTGCGATCCTCAACACCAATACGCGCTACCTGCATGACAACATCGTTTCCTATGCCGAGCGTCTGACAGCGACCTTGCCTGAAGGTTTGACGGTGGCCTCGTTTGCCTGCTCGGGCAGCGAGGCGAACAGCCTGGCACTTCGTATGGCGCGGGCGCATTCGGGCCAGCGCGATGCGCTGGTGCTCGACTGGGCCTATCACGGCACGACGCAGGAGCTGATCGATCTCAGCCCGTATAAATACAAGCGCAAGGGCGGCAAGGGACGTCCTGATCATGTGTTTGAAGCCGTCATCCCCGATAGTTACCGCGCGCCGGAAGACTGGCCGTTGCAGGAACATGGCAAGCGCTTTGCCGAAAGCATCGCCGAGCAGATCGAGGCCATCAAAAGCCAGGGACGCGGCCCCGCTTATTTCATTGCCGAGTCGATCCCGAGCGTTGCCGGTCAGGTCTTCCTGCCGGAAGGCTATCTGCAGGAAGTCTACCGGATGGTGCGGGCGGCGGGCGGTGTCTGCATTGCGGACGAAGTGCAGGTCGGTTTCGGCCGTGTCGGCAGCCACTGGTGGGCGTTCGAAATGCAGGACGTAGTTCCGGATATCGTCACCATGGGTAAACCCATCGGCAACGGCCATCCAATGTCGGCAGTGGTGACGACCCGCGAGATAGCCAGCAGCTTCAACAACGGCATGGAATATTTCAACACATTCGGCGGCAATCCGGTTTCCTGCGCTGCAGGTCTGGCGGTGCTGGATGTGATCGAAGGCAACGATCTGCGCCGCAACGCGCTCGATATCGGCAACTATCTCATTGACGGGTTCTGCTCGATGCAGAAGCGCTTCGATATCATCGGCGATGTGCGCGGGCAGGGGCTGTTCCTCGGTATCGAACTGGTCACGGATCGCAAGACAAAGGAACCGGCGACGGCGCTGGCCAAGAAGATCAATGATGGCGCGCGCGAACGCGGCATTTTGATGGGAACCGAAGGTCCGTTCGACAATGTACTGAAAATGCGCCCGCCGATGATCTTCACACGCGCCAATGCCGATCATCTGCTGAGCGTTCTGGAGGATAGCTTCGCGGCTGCGCTGAAGTAGAGCATGTCTCCCAAAAGTGGGAACCGGTTTTGGGATAAAGACATGCGTAAACAAATAAATAGAGTATTTCCAAGGGATCAGGAAACTCTCTAGCTCTGAGTGAGTGGGAATAACAACAAGCCCGGCGGCGTGCTGCCGGGCAATGGATCGGCTTTTTCGAAATTCTGGGAGGAGGAACAATGAAAAATATTCTTTTGGGTTCGTTGCTGGCGGCAGGTTTTGCCCTGTCGGCACAGACCGGTGCGCAGGCGGATACGCTTTCGACAGTGAAGGAACGCGGCAAGATCAATTGCGGCGTCAGTCAGGGCGTTGCGGGCTTTTCGTCGCCGGACGATCAGGGCAAATGGACCGGCTTCGACATTGATTTCTGCCGTGCCGTATCGGCGGCAGTCTTCGGCGATCCTGACAAGGTGAGCTTTATTCCGCTTTCGACCAAGGAGCGCTTTACCGCATTGCAGTCCGGTGCAGTCGACCTGCTTTCGCGCCAGACCACCTGGACGCTTTCACGCGACGCAGGCATGGGCGTCCATTTTGTCGGCACGGCCTATTATGACGGTCAGGGCTTCATGATCCGCAAGGATCTGGGCGTCGATAGTGCCCTGAAGCTCGATGGCGCGTCGGTCTGTACCGAACAGGGGACGACCACCGAACAGAACGTTGCCGATTATTTCAGCGCCAACAACATCAAATACGAGCCGGTGGTCATCGATTCCGCCGATGGTATTCTGAAGGCATTCGAAACCGGTCGCTGCGACGTATATACGACCGATGCGTCCGCGCTGTATGCGCAGCGCCTCAAGCTTGCCGAACCCGAGGCTTTCACCGTTCTGCCCGAGGTTATTTCCAAGGAGCCGCTTGGACCCGCCGTCCGCCAGGGCGACGACAAATGGTTCAACATCGTTCGCTGGACCCTATTCGCTCTGGTCGAAGCAGAGGAGTTGGGCATCACGCAGGCAACAGCTGAGGCGGATCTGAATTCCAAGAAGCCGGATATTCGCCGCTTCCTTGGAGCAGAAGGCGATAGCGGCCAGCAGCTCGGCCTTGAGCCGAAATGGGCCTACAATGTCGTCTCCAACATCGGCAACTATGGTGAAATGTTCGAACGCACCATCGGCAAGGGCAGCCTGCTCAAGATCGACCGCGGCATCAATGCGCTGTGGAACAAGGGCGGGCTGATGTACGCGCCACCCGTAAAATAACAGGCCTACAGCTCTTCGAGCAGATCGCCGAAGGCTTCAATATCGCGCAGGCGCTTTCGTCCGGAAGCGCCTGCTTTTTCAATTGCCCGCGTGGTCAGCAAATGGCAGAGCGCCATGACCGCGACGTGATTGAACAATGGGCCGGGCGCCAGTGTCTGGCAATGAAAATGCCATTGCGCGGAGGCCCGGAGCGGGGCGCCTTCATCGGTGATGTAGAGAAGTTTCGCGCCGCGCTTTTCAATGGCGGCAAGAATGTCGTCCATTTTTGCGATACGGCGGCGAAGCGCGAAGACGATGACCATATCGTCGGGGCGGATGCTTGCAATATATTCGCCCAGCGTCTGGCCTGGTCCAGGCACCGCAATGATATTGTCCACGACCTGAATCATCTGCCATTGCAAATAGGCGGCAAAGGGTTGGCTGCTGCGAAAACCGAACACCCATGTCTTGCGTGCGCCAAGCATCGTGTCCACAACGGCATCGATCTGCGTTTCGCGTATGGAAAGAAAGGTCTTTTCCAGATTGGCGATGCCCTGACCGACGTGCGAGGATAGGGACTGCCCGCTCTCCGCATCGGTGGCACTCGACAGAAACAGACGCGATCCGGTCTGCTTTTCCTCGCGGGCGTGACGTCGGGATTCTTCATAAGTGTCGTAGCCGAGACGCCGCACGAAGCGCGTCACAGTCGCGTTGGAAACATGGGCGAGCACCGCCAGTTCCGACGCTGAATAGCTCGCCAGTTCTCCCGGAAAATCACATACGAATTCACCAAGCCTTTTTTCGGCTGGCGGCAGTTCGTCCATCACGTCTCTCACACGGGTCAGAAAGGACTTTTCGGTGGTTTTCATGGTGTGCCTGATGAAATCACATTTTCAGATTGCCTAACTATTAGCAGCTTTTGATTAATTTTGCATCTTTTTCGCTCAAGGATTGTGCAGGCTATATATCTGAAAATAAAGGATAAAAAAGTTCTTGTAAAAATCAGTTTTCTGATGTTTGATTGTGAAAAAATAATTTCATGCGGCTAATATCATGGGAGTTGGACCGTTATGGCAGGGGAACAAATGATACAATCCGGTGCGACGTCACCGGCCATCAAGCAGATGGAAAATGCACTGGGAAACATCGGCGTGACAACTGCGCACAAGCAGATTCTCGCGTTGATCCTGATCGGCTGTCTCTTTGACAGTTTCGAGCAGAACACGATTGGCCTTGTCGGGCCGATCCTCCGCGAGCAATGGGGTCTGTCGGGTGCCGATATTGGCTTCCTCAACACCATCACCTTTGCAAGTGCGGCGGCAGGCCGTCTCCTGTCCGGCATTCTTGGCGACCGGTACGGTCGTCGTGTCATGCTGACAATCAATCTTCTTCTCTTCACCGTCGGTTCCGCACTGTGTGCGCTCGCACCGAGCTTCGCCTGGCTCTGCTTCGCACGCGCCATCGTCGGTTTTGGTGTCGGCGGCGAAATCTCGACCGCGGTGACGATGCTTGCCGAATTCTGTTCGCCGAAGTTTCGCGGAACCGCTGCCGGTCTCGTCAATGTCGGCGCAGGCGGCTTCGGTAACTTCCTGGCACCGGCTTTCGGGCTGCTGGTCTTCACGCTCTTTCCGGGCGAGGACAACTGGCGCTGGCTCTTCGCCGTGTTGGCTATCCCGGCTTTCCTCGTGGTTTTCTTCCGTCGTTACGTGCCGGAAACACCGCGCTTTCTGGCCTCGCAAGGCAAGATCGATGAAGCAAACAAGGTGCTTTCCATTCTGGCGTCAGGAACGCTTCGGCCCAAGAACCTGAAAGTCACCGAGTATCTGGCGAAGACGGAAGACAGTGACGTCAAGCCTGTCAAAGGCAACTGGAAGGAACTGTTTCAGGCCCCTTATATCGGCCGCACCGTCCCGGTGGCGATTGCGATCCTGATGAGCTACGGCGCGCAGCTTTCTGTCCTGACGCTGATGCCGATGATCTTCGTTTCGATGGGCTATACGCTTTCGGGCAGCCTTCTTTACAGCAGCATGATCATCCAGAGCGGCAGCGTGCTCGGCGCCATCGCAGCATCTGCTTTCGGCTATTACTTCCCGCGCAAGAAGGTTCTCTCCCTGGGTGCAGTCTGTGCCTGTGCTGCAGCACTTTCGATCATCTATCTCGGCACGAATATCTATCTGGTGCTGTTCTTCGGAGCACTGTTCCAGTTCTTCGTATTGTTGCTCAATACCTCGATCTGGATTTATGCGCCGGAACTCTACCCGACCCGCATCCGTGGCTTTGGCGTCGCGCTCATTCTCGCGAGCGGTTCGGCAGCCGGGTCCTTCGTGCCGATCATTGCGGGCGCGTTGTTCGATACTTACGGAATGCTCGGTGTCTTCGGTCTTGCCGCATCGATGTATGCCGTCTTCGCATTCTGCATCCAGCTTGGACCGGAAACTTACGGTCGGTCCATGGAAGACCTGACGCAATCGGCGGACGCCGAGGAGCCGACAGTCGATTTCACAAAAACCTCTAAAGAACAGGCCTGAACATGACTGCATCATCCCCCTATGTCCTGCTGATCAATCCAAACAGCTCAGAGGCAACGAGCGGGATGATGCTCGATATTGCCAGGCGCAAGGCAGATGGGCGGCTTCGGATCGAATCCGCTACTGCTACGCGCAGCCCTTCGATGATCGTTAATGACGAGCAGCTTCACGAGTCGGCGGCGCAGGTCATCGAAATCGGCAGGGCGCATGATCCGGACTGCATCGGGGTCATCGTCAGTGCTTACGGCGATCCAGGTGTCGTGCTCCTGCAGGAGAGCCTGGCCGTGCCGGTTCTTGGCATATGCGAAGCCTCGATGCTGGATGCAACACGAAACGGACGACGGTTCGGCATTGCGACAGTAACGCCGGACCTTGCCGATGCGATAGCGGCGCGGGCGGAAAGCCTCGGTCTGTCGCATCTTTATACGGGTATTCGCTGTACGCCCGGCGACCCTGAAATGCTGGCAGGCGACAGTGCGCGTCTGCGCACAGAGCTGGAAGCTGCAGTGCGACTTTGCATCATAGACGGTGCGGAAGCAGTCATCATCGGTGGTGGGCCGCTTGGTGAAGCAGCGGAACAACTGCGTGGCGGCTTCGATATTCCGATTGTGGCGCCAATCTCGTCAGCCGTGGAGCTGATGATTGAAGCGCTCGACAATCAGCAGGCTTGTGGAGAAGCGCACGCCTGATCACGGGATTGCCGGGACATTTGCTCCGGCACCGGAAAGACATTTTCTGATGTGGCTCACCCCCCCGCATGAGATCACGAAAACGCCGGGGTAATCGTGATTGAAAATGTCTTATTTGCACGCTTCTCTCGTGGCCGAGAGGGATGCGTGCTTTTTATTGGGGTCCGCTTATCGCTGTTTGGCGAGCCCTTGTTCGCGCATCTGGCTGAGGCTCATCTTCGGTGAAAGCGCCTCTGGGTCGATGCGGATTTCGATGAGCCCCGGCTTGCCCGACTTTTCACAGGCCTCGAAGGCGATTGCAAAGTCGGCGGTCTTTTCCACGACCTCGCCGTGCAGTCCGTAGGCGCGGGCAAGAGCAGCGAAATCAGGATTGGCCAGGCCAGTGCCCGAAACGCGGCCTGGATAGGTGCGCTCCTGATGCATGCGGATCGTGCCATACATGCCGTTGTTCACGACGATGAAGATGGCGTTAGCGCCATATTGCGCCGCTGTTGCCAGTTCCTGCCCGTTCATGAGGAAACAGCCGTCGCCCGCAAAGGCAACGACCGTGCGTTCGGGCGAGGTGAGCTTGGCTGCGACCGCAGCCGGTACGCCATAACCCATGGAACCGTTGGTGGGAGCAAGCTGGCTGCGATAGGTGCGGTACTGGTAGAAGCGATGCGGCCAGGCGGAATAATTGCCTGCGCCATTGGTGATGATGGCGTCGGCAGGCAGATGCGCGCGCAGCCATTCCATCACTTCGCCCATCTGCACATCGCCGGGGATGACAGGCGCTTTGATATTGTCGCGGTAATCGGCATTGGCGCTGTCGGTCCATGCCTTCCAGCGCGGATTGGCTACAGGTGCAAGCTTTGCCGCCGCAGCGCAGAATGCAGGCATGGAGGCATTGACCGGAACGTCTGCATGATAGACGCGGCCCAGCTCTTCGGCGCCTGGATGGATATGGACGAGTTTCTGCTGCGGCACCGGTATGGCGACCAGCTCGTAGCCCTGCGTCGTCATTTCACCGAGGCGGGCACCGATTACGATCAGAAGATCGGCATCGCGCACGCGCTGCGCCAGCTTGGGGCTGATCGAGGTTCCCATTTCCCCCGCATAAAGCGGATGGGCGTTGTCGAACATATCCTGGCAGCGAAAGGATGCCGCGACAGGCAGATGCATGTTCTCGGCAAATTTCTGCAGATCGCTGACGGCTTTCGCATCCCAGCCACCCCCGCCGACGATCACCAGAGGCCGTTCGGCCTTTGCAAGCAGCGCCTGCATGTCCTGCAGCTGGTCAGTGCCCGGATGCATCTGGACCTGCTTATAGGCGGGTGCGTCGCTGACGGCGGCAAAAGATGTCAGCATGTCTTCCGGCAGGGCGATCACGACAGGGCCGGGGCGTCCGTTGACGGCGCGGTGAAAGGCCTGGCTGACCAGTTCCGGTATGCGTGCGGCATCATCGATCTGCACGACCCATTTGGCCATCTGGCCGAACATGCGGCGATAATCGATTTCCTGAAACGCTTCGCGCTCGACCTGATCGCTGGCGACCTGACCGATGAAAAGCAGCATCGGCGTGGAGTCTTGAAAGGCCGTGTGCACACCGATGGAGGCGTTTGTAGCGCCGGGACCGCGTGTGACGAAGCAGATGCCCGGCTTGCCGGTTAGTTTGCCATAGGCTTCCGCCATATAGGCCGCGCCGCCTTCCTGCCGGCATACGATCAGGTCGATCGCGTCGCTGGAATCATGAAAGGCGTCGAGCGCGGCGAGATAGCTCTCGCCGGGGACGCAGAAGACCCGGTCGGTGCCATGGATGCGCAGCGCATCCACCAGGATCTGACCTCCGGTACGGGCATTGGGTTTGCTCGTCATTATATGCATTTCCTCAATCTCACCATGTTTGGCTTGCCATTCCGGCTTACCTTGCAAGGACGGTTTCTCCGCCTCTTTTCAAAAAGGATTACCGGAAATTCCCGATAATTCATGTCTTTCGGGGGAACGGGAATTCATGGTCAGACGCACCCAAATGGCCGACAGGTGCAAAGACCTAGTCTCGCGGCGAGTTTTTACGTTCAACCGCCTGCTTCTCCTCCCAGTCAAGCAAGCCGATATGAACATAGCCAGCGGTGCGAATACAGATTAAACATCATGACTAAACTGTATGAACTCATGATGCACCGGTATGGAGGAACGGCGATGGCCAAGGAAAATACGGGCAAGATCCGCATCGGTATTGGCGGCTGGGCCTATGAACCGTGGGACAAGAGTTTCTATCCTGAAAAACTGTCAAAGAAGCGCCAGCTCGAATATGCCTCGAGCAAGCTCACTTCCATCGAGATCAACAGCACCTATTACGGTCCGCAGAAGCCCGCGACCTTCGCCAAATGGCATGATGAAACACCTGATGACTTTGTGTTTTCACTGAAGGCACCGCGTTTCTCCACCAATCGTCGTGTACTGGCGGAAGCGGGCGAAAGCGTCGAGCGGTTCATGACCGGCGGCATGATGGAGCTGAAAGACAAGCTCGGCGTAGTCAACTGGCAGTTCATGGGAACGAAGAAGTTCGACCCCGTGGACTTCGAGGCGTTTTTGAAGCTTCTACCGAAGCGTGTCGACGGACGCGATGTGCGCCATGCGGTGGAAGTACGCCACGATAGCTTCAATTCACCGGACTTCATCGCCTTGCTGCGTGAATATGGTGTGGCGGTGGTGATTGCGGGCGATAGCGAGTTTCCGCAATTTGCCGACATGACCGCGCCTTTCGCCTATATCCGCATCATGGGAACCAAGGAAAGCGAGCCGCTCGGTTATAGCGAAAGCCAGCTTGATGAGTGGACGGCGCGCGCCCGGGCGATTGCGGCTGGAGAAATTCCCGAAGGATTGAAGACTGTCACGCCGCCAGTTGCCGATCATATAGCCCGCGATGGCTATCTCTATGTGATCAGCGGCTATAAGGCGCATAATCCGCATGCGGCCATGGCCTTGATCGAACGGACAAAATAATGCCTCGTGGCGGCTGTTGATTTTCATCTGAGTCGCCTGAGCATCATGTCAAAATTCGATCTTTCCGCACTTGAAGCCTTCGTTCGCACCATTCCGCAGCATTATAAGGGGCCGGGTGGTGCGGTCGCGGTGCTGAAAGATGGCAAGGTCGTGCTGCGCCAGGCATGGGGCTTTGCCGATCTGTCCACGCGCAAGGCGATGACGCCCGAAACGCGTATGCCGATCTGCTCGATCAGCAAGCAGTTCACCTGCGCCGTTCTGCTCGACAGTGTCGGCGAACCGGAAATTCTGGACGATGCGCTTGCCGCCTATCTCGACAAGTTTGCGGAAAAGCGGCCCAGCGTGCGCGATCTCTGCAACAACCAGTCGGGACTGCGCGATTATTGGGCGCTGACGGTTCTGTGCGGAGCGGACCCGGAGGGCGTCTTTCTGCCCGAACAGGCACAAAGCCTGCTGCGCCGCCTGAAGACCACGCATTTTGCGCCGGGCACGCATTATTCCTACTGTAATGGCAATTTCCGCATTTTGGCTGACCTGATCGAACAGCATACGGGCCGGTCGCTGGTCGAACTCCTGGCGGAGCGCGTTTTCCAGCCTGCTGGCATGAAGACGGCAGAGCTGATCCCCGACACCGCGCTGTTCGACGAATGCACCGGCTATGAGGGCGATACGGTGCGCGGCTTCCTGCCCGCCGTCAATCGCCTCCACTGGATGGGCGATGCGGGCATCTGCGCGTCGCTGGACGACATGATCGCTTGGGAACAGTTCATCGATGCGACACGCGATGACCAAAATGGAATCTATCGCCGCCTGAGCGGGCCGCAGACATTCAGCGATGGCGTTGCTGCTCCTTACGGTTTCGGCCTCAAATTCGAGGAAACGGGTGGCAAGCGGCTGACCGGTCATGGCGGTGCCTTGCGCGGCTGGCGCTGCCAGCGCTGGCATTGCGCGGACGAACGCCTTTCGGCAATCGCCATGTTCAACTTTGAAGGCGGCGCATCCGACGTTGCCTTCAAGCTGATGAATATCGCGCTTGGCGTTTCTTCGTCGGAGCCGGTTCGGGTCGAAGCCGATGCCGGTTGGTTTGGTGCTTGGCTCGACCCTGAAACCGGTCTCCTGCTGAGCCTCGAAGACGCAGGACGTGGACGCATGAAAGCACGTTTCGGCACCGGTTCCGAAAGTATGGATGTGGTGAGCGAAAACGAAGCGCGTTCGTCGATGACCACAATTCGTCGCGATGGTGATACGATCCACCTTACGCGCGAGGATGAAAATCTGGACCTGACGATGCAGCGCCTGAAAGGTTCGGCGAAGCAGGATATTGCAGGGCGTTATCGCAGTGATGAACTGGAGGCTGATCTCCTGCTCGTCAGTGAAGGCGGAGCGTTCTATGGAGCCTTTGAAGGATTTCTCGGCAAGAGTGACATGTATTCGCTCTATGAGGCGGGGCCGGATGTCTGGCTGATGCCGGTGCAGCGCTCGATGGATGCGCCTTCGCCCGGCGAATGGAAGCTTGTCTTCCATCGCGATGCCAAAGGCGGGATAACAGGCATGACCGTCGGTTGCTGGCTGGCGCGGCACGTGGACTACAGGAGAATTCAGGAATGAGCGAACTGAAAGTCAGAACCCGCGAGACGGGCGCCGTCGCAGAGATGCCGTATGGAAAGCTCCCCGTCATCACCACCCCGACCGGCGGCGTCGTCGAAATTGTCACCAGTGTCAGTCAGGCAGGCTTCAATCCGCTCGACCTCATCTATTCGTCAGTTGCTGCCTGCATGGCGCTGAGCGCCCGTATCGCGGCAGGCAAGCTCGAGCTGAAGGAAAAACTGACCAATGTTCGGGTGGAAGTGAAAGGCGACAAAACCCATGAAGGACCGTCACGTATCGAACGGTTCAACATCACCTTCCATTTCGACGGCGATTTGACAGACGATGAAAAGCATCGCCTCGCCGAAATGGCCGAGGAAATCTGTACGGTCAGCAATACGCTGCGCGGCGAGCCGCAGTTTGATCTGAACGTGTCCTAGAGCGCGTTTCGATCTGATTCAATCAGATCGGCGCTCTAAATATCTGTCTTACGCGCATCCCGAAAACCGTTTCACACTTTTCGGGATGCGCTTTAACGTTCAGATCACGTCCCGGATGCGCTCGACGCCGACTTGAATGACGTTTTCCATCGCCAGACGCGCCTTTTGCGGATCACGCGATGCAATGGCATGCGCAATACGCAGGTGATTGGCCGCGCATTCGGTGATGCCTTCTCGCGAGGCTGCCGGTGAAGAGAGCTGAAACGAGACTGCCAGTGCGGCCTCGATCAATCCGCTGACCGAACGCATGAACGGGTTGCCGGACATGCGCGCAATGGCAAGATGGAATTCAAGATCGACCTTGGCGATGGATTCCGGCGTGTGGCTTGGATCGTCGAACTTGGCGGCGAGTGCGTAAAGCTCGACAATCTCGTCGCTGGAAGCGCGCTCTGCGGCCGCGGCTGCAGCAGCCGGTTCCAGCGCCATGCGCATTTCGGCCAGATGGTCCACGAAGACCTCATCGAAGCCCGCTTCAAAGCGCCAGGTCAGCACATCGGGATCGAAAAAGTTCCAGCTTGCATGGCCCAGAACACGCGTGCCGACCTTGGCCTTGGGTTCGATCAGGCGCTTGGCGGCAAGTGTTTTCATCGCCTCGCGTAAAACTGTGCGGGAGACGCCGAAGCGCAGCGACAGTTCATGATCGCCCGGAAGGATGGACCCTTCGGGAATGGTGCCCGCGACGATGCCACGGCCCAATTCCCCCACGACGACTGCGTGACTGTTATGGCGCTTGCGTCCGGTTATGGCCGTTTCCAGCAATCCCAATTCAGGCCTCCTTCATGCCTTGCCCGGCTAGGTATTTGTTTCAATGCGCATCTTGCCTGAAAACCGGTTCCCGCTTTTCGGGGTGCGCTTTAGATCGGAAAACCACGCAAGTCCCCGTTGCAGAGCAATGAACAGGAACAGCAATATACCGATTGCTATTTTCGTCCACCAGGAAGACAGCGTGCCGTCGAAAACAATGTATGTCTGGATCAGCCCCTGAATGAGAATGCCGACGAATGTTCCGGCCACAAGGCCTGCACCGCCCGTCAGCAAGGTCCCGCCGATCACCACCGAAGCAATGGCGTCCAGTTCCACCCCTACCGTCGCCAGCGAATAGCCGGACGAGGTGTAGAGCGTATAGACGATCCCGGCGAGGCCGGAAAGGATACCTGACATCGTATAGATGCCGATTGTCGTGCGGGCAATCGGAACGCCCATCAGTTCCGCCGACTGCTGGTTTCCGCCCAGCGCGTAGATATTGGCGCCGAAGCGTGTGCGATGGGCGATAATACCGCCGACGATGAAGACGGCCAGCATCACCATCGCAATGAATGTCAGTCTGCCGCCGCCCGGCAGGCGGAAATAAAGCCCCTGTAACGTATCGAGAAACGGATGCGCGATGGGTACGGATTGCGTCGAGATGAGAAATGCCGCGCCGCGCGCCAGAAACATGCCTGCAAGCGTCGCTACAAAAGGCGGGATGCCGAGATAATGGATCATCATGCCCATCCATGCCCCGAACAATGCGGCAATCACCAGAACGAGCGCGAAGGCGACAAGCGGATGCACCCCAAGCTGCCCGACCAGCACGGCAACGAAGACGCTGGTGAAGGCGATGACCGAACCGACCGAAAGGTCGATGCCGCCGGAGATAATCACAAAGGTCATGCCGACTGCGGCAATGCCGAGAAAGGCATTGTCCGTCAGAAGATTGCCGATCACCCGTGTCGACAGCATGTTGGGAAACTGGATGACGCAGAGCGCATAGGCGAGCAGGAAGATCGCGACTGTGGTCAGGAAAGGCAGATTGCGAAGAGCTCTCAATGCCGTGCTCCCTGCTGGCTTTGGCCGACTGTGTTGGCTCCATTGCCCTTGCGTTCCGAGCGCAAGAAGGCGACTAGCTGGACAATTGCCGGCGACTGGAAGGTGAGCACGATCACGATGATGACGGCCTTGATGATGAGGTTGAATTCCGGTGGAAAGCCCGCCATCAGGATGCCGGTGTTGATCGACTGGATGATGAGCGCGCCGAGCAGCGAAGCCATGATCGAGAAACGCCCGCCATTGAGCGATGTGCCACCGATGACGACGGCCAGGATGGCATCGAGTTCGAGCCACAGTCCGGCATTGTTGGCATCCGCACCGCGAATATCTGCCGCCGCGATCAGCCCGGCAAGGGCAGCGCCAACGCCTGAAACCGCATAGACGCTGAACAGGAGAAAGCGTGCCTTGACGCCCGCTAGCATTGCCGCGCGGCGGTTGATGCCGGTTGCTTCGATCAGGAAACCGAGCGCGCTGGACCGCACAGCAAGGCCCACGACGAGACCAGCCAGAATCCATATCAGAACGGGGATGGGTATACCGAGGAAGGAGCCGGAGCCAAGTGCTGCAAAGGATTCATTGTTGAAAGTGAGGATCGCGCCTTCGGTGATAAGCTGTGCGATGCCGCGACCTGCCACCATCAAGATGAGCGTCGCAATGATCGGCTGGATATCGAAAACGGCAACCAGAAACCCGTTCCACAAGCCGCAGAGAAGGCCGACGCCGAGCGCTGCCGGAATGACGACCGCAAGGGGATAGCCTGCAACGATCAGTGATGCGGCAAAGGCGCCGCTGATCGCCATGACCGCACCGACCGACAGATCAATGCCGCGCGTTGCGATCACCAGTGTCATGCCGACGGCCAGAATGGCAACGGGGGCTGCCCGCACCAGAATGTCGATCAGGCTGCCATAGAGCCGCCCGTTCTGGAACGAGATGTCGAGAAAGCCAGGCGCGATGATGGTATTCGCTGCCAGGATCAGCACCAGCGCGGCCAGTTGCGGTGCCAGCCTTTTCAACTTTCTGCCTATGCGGTTCATCATGCCGCAGTTTCCTTTTTGCTTCCGGTCTCTGCGATTGCGCGCACGATATTGTCGGCGGTTATTTCTTCGCCGGTGAGTTCAGCGACATGGCGGCGGTCGGACAGGACGACGACGCGATTGGCGACGGCGGCAAGCTCCTCGAATTCGGATGAGATGATGACCAGCGACATGCCTTCGGCGCAAAGTTCGCCGATGAGCTTGAGGATTTCGGCATGGGCGCCGATATCGATGCCGCGCGTCGGCTCATCGAGGATCAGCAGGCGCGGATCGGTCGCGAGCCAGCGGGCCAGAATGGCCTTCTGCTGGTTGCCGCCGGACAGGAACTTGATCGGCTTGTCGGGATCGGGCGGGCGAATATCGAGCGCCTTGATGTAGCGCTGGGCAAGCGCCGTCTTCTCACGTGACGATATCGGTCTGGACCAGCCGCGCTTGGCCTGAACGGCCAGAGCAATGTTTTCCGCCATCGAGAAATCGCCGATGATGCCATCGGTCTTGCGCTCCTCCGGGCAGAAGGCGAAACGCTCGCCAATCGCCGCGACGGGCGAGGGGAGTCTTGTTTCCTTTCCATCGACGGTCAGCGTGCCGCTGTCGGTCTGATCGACTCCGAACATCAAAAGCGCTGTTTCGGTGCGGCCTGAACCAAGCAGCCCTGCAATGCCGACAGCTTCTCCGGGCTTGATGGCGAGATCGAACGGGGCGACGCTGCCTTTCTTGCCGAAGTCCGCAAAGCGGATCGGCGCGACCGTATCGCGGCTTACTTCTTCGGTGAGCTGGCGGCGCACGGTTTCCTGCAACTGGTGGCCGAGCATCATGGAAATGAGATCGGTGCGCGGCAGTTCCAACAGGTTGCGGCTGCCGACCAGACGACCGTTGCGCAGCACGGTGGCGCAATCGGCAATGGCATAGACCTGATCCAGAAAATGCGTGATGACGATAATGCCGAGACCTTCGGCCTTCAACTGGCGCAGTACCCCGAACAGCATGTCGACTTCGCGCGCATCGAGGCTGGCGGTCGGTTCGTCAAGAACGAGCACCTTGCCCGACAGGTCGACAGCTCGCGCAATCGCGATGATCTGACGGATGGCGACGGAATAAGCGGACAAGGAAGCGCCGACATCAATGGCGAGGCCATAGCGGGCAAGCAGACTTGCCGCATCCTTTTCCATCCGGCTGCGGTCGACCAGTCCGAAACGTTTTGGCTGGCGCCCCAGAAACAGGTTTTCCGCAACCGTCAGATTTTCGAGAAGATTGACCTCCTGATAGACGGTGCCGATGCCGAGCGTCTGTGCGTCCGCGACAGAGGTGGGCGCAATTGGCTGGCCCGCAAGCAGGATAGACCCGTCGAAACCGTGATAGGCACCGGTCAATATCTTGATAAGCGTGGATTTGCCCGCACCATTTTCGCCAAGCAGCGCGTGGATTTCACCACTGTTCAGCGTTAGATCCACATGGTCGAGTGCGGTCACGCCCAGAAAGGATTTGGTGATCGAACGGGCCTCAAGAAGCGGCATTGCGGCCGCCGATGGAGCGTCTTTTGCAGCCATGGCAGTCTTCCATTGCATGTGCAAAGGTCATTCCGGGCCGCGATAAAACGCGGCCCGAAGACGAGAGGATCAGTAGCCGAGGCCTTTCTTGGCTTCATAGACGGCTTTCGGATCGTCGGCCTGCGTATAGAGCTTGGATTCCGTCTGGATCCACTTCGGCGGAACGGTGCCCTTGTCCTTGAAGGCTTCAATCGCGTCGAAAGCCGGGCCTGCCATGTTCGGCGTCAGCTCGACGGTCGCATTGGCTTCGCCGCTGGCCATGGCCTGGAAGATATCCGGCACGGAATCAATCGATACGATCTTGATCTCGGTGCCAGGCTTCAAACCGGCTTCCTTGATGGCCTGAATGGCGCCGACGGCCATGTCGTCATTGTGTGCATAGACGGCGCAGATATTCTTGCCGCCGCCTTCGGCCTTGATGAAGCTTTCCATGACTTCCTTACCCTTGGTACGGGTGAAGTCACCGGTCTGCGAGCGGGAAATCTTGATGTTGTCGTGGCCCTTGATCGCGTCCTCAAAGCCCTTCTTGCGGTTGATGGCCGGCGAGGAACCGGTGGTGCCCTGAAGCTCGACCACATTGCACGGCTTGTCGCCTACGTCCTTCACCAGCCAGTCGCCGGCAACCTTGCCTTCATGAACCTGATCGGAGGTGACGGCGGTCAGATAAAGGTCTTCCGGCGAATCGATCTGGCGATCAAGCAGGACAACCGGAATTTCTGCTTCCTTGGCTTCCTTCAAAACTGCATCCCAGCCCGTGGAGACCACCGGGGCAATCAGGATCGCGTCGACGCCCTGCGCAATGAAACCGCGCACGGCCTTGATCTGGTTTTCCTGCTTCTGCTGGGCATCGGCGAATTTGAGCGTATAGCCGCGCTTTTCAGCTTCCTGCTTGGTCAGGGCCGTTTCTGCGGCACGCCAGCCTGATTCCGAGCCAATCTGCGAAAAGCCGACCGTCAGCGATGCGGCGGATGCACTGGAAATCAGGGCAAGCGATAGTGCGGCCGTCAGGGCCGTCAAACTGCGTTTCATGCTGGTTCCTCCCATTAAGGCCCTCCCGGCCTCGTCATTTATGAAGCATATAATATTACTTTATGGCAAGCATCTTTCGGCGTTTCCCAATAAAATGCCGGTGCGACAAACGGGCAATTTTTCTGTTTACCGATATAAAACAAAGGCTTGTATCTGCCTGCATATGGCAAAGGTTTCCAACCGGTGGGGCGGGTGCGTCTGCTTGCTTGACAAAGCGGGTTGGAGCAAAATAGTCATATTAATAACGCGAACCGTAAATTGACGCCGTTTGGTGTCTTCAAGCGGTCGGGGTGAATTCCGCAAAGGGTAATGCGGAAAATGGGAGGATCAATGTTACGTCTGGTACAGTTCCGCGATGCGGGCGGTGAAACGCGTGTGGCTGCATGCGATGATGAGGGTGCGGCACATATCGTCAAAGGCGCTTCGACGACCTATGAACTGGCCTGGGCGGCAATTCAGGCGGGCATTGGCCTTGCAGAGCAGGTGGAGCGCAATGGCAAGGGCGAAGCCGTCGATATCGACGCCGCGCTGGCTGCGGGTCGCGTCGGCCTGCCGATCACCCATTCCGATCCGGCTCACCTGATCGTTGCAGGCACTGGCCTCACGCATCTTGGTTCCGCCGATGGTCGCGACAAGATGCACAAGGCCGCGCAGGCTGCCGAAAAGCCGACCGATTCGATGCGCATGTTCCTGATGGGCGTTGAAGGCGGCAAGCCGAAATCCGGCGAAACCGGCGTTCAGCCGGAATGGTTCTATAAGGGTGATGGTTCCGCGCTGGTCGCGACCGGCGGCGAACTGGTTTCGCCTTCCTTTGCGGAAGATGGCGGCGAAGAGCCGGAACTGGCGGGCATTTATCTGATCGGCCCGGATGGTCAGCCGCACCGTCTCGGCTTCTGCCTTGCCAATGAATTTTCCGACCATGTGACCGAAAAGCAGAATTATCTCTGGCTTGCCCATTCCAAGCTGCGTCAGGCATCGCTTGGACCGGAGCTTTATGTAGGCGCGCTGCCGGACCATGTTGAAGGCGTTTCGCGCATTCGTCGCGGCAAAGAAGTGATCTTCGAAAAGCCGTTCCTGTCGGGCGAAGCGAACATGTCGCATACCATCGCCAATCTTGAACATCATCACTTCAAATATGAGCTGTTCCGTCGCCCGGGCGATATTCACGTCCATTTCTTCGGTACGGCGACCCTGTCCTTCTCCGAAGGCGTTAAGACGCAAACCGGCGATCAGTTTGAAATTTCCGCCAAGCCGTTTCGCTATCCGCTGGTCAACAGACTGGCGCAGGCCGCAGCCGAAGATATTGCCGTGAAGGCGCTCTGAAATGGGTATGCAATCGAACATTGCCCTCGCAATCGTTGGTCTTGGCAAGATCGCGCGCGACCAGCATCTGCCGTCCATCGAGGCGGTGGACGGTATTGCGCTTGCCGCTGTCGCCAGCCGCAATGCTGGGCTGGATAGCGTGCCGTCTTTCAACGATATCGAACAATTGCTGGCGTCTGGTGTCGCCATTGACGCCGTGTCGCTGTGCACGCCGCCGCAGGGCCGCTTCGCCCAAGCCTATGCGGCTTTGAAAGCGCGCAAGCATGTGATGCTGGAAAAGCCTCCGGGCGCGACACTTTCCGAAGTGCAGGCGCTGGACCGTCTGGCAAAAGCCGAAGGTTTGACGCTTTATGCCACCTGGCATTCTCGCGAAGCTGCGGCGGTCGAACCGGCCCGCGATTTTCTGAAAGACGCGGTGATCCGTTCGGTTGCCGTTGCGTGGAAGGAAGACGTGCGCCACTGGCACCCCGGCCAGCAATGGATCTGGGAGCCGGGCGGGCTCGGTGTGTTCGATCCGGGCATCAATGCGCTTTCCATCGTGACGCATATTCTGCCGGAACGCTTTTTCCTCACGCAGTCGGACCTCTATTTCCCGGAAAATCGCGCCGCGCCGATTGCGGCTGACCTTCTGTTTCAGACGGAAAGTGGCGTTCCCGTTTCCTTCGAACTGGATTGGCGCCAGACCGGGCCGCAGACCTGGGATATTCGTGTCGAAACCGACAAGGGCACGCTTCTGCTCAGCCATGGTGGCAGTCGCCTGACCATTGCGGGCACCGAAAAAATGGCCGAGCCGGACCGCGAATATCAGCGTCTTTACAAGCATTTTGTGCAATTGATCGGTGCGGGGCGTTCGGATGTCGATCTCGCTCCGCTGACGCACGTCGCCGATGCTTTCCTGTTTGGAAAGCGGCACGTGGTCGAAGCATTTGAAGATTAGGAAATGAGGTTGTCGCAACGCGGCCTCTTACCCAGCAGGACAAAGACATGAACAAGCCCGTCACTCCGAAAACGCCAAAGTTCCGCTCGCGCGCATGGTTCGACAATCCTGACAATGTCGATATGACGGCGCTCTATCTTGAGCGCTACATGAATTATGGCCTGAGCCAGGAAGAATTGCAGTCGGGCCGTCCGATCATCGGCATCGCGCAGACGGGTTCGGACCTGTCGCCCTGCAACCGTCACCATCTGGAACTGGCCAATCGTGTGCGCGAAGGCGTGCGTGAGGCGGGCGGTATTGTCATCGAATTCCCGGTTCATCCGATCCAGGAAACCGGCAAGCGTCCGACCGCCGGTCTCGACCGCAACCTTGCCTATCTCGGCCTCGTGGAAGTGCTTTACGGCTATCCGCTCGATGGCGTTGTGCTGACGATTGGCTGCGACAAGACCACGCCTGCCTGCCTGATGGCTGCGGCGACTGTCAATATTCCGGCGATTGCGCTTTCGGTCGGCCCCATGCTCAATGGCTGGTTCCGTGGCGAGCGCACGGGTTCGGGCACCATCGTCTGGAAGGCGCGCGAACTTCTGGCCAAGGGCGAGATCGACTATGCAGGCTTTATCAAGCTGGTTGCGTCTTCGGCACCATCGACCGGCTATTGCAACACGATGGGCACAGCCACCACGATGAACTCGCTTGCTGAAGCGCTGGGCATGCAGCTTCCGGGTTCCGCCGCTATTCCCGCGCCTTACCGTGACCGTCAGGAAGTGTCCTATCTGACCGGTCGCCGCATCGTCGAGATGGTCTATGAAGATCTCAAGCCTTCGGATGTTCTGACCAAGGATGCGTTTGTCAACGCCATCCGCGTCAATTCCGCCATTGGCGGCTCGACCAATGCGCCGATCCATCTGAACGCGCTCGCCCGCCATGTCGGCGTGGAGCTGACGGTGGACGACTGGCAGAAATACGGCGAGGAAATCCCGCTGCTGGTCAATCTCCAGCCAGCCGGTGAATATCTCGGCGAGGATTATTACCATGCCGGTGGCGTGCCAGCAGTCGTCAACCAGCTGATGGGGCAGGGCCTCATCAACGAGGATGCGCTGACCGTTAATGGCAAGACTATCGGTGAAAACTGCAAGAACGCCACCATTGAAGACGCGAACGTCATCAAGACCTACGATCAGCCGCTGAAGAAGCATGCCGGTTTCCGCGTGTTGCGTGGCAATCTATTCTCGTCGGCGATCATGAAGCTCAGCGTTATTTCGGACGAGTTCCGCAATCGCTACCTCTCCGACAGCAAGGACCCGAATGCCTTTGAAGGCAAGGCGGTCGTGTTCGACGGACCGGAAGATTACCATCATCGCATCGACGATCCGTCGCTGGAAATCGACGAGCATACGGTTTTGTTCATGCGCGGCGCTGGCCCGATTGGCTATCCGGGCGCGGCGGAAGTCGTCAATATGCGCGCACCGGACTATCTCCTGAAGAAGGGCATCACCTCGCTGCCATGCATCGGCGACGGTCGCCAGTCGGGCACGTCGGGTTCGCCGTCGATCCTCAACGCCTCGCCGGAAGCTGCCGCTGGCGGCGGTCTGGCCATTCTCAAGACGGGCGACCGCGTGCGCATCGATCTTGGTCGCGGCACGGCTGATATCCTGATTTCGAATGAGGAACTGGCCGAGCGTCACAAGGCTCTGGAAGCCGCTGGCGGCTTCAAATATCCGGAAAGCCAGACGCCGTGGCAGGAAATCCAGCGCGCCGTTGTCGGCCAGATGGAAACCGGCGCGGTTCTGGAAAACGCGATCAAGTATCAGGATATCGCGCATACGCGCGGCCTGCCGCGTGACAACCACTAAGGTCGGCCCGGAATGGCTCTCGATAAAAAGCCGTTTGTGGCCGTCGCCGACTGGGGCACCACCCGGTTGCGGCTCTGGACGCTGGATGCGGACGGTGCCGTGCTGGGTGAAAGCCGGGGTGATGACGGTCTGCTGCGGGCAAAGGAAGCCGGTTTCGAGCCAACGCTCGAACGGCATCTGGCCACGCTCGGCGCGCCGGACGACCTGCCGGTGGTGATCTGCGGGATGGCCGGTTCGCGGACCGGCTGGATCGAAGCACCCTATATGAGCCTGCCTGCCGGGCTGGGCGGCATTGTGAAGGCTGCGGTGCGCGTGCCTGCGCGCCGTCACGTCATCATGCTGCCGGGCGTTGCGCGGCGGGATGAGGCGGCACCGGATGTCATGCGCGGCGAGGAGACAAAACTGCTCGGTCTCGTGCATGGCGGCACGCATGATGCGGTCGTCGTCATGCCCGGCACCCATGCCAAATGGGTGCGGATTGCCGAGGGCGGTCTCGCCGATTACCGGACCTTCATGACGGGCGAACTGTTCGCGCTTTTGAAAGACAAGTCGGTGCTGGCCGGTGCGCTGGAAGGCGCAGGCGCGGTTGATCCGCACAGCGCGGCTTTCGCAGCGGGCGTGAAGGCCTCGCTCGAAACGCCGGAGTTGATCGCCAATGCGTTGTTCTCGGTTCGCGCGGGCTGGCTTGTGCATGACCGCAAGCCGACCGACCAGCTGGCGCGGCTTTCCGGTCTGTTGATCGGGCTGGAAGTTGCAGGCGGGCGCACGCTTTACGGCAAGCCGCAGCAGGTGTTGCTGTTGTCCGATGGCATGATGGGCGGGCTTTATGCAAGCGCGCTTGAAATCGCCGGGCTGGCGGTCAGGCGCATCGAGGCGGACGAACTGGTGCGCGACGGTCTGTTCATGGCGGCAAGGCACGCTTTTGCGGGAGGTGCCCAATGAGCGCGCGTGTTGCATGGCCGAAACTGCGTTATCCGCTGGTCGCGATCCTGCGCGGGATTCGTCCGGAGGAAACCGAAGCAATCGTCGAGGCGCTGATCGAGACGGGCTTTGAAGCCATCGAAATCCCGCTCAATTCGCCCGATCCGTTCGTGTCGATTGGTAAAGCTGCAAAGCTTGCACCGGCCAATGTGCTGATTGGTGCTGGCACTGTGTTGAGCGTCGAGGATGTGGACCGGCTGCACGATGTCGGCGGTCGACTGATGGTCAGCCCCAATGTCGAGCCGGATGTCATTCGCCGCGCAAGCCTCCATGGCATGGTGACGATGCCGGGCGTTTTCACGCCGACTGAAGCCTTTTCGGCGATCCGTGCAGGCGCATCGGCGCTGAAGTTCTTCCCGGCCAGTGTGTTGGGTGTTGATGGCATCAAGGCGGTTTCTGCCGTGCTGCCGAAGGATATTCCGTTTGGCGCCGTGGGCGGTGTTTCGGAAAGCGATTTCGCGGCCTATGTCGCGGCGGGCATGAGCTGTTTTGGCCTTGGATCGAGCCTTTACAAGGCTGGTTTCACCGTGGCCGATGCGCGCGAGCGCGCCAGGCGTGCTGTGGCTGCATGGGAGGCAGTTGCGGGCTGAAGTAGGCGTGCAATTTGTTAGGGTTTAGGCATTTTCGAAGAGGATTAAACCCCTGTTCGGAAATGGACTTGGAGGCATTCCGCAATCTGCAGGCCAACAATTCGGGCGGGGAGCGGGAGTTAGGGAGAACGGCAGGTTTCGAGGCGAAGCCTGTCCCAATTTTTGGGAGTGCAACAATGGCAGGTATGAAAACTCTAACCCTGGCAGTCGCGATGGCCGCGCTTGCCTTCACGGGCATGGCCCATGCGGAAGACAAGGGTCTTGTCGCCGTCGCCATGCCGACAAAGTCTTCGGCGCGCTGGATCGCCGATGGCGACAACATGGTCAAGGTTCTGAAGGAACGCGGTTATCAGACCGATCTTCAGTACGCTGAAGACGATGTGCCGAACCAGTTGGCGCAGATCGAAAACATGGTGACCAAGGGCGCCAAGGTTCTCGTCGTTGCGTCCATCGACGGCACCACGCTTTCCGACGTGCTGGCCAAGGCTCACGATGCGGGCATCAAGGTCATCGCTTATGACCGCCTGATCCGCGATACGCCGAATGTCGATTATTATGCAACCTTCGACAATTTCCAGGTTGGCGTGCTGCAGGCCCAGTCGATCGAAACGGCGCTGGACCTCAAGAACAAGCCGGGCCCGTTCAATATCGAACTCTTCGGCGGCTCACCGGACGATAACAACGCCTATTTCTTCTATAACGGCGCCATGTCTGTCCTGCAGCCTTATATCGATAGCGGCAAGGTTGTGATTGGCAGCGGCCAGACCGGCATGGATAAGGTCGCAACATTGCGCTGGGACGGTGCAACTGCACAGGCCCGCATGGATTCGATCCTTTCGGCCTATTATTCCGACAAGAAGCTTGATGCGGTCCTGTCACCTTATGACGGCATTTCCATCGGTATCCTGTCGTCTCTCAAGGGTGTAGGTTATGGTAGCGGTGATATGCCGATGCCGGTCGTATCCGGTCAGGATGCGGAAGTGCCTTCGGTGAAGTCGATCCTCGCTGGCGAACAGAATTCGACGATCTTCAAGGATACCCGTGAACTGGCCAAGGTCACGGTCGATATGGTCGACGCGCTGATGAGCGGCAAGGAGCCGGAAGTCAACGACACCAAGACCTATAACAATGGCGTCAAGGTCGTGCCGTCCTATCTGCTCAAGCCGGTGATCGTCGACAAATCGAACTGGAAGCAGGTTCTGATCGACAGCGGTTACTACAAGGAAGACCAGATCCAGTAATCTGTCGTTCCGGGCGTATCGGAGGATATGGCCGGAGCTTTTCTGCAAGCCATTGCCCCCAAATCCCCAGTCTTTCGGCTGGGGTAGGCTCGGCGATTGACAACGTTGTCTTTTTGCTGGGGCAATGGCCGCAGAAACTGAAATGGGAGTGAGCGATGAATGTAGCCAATCCTGTCCCGCTGCACGAGCAGGGTGGCCAGCCGGATGATGCTGGCAAACCTATTCTTGAAATGCGTGGCATCAGCAAATCCTTCGGGGTCGTGAAGGCGTTGAGCGACGTCAATTTCACGGTCATGCCGGGGGAGATTCACGCATTTGTCGGCGAAAACGGCGCGGGCAAATCCACGCTGATGAAGGTGCTGTCGGGGGTCTATCCGCACGGCAGCTATGAAGGCTCGATCTTCTTCGACGGAGAAGAACGGCAGTTTCGCGACATTAACGATTCCGAAGCGCTCGGCATCGTCATCATCCATCAGGAACTGGCGCTGATCCCGCTGATGTCGATTGCGGAAAATATTTTTCTGGTCAATCCACCGGCGAGCCATGGCGTCATCGACCGCAGTGCCGTGCATATGCGCACGCGGGACCTTTTGAAGAAGGTAGGCCTGTCGGAATCGCCCGATACGCTGATCACCGATATTGGTATCGGCAAGCAGCAGCTGGTGGAAATCGCCAAGGCGCTGTCAAAGCGTGTGCGCTTGCTGATCCTCGATGAACCGACGGCCAGCCTGAACGAAACGGACAGTGCAGCGCTTCTGACGCTCCTGAAGGAGTTTCGCACGCAGGGCATCACGTCGATCCTGATTTCGCACAAGCTCAATGAAATTCGCGAAGTTGCCGACAAGATTACCGTTTTGCGCGACGGCAAGGCCGTGGCGACGCTCGATTGTCATGCAGGCGAGGTCGAGGAAGACGATATCATCCGCAAGATGGTCGATCGCGATCTGGAAAGCCGCTATCCGAAGCGCGAGCCGAAGATCGGCGATGTGATTTTGGAGGTCGACAACTGGTCGGTCTATCATCCGCTGCATCCGGAGCGCCATTCGGTCAAGAACGTGTCGTTCAAGGTCAAGGCGGGCGAAATCGTCGGCATTGCAGGCCTGATGGGCGCGGGCCGCACCGAATTCGCCATGAGCCTGTTCGGTCGCTCCTGGGGCACGAATATCACCGGCGAGGCCCGTATCAACGGCAAGGCCGCGGATATTTCCACCGTAGCGCGGGCGATCAAGTCCGGGCTTGCCTATGTGACCGAGGATCGCAAGAAGCTTGGCCTCGTGCTGGGCGAAAACATTTCGCGCAACATCTCGCTGGCCAATCTGCGCGGCGTCAGCCCGAAGGGCGTCATCGACGATATTCGCGAAATGAAGGTTGCCGGCGACTATCGCAACCAGATGAGCATCCGCAGCCACAATGTCTTTCAGCAGACCGGCACGCTTTCGGGCGGCAATCAGCAGAAGGTGGTGCTGTCGAAATGGCTGTTCACCGGACCGGATGTGCTCATCCTCGATGAGCCGACGCGCGGCATCGATATCGGCGCGAAATACGACATTTACACTATCATCAATTCACTGGCGGAGAGCGGCAAGGGCGTGGTCGTCATTTCTTCGGAAATGCCGGAACTGATCGGCATCTGTGACCGCATCGTCGTCATGCATGAAGGCGCTTTCGTCGGCGAAGTCGCCGGCGAAGAGGCAACGCAGGAAAACATCATGCGCGCTATCATGCAGAACAAGGGAAAACGGCAATGAGCGAGAATATCATCGGAAGCAGCCAGACAAGCAGCGTGGGGCGTTATCTCAAGAACAATCTGCGCGAATCCGGGATGCTGCTCTCGCTGGTTGCGATCATGATTTTCTTCCAGATTGTTACAGGCGGCGTGCTGATGAAGCCGCTGAACCTCACCAATCTGGTGTTGCAGAACAGCTATATCGTCATCATGGCGCTCGGCATGCTGCTGATCATCGTGACCGGCCATATCGACCTGTCGGTCGGTTCGGTCTGCGGTTTCATCGGTGCGCTAGCTGCGGTAATGATGGTGCATTGGGGCGTACCGTTCCCTATCGCTGCCATTCTCTGCCTGCTGGTTGGCGGGCTGATCGGTGCGTTGCAGGGGTTCTGGGTTGCCTATTTCAACATACCGTCGTTTATCGTGACGCTGGCGGGCATGCTGGTCTTCAAGGGCCTGACACTTGCTGTGCTTGGCGGCCAGTCTGTCGGCCCGTTCCCGGTCGTGTTCCAGAAACTCTCGTCCGGCTTCATTCCGGAAATCATCAGCACGACGGGCGGCGTCTACCTGACATCGCTCATCATAGGCGTGCTTCTGGCCGGGTTCATGATCTGGCAGAATGTGAAGTCGCGTCAGCGCCATATCGCGCATGAGGTGGAAACGGAGCCGTTCGGCCTGTTCGTTATCAAGAACATTCTGTTTTTTGCGGCCATTGCTTATCTGTCGCTGCTGATTTCCATGCATCGCGGCCTACCGAATGTGCTGATCATCATGGCGGTGCTGATTGCGGCCTATGCATTCCTCACCAATCGCACGGTGATCGGTCGCCAGATCTATGCGGTCGGCGGCAACCGCCATGCGGCCAAGCTTTCCGGCGTGAAGACCGAGCGGCTGACCTTCCTCGCTTTTGTCAATATGGGCGTGCTGGCGGCTCTGGCCGGTCTGGTTTTTGCGGCGCGTCTGAATACGGCAACGCCCAAGGCCGGTATCGGCTTCGAACTGGACGTGATCGCAGCCTGCTTCATCGGCGGCGCATCGGCTTATGGCGGTGTGGGTCGTGTGACCGGTGCGGTGATCGGCGCGCTGATCATGGGCGTGATGAACAACGGCATGTCCATCCTCGGCATCGGCATCGACTATCAGCAGGTCATCAAGGGTATCGTGCTGCTGGGGGCGGTGTGTATCGACGTCTATAACCAGAAACGCTGAGGCGAGGATATTTCGGCTCTGACGGACTGCAAAGAGCGTTTTTCTTGCTTCCGGTGCTCACGTACCTTTAGTACGTTCCGCTCCGGTTCTCGAAAGAACACTCTTTTCGTCACGTCATAACCAAAATCTCCTTCGCCTCAGGAATGGAGGCCGATCAGATCGCCGTGCGGCGGGCGTGGTCGAGATAAATCTCGCGCAGGCGCTGGGCGACCGGGCCGGGCTCGCCCGTTCCGATAGTCTTGTCGTCAATGACGGTGATCGGGGTGACGAAAGTTCCGGCACTTGTGAGGAAAGCTTCCTTCGCCGCATAGGCTTCATCGATGGTGAACAGGCGTTCTTCCAGTTTCATGCCGGTCTCGGCGATCAGTTGCAGCAGTGACAGGCGCGTGCAGCCGGGCAGGATGGCGTTGCTGTTGGGGCGCGTGACGACAACATCATCCTCGGTCACGATATAGGCGGTGGACGATGCGCCTTCGGTGACGTACCCGTCTTCAATCATCCAGGCTTCGTCGCAACCGGCATTCTTGGCGATTTCCTTGGCCAGCGCCTGCGGCAGCAGGCACACTGTCTTGATATCGCGGCGCTTCCAGCGCAGATCTTCCAGCGAGAGCACGCGGGCACCGGTTTTGAGCGCAGGCTTGTCGAGCAGGTTGGTCTCCTGCGTGAACAGAACGACCGAAGGCCTTATGCCTTTCGCCGGTACGAAATCGCGGTCGCGTCCGTCGCCGCGTGTCACCTGCAGATAGACCAGACCTTCGGTCAGATTGTTGCGGCGCACCAGCTCGCGCTCGATAGCGACGATCTCGTCTTCGCTTAGCGGCATCGGAATGCCGATTTCGCCGGTGGAGCGGCGCAGGCGCGTCATATGCGGGCCGCTGTCGATCAGCTTGCCCTCCAGCACGGCGGTCACTTCATAAATGCCGTCGCCGAAAAGAAAGCCTCGGTCGAAGATGGAAATGCGGGCATCGCGCGCGGCAACATAGTCACCGTTGACATAGACAATACGGTTCTCAAGGTCTTCTGCTGAAACGGCCATGGTGGGATCTGTCCTGAAAAGAAAGGGCCGCGACAAATGTCGCAGCCCTTTCATAATCCACTCGATATTTTGTAGGAACAATTATTTTCAGGCAGCCTGCCTGGCCGCTTCAATGGCTTCGCTGCGGATTTCTTCCGTGAGCTTGAGGCGTAGTTCCGAGAATTCCAGGCTCGCCTTGACGTGGTAGGAGCGCGGATGGGCAATGTCGACCGGCGTGATCGATTTGATCTTGCCGGGGCGGGCGGTCATCGTGACTACGCGTGTCGCCATGAAGATCGCTTCCTCAATGTCGTGGGTGACGAAGATCACGGTCTTATGCTCGCGTTCCCAGATGCCGAGCAGCAATTCCTGCATCAGTCCGCGCGTCTGGTTGTCGAGTGCACCGAAGGGCTCGTCGAGCAACAGGATCTTCGGATCGTTGGCAAGCGCGCGGGCGATGGCTGTGCGCTGCTGCATGCCGCCTGAAAGCTGGTTGGGCCAATGATCTTCAAAACCACGCAAACCGACCTTGTCGATATAGCTGTCGACGATTTCACGAGCCTCTCTTTCCGGCATACCCTTTTCGCGCAGGCCGAAGCCGACATTCTGGCGGATGGTGAGCCATGGAAACAGCGTGTAAGACTGGAACACCATACCGCGATCGGCACCGGGGCCGGTAACCGGCTTGCCTTCCAGCGTCACCGTGCCGGTGGTCGGCTTGTCGAGACCGGCGATGATGCGCAGCAATGTAGACTTGCCGCAGCCCGAAGGGCCAAGGACAGTGACGAAATCGTTCTTCGGGATGACGAGATCGGTCGGTTGCAATGCCAGTGTCGGCTTGCCGCCATGCACACCCGGAAAGGTGCGGCTCACGCCCTTGATGACGAGTTCGTGGTCGCTTTTCGTAACCATTATGCGAATCTCCATGCAAAGAGCCAGCGGTTGAAATATTTGAAGGCAAGATCCGAGATCAGGCCGATCACGCCGATGACTATGATGCCGAAAATGATCTGGCCGGTGGCCATCAGCGCCTGACTATTGATGATCATGTAGCCGATGCCCGACGATGCGCCGATGAGTTCGGCGACGATTACATACGTCCAGGCCCAGCCGAGCACGAGACGCAGCGTTTCGGCTATGTCCGGGGCGCTGGCCGGCATGAGGACGCGGCGGATGATGCCGCGGTTCGACGCGCCGAGCGTATAAGCTGCTTCGACCAGATCGCGGCGGGTATTGGCAACGGTCACCGCGATCATGAGGATGATCTGGAACACGGCGCCGATGAAGATGACGAGCAGTTTCTGGGTTTCGCCAATGCCGGACCACAGGATCAAGAGCGGCACGAAAGCCGAAGCGGGAAGATAGCGTGCGAAGGAGACGAAGGGCTCCAGCAGCGCTTCGATGGGCTTGTAGGCGCCCATGGCTATCCCAAGGGGGATGGCAACGAGGCTTGCCAGAACGAACCCACCCAGTACGCGCCAGACCGTCATGCCGATATCGGACAGGAAGCCCTGATTGGCAATCAGGTCCCATCCATCCTTCACCATTGTGATGGGATCGGCGAGAAATGTTGGAGAAACGAAACCGCCCAGAGTGGCGACGCCCCAGAACGCAAAGAAGAGAACGAAGAATAGAATGCCCAGTAATATCCGGGCCTGACTGCCTATCGGCTGCAAGGGCTGCATATATTTTTCCGTTTAGAGCGCAGCCCGAAACGTGTGAAACGGCTTTCGGAAAAGATGCGCGGTTCAAAACAAATATTTAGAGCGCTGATCTGATTCAATCAGATCGAAACGCGCTCTAGTCGCGTATCCGCCTCGCTCTACGGACGGAAATGGGAAGCCCGGACGTTATGTCCGGGCTAGCCCATGAAGCGGTGTTACTTGATAAAGCTCGTATCGACGATATCATCGAGATTGGGCTTCGATTTGATAACACCTGCCTGCAGCAGGAGATCGGCAGCTTCAGTCGAGAATTCCTTGAATTCCTTCTCGAAGAACTTCTGATTTGCTGCTTTGTCCTGCCAGCGCAGATAGGCTGCCGATTGGCCGAATTGTTCGCCCGACTGCTTCACATCCTTGCCCATGATTTCGTAGGATTTGGCCGGGTCCGCAGCGATCATTTCAAGCGCTTCGAAATAGCTGGTGGCAAGCGCCTTTGCAGCATCCGGGTTCTTTTCGAGGAAGTCCGGTGTGCAGCCGACCGTGTCCATGACAGCTGGATATTCGAGCGTGGTGGCGAGAATCTTGCCCTTGTCGGGTGCTGCGCGCACGGTGGACAGATAAGGCTCATAGGTCATGGCGGCGTCATTCTGGCCAGCCACGAAAGCCTGTGCTGCCGGTCCCGGCTCCATGTTGACAACCTTGACGTCCTTGGTGGTCATGCCGTTCTTGGCAAGCATGAAGGCGAGAAAGAAGTAAGGCGATGTGCCCGGTGCCGAAGCGGCAACCGTCTTGCCTTTCAGATCGGCGAAGGAGTTTACGTCGGCACGCACTGCAATGCCGTCGGCGCCGTAAGATTTATCCATCTGGAAAATCTGTTTGGATTTAACACCCGCCGCGTTCCAGACAATCCACGTCTCGACCGTGGTTGCTGCGCACTGGATGTCACCGGAAGCCAGCGCTAGATGACGGCTTGCCTGCGGAATCTTGGTCAGCGTGACATCGAGGCCGTTCTTCTTGAAAATTCCGGCTTCCTTGGCCAGCGTCAGCGGTGCGAAGCCGGTCCAGCCGGAAAAGCCGAGCGAAACGGCTGTTTCAGCGTGCGCGGCAGACACAAAAGTGAAAGCTGCTATTGCTGCCCCGGCAAGCAATGTTTTCTTCATGTGTAGTACCCCTTTTATAGTGAGACTTTGTTGTCTCTTAACTCCTGCCAAATTAACAGGACCGTATCGTCTGTCCAGAGAGTTCGTCGCGTATCTTTAAACTCCCGTTTCTCTCCAGGGCAGTCGTAAGATACTGATCAGATTGCGCTAATCGAGATCAGGTAGGCGTCTCCCTTCCCCTTTAGTTCAAGAGGCAAGGCGTCGCAGTTCGTTAAAACCGCGCAATCAAGTTTCGCAAGTTTCATGGCCTTTCCGGCAGATATGAGATCGATCTGACCTTCGGCACAGAAAAGAAGCGTCGGATCGCCGTTGGCCTGCGTCAGTGTGGTGCCGCCGACGGGTAGGCGCTGGACCCTATGAGCAAAACGCCCGCGCCGGGTCATGACATTGAGGTCTGTGATGGCAGAGCCGATCAGGCGTGCAGCCGAATGGCTGTCTGCGGCAAAGGCCAAGGGCGCGCTTTGACGGGTGAGGGTGCTTTTCTGGCCTTCGACATCGAGCACGATGCCATCGCCCTCCAGCACCGACAAGGTGCGGTCGATGCCGGGGAAGACCGAAAACGGGCCGTCATTTGCGACGCTCGCCATGGAGATGCGCCAGTCGAAATCATCGACAGATGCGCCTTGCGGGTGGACGGCGATCTCGACCGTCACGCCGCCGCCGTTTTTCCACGGCATGCGGCGATGATTTTCGGCCTTGAGAAGAGTGACGGCCATTCGACCTCAGTTCCCCAGAATGCCGGGCAGGCGCAGGCCCTGCTGCTTGGCCCAGTCGAGCGCTTCTTCGTAGCCCGCATCGGCATGGCGCATGACGCCGGTTGCCGGGTCGTTCCACAGGACGCGCTCCAGACGGCGATCCGCATCTTCCGTGCCGTCGCAGCAGATGACCATGCCCGCATGCTGGCTGAAGCCCATGCCGACGCCACCGCCGTGATGCAGCGACACCCAGGTTGCGCCCGAGGCGGTGTTGAGGAGGGCGTTGAGCAACGGCCAGTCGGACACGGCATCCGAACCGTCCTTCATGGCTTCCGTTTCGCGGTTTGGCGAAGCGACGGAGCCGCTGTCGAGATGGTCGCGACCGATGACGATCGGCGCTTTCAGCTCGCCATTGCGGACCATTTCGTTGAAGGCGAGGCCGAGGCGATGGCGGTCTCCAAGGCCGACCCAGCAGATGCGCGCTGGCAGGCCCTGAAACGCGATGCGTTCTTTCGCCATGTCGAGCCAGTTGTGCAGATGCTTGTTGTCCGGCAGCAGTTCCTTCACCTTGGCGTCGGTCTTCGCAATATCTTCCGGGTCGCCGGAAAGGGCAGCCCAGCGGAACGGGCCAATGCCGCGGCAAAACAGCGGGCGAATATAGGCCGGCACGAAGCCGGGGAAGGCAAAGGCGTCTTCGAGGCCTTCTTCCAGTGCCATTTGGCGGATATTGTTGCCATAGTCGAGCGTCGGGATGCCCATGTTCCAGAAATCGACCATCGCCTGCACATGCAGTTTCATTGAGGCGCGCGCGGCCTTTTCGACGGCTTTCGGGTCGCTTTCCTGTTTTGCGCGCCATTCGGCCACGGTCCAGTCGAGTGGCAGATAGCCATGTACCGGATCATGCGCGGAGGTCTGGTCGGTCACGATATCCGGCTTCACGCCGCGCTTGACGAGTTCCGGGAAGATTTCAGCCGCATTGCCGATCAGTGCGATCGACTTTGCCTCGCCTGCCTTGGTCCAGGCGTCGATCCTGGCCAGCGCTTCGTCCAGGCTGTGGGTCTTTTCATCGACATAACGGGTGCGCAGACGGAAGTCGGCGCGGGTTTCGTCGCATTCCACCGCGAGGCAGCAGGCGCCAGCCATGACTGCAGCGAGAGGCTGTGCGCCGCCCATGCCGCCGAGGCCGCCGGTCAGAATCCACTTGCCGGTGAGGTTGCCGCCAAAATGCTGACGACCGGCCTCGACAAAGGTTTCGTAAGTGCCCTGAACGATGCCCTGAGCGCCGATATAGATCCACGAACCGGCGGTCATCTGGCCATACATGGCGAGACCCTTCTTATCCAGTTCGTTGAAATGATCCCATGTCGCCCAATGGGGCACCAGATTGGAATTGGCGATCAGAACACGCGGCGCATCCTTGTGGGTGCGGAAAACGCCGACCGGCTTGCCAGACTGCACCAGCAGGGTTTCGTCTTCATTGAGCGTCTTGAGGGTCGCGACGATGCGGTCGAAATCGTCCCAGGTGCGGGCAGCGCGGCCAATGCCGCCATAGACCACCAGCTCATGCGGACGCTCGGCCACATCGGGGTCGAGATTGTTCATCAGCATGCGCAGCGGCGCTTCGGTCAGCCAGCTCTTGGCGTTGAGTTCGTCTCCGCGCGGCGCTCGGACTTCGCGCTCGTTATGGCGTGGGTTTGACATGGTGTTCTCCTCAGGATTTCAGGTCGTGCGCAAGCTTTTCCAGCCGCTGCAAAAGGGTTTTGAGATGGACGCGCAGCCTGTCCGCCTTGGCCTCGTCATAGGCGAAGGGAACAGCTTCGGTCGCAAGATGGGTCGATTGGGCAAGCTCCATCTGGATGGCGTGGACGCCGGTTTCCGGCTTGCCGTAATGACGCGTCGTCCAGCCGCCCTTGAAGCGGCCATTGAGGATCGACGTGTAACCCTCTGCCCCGGCGGTCAGTTCGACAGCCGCCGCCTCAATCGTCGGATCGCAGGTCTTGCCCATATCCGTGCCGATGTTGAAATCGGGCAATTTACCTTCAAACAGGAACGGAATATGCGAGCGGATCGAATGGCAGTCATAGAGGATGGCGACGCCATGGATCGCCTTCACCCGTTCGATCTCGGCGGCCAATGCCTCGTGATAGGGCTTGTGAAAACGCGCAATGCGGTCGGTAATATCGGCGTCCGTCGGCGCTTCTCCATCCTTCCAGATTGAAAGCCCGTCAAAGTCGGTTTCCGGGATCAGCGTCGTGGTGTTCTGGCCCGGATAGAGGCTTGCGCCCGCCGGATCGCGATTGGCGTCGATGCAATAGCGATGGAAGGTTGCACGCACCATGGTCGCGCCATCGATCAGGCCGTCATAGAGCGTGTGAATATGCCAGTCGGTGTCGGTGAGGATTCTGCCATTGTCGTTGAGCCGCGCAAAAATATCCTGCGGCACATCGGTTCCGGTATGCGGCAGGCCCAGAATGACGGGCGAGGTTCCCTGACGAACTTCGAACGGACTCATGATCACGCCTCCAGCGCTGGCAGGATGCCGCTCGAAACAGCACCGGCCAACGCACCGTTCGCCACCAGATCGGCGGCATTCTTCAGGTCGGCAGCCATATAGCGGTCGTCTTCCAGCGTCGGCACGTGGCCACGCAACACGGCGATGACCTTGGCCAGTTCCGGGCTGGTGGTCAGCGGTTCGCGAAGCTCGACGCCGAGTGCGCCGGTCATCGCTTCGATGCCAATAATGGCATTGAGATTGGCGGTCATCTGCAACAGGCGGCGTGCGCCATGGCAGGCCATGGACACATGGTCTTCCTGATTGGCAGAGGTCGGCGTGGAGTCGACCGAAGCCGGATGCGCCATCTGCTTGTTTTCGCTCATCAGCGCGGCGGAGGTGACTTCGGCGATCATCAGGCCGGAATTGAGCCCCGGCTTGCGGGCGAGAAACGCCGGCAGACCGAAGGACAAAGCGGGATCGACCAGAAGCGCGATGCGGCGCTGAGCGATTGCACCGATCTCGCAGATGGCAAGCGCAATCTGGTCGGCGGCAAAGGCGACAGGTTCAGCGTGGAAATTGCCGCCCGATACCGCGCGTCCGTCCGAGAGAACCAGCGGATTGTCGGTAACCGCATTGGCTTCGATTTCCAGCGTGCGGGCCGCCTGTCGCAGAATGTCGAGGCAAGCGCCATCGACTTGCGGCTGGCAACGGATGCAATAGGGGTCCTGCACGCGTTGGTCGCCTTCGAGATGGCTCTGGCGAATGACCGAGCCGTCGAGCAGGGCGCGCAATGCACGACCGGCGTCGATCTGACCCTTATGACCGCGCAATGTGTGGATTTCCTCGTGGAACGGCGCATCCGATCCCATGGCCGCATCGGTGGATAATGCGCCGGTGATCAGAGCCGTCTGCGCGGCGCGGTGCGCACGGAACAGGCCCGCCAGCGCTAGGGCCGTCGATGTCTGCGTTCCGTTGATCAGCGCCAGCCCTTCCTTGGCGGCAAGCACGACCGGCTTCAGACCGGCCTTTTCCAGCGCCTTTGCGCCGGAGAGGCGTTCGCCCTGATAGTAGGCTTCGCCTTCGCCGATCATCGCCGCAGTCATGTGGGCCAGCGGCGCAAGGTCGCCGGACGCGCCGACGGAACCCTTTTCCGGGATCATCGGGATCACGCCTTTTGCCAGCATGTCTTCGAGAAGCGTGATGACTTCAAGCCGCACACCAGACGCGCCGCGACCGAGCGAGATCAGCTTCAACGCCATGATAAGGCGCACGATATTTTCCGGCAACGCGTCGCCGACACCGCAGCAATGCGACAGGATCAGGTTGCGCTGGAGCGTGGCGACATCGCCGGGCGCAATGCGGATCGAGGCGAGTTTGCCGAAGCCGGTATTGATGCCGTAAACCGGCTCGTCGCCTGCCGCGATTTCTGCAATGCGTGCGGCTGCCTTTTCGACACCGGCATGAAAAGAGGGGTCGATGCGGACGGGAAGTGCATCGCGATAGATCGTTTCCAGCGTTTCAAGCGGAACAGAACCGGGCTTGAGGATGATGGTCATGAAAGGCTCCGTTGGGTTCCCGTATGGGCCAGGCCCATACGGACAATATTAAATTCGGCCTTTGAAAACCCGCTTCCACAGCGGGTTGAAGCCGATACGGTAGACGAGTTCGGCGGGGCGCTCGACGTTCCAGATGGCGAGATCGGCGTCCTTGCCGACTTCGAGCGTTCCGGTCTGGTCGAGAATGCCGAGCGCCCGTGCGGCCTCGCGGGTGACGCCCGCGATGCATTCATCCACCGTCATGCGAAACAGCGTTGCGCCCATATTCATGGTGAGCAGCAGCGAGGTCAGCGGCGATGTGCCGGGATTGTTGTCGGTGGCAAGCGCCATCTTGGTGCCGGCTGCGCGGAAAGCCTCGACCGGCGGCTTTTGCGTTTCGCGGATGAAGTAATAAGCGCCGGGAAGTAGCACGGCCACCGTTCCGGCCTTGGCCATGGCGGCAGCGCCGTCTGCGTCGGTATATTCGAGATGATCGGCGGAAAGGGCGCCATAGGACGCGGCAAGGGCTGCGCCATGCAGATTGGAAAGCTGGTCGGCATGAAGCTTGACCGGAATGCCATGTGCCTTGGCGGCATCGAAAACACGGGCGATTTCATCAGGCAGAAAGGCGATGCCCTCGCAAAAACCATCCACCGCATCGGCCAGTTGTTCGGCTGCGATGGCGGGCAGCATATCGTTGATGACGCGGTCGATATAGGCGGCCTTGTCGCCGTTCATTTCCGGCGGCAGCGCATGTGCGCCCAGGAAAGTGGTGCGGATTGCAACGTCGCGTTCTTCACCCAGCCGACGGGCGGCTTTCAGCGACTTGATTTCGCTGTCGCGGTCAAGACCGTAACCGGACTTGACCTCAACAGCGGTGACACCTTCGGCAATCAGCGCATCGAGACGCGGCAGGGTTTCGCGCACCAGATCGTCTTCGCTGGCAGCGCGCAAATTCTTGACCGAGGAAACAATGCCGCCACCGGCGCGGGCGATTTCCTCATAGGACGCGCCCTGCAAGCGAAGCTCGAATTCATGCGCGCGATTTCCGGCATGAACGAGATGGGTATGGCAATCGACGAGGCCCGGTGTGATCAGCCGGTTTTCGCAATCGATTCTCTCATAAGACGCATAGTCTTCCGGCAATGCCGATTGCCGGCCGACATAGGCGATCTTGCCATCCTTGACGGCAAGTGCCGCATTCTCGATGAGGCCGAGACTGTCCGCGTCTTCCTCCAGCGTCGCAATGCGCGCATTGATAAAAACGATGCTTGAATTCTTGAGCATGAGCGTTTTCTCGCTTCCCCTGTTTTTTGATAATGTATATACATATCAGAGGCGCAGCCAAGAGAAAAATGCGCGGGAACATTCGAGGAGTTAATTTTCATGTCAGCAGCCACGCCTGAACTGCGTTTTATCCATGCCGGTCAGGCGCTTCTCGATAATGGCTGGGCTGAAAATGTTCGCATCGGTATTGCCGGTGGAAAGATCACCTCGCTTGAGGCGGACAAAGCCGCCGAAGCTGGGGATGAGCGCCACGCGGCGATCATCGCAGGCGTGCCGAACCTGCACAGTCACGCTTTCCAGTACGGTATGGCGGGGCTTGCCGAAAGGCGCGGGCCGTCTGCCGATTCGTTCTGGAGCTGGCGCGAGATCATGTACAAATTCGCGCTCACCATGTCGCCCGAACAGGCCGAAGCGGTGGCTTTGCGACTTTATGTCGACATGCTGGAAGCCGGATTTACCCGCGTTGGCGAGTTTCATTATCTGCATCATGACCGCGACGGCACGCCTTATGCCAATCTCTCAGAAATGGCCGACCGCATTGTGGCTGCGGCGAAGGCGGCGGGCATCGGCCTGACGCTGCTTCCGGTTTTCTATGCGCATTCGGGTTTCGGCGGCAGCGCGCCCAATGAAGGCCAGCGCCGTTTCATCAACGATCCCGATCGTTTTGCACGGCTGATTGAAGGCTGCAGCCGAGCGCTGGCCGGTTTCGACGGCGCGGTTCTGGGCGTTGCCCCGCACAGCCTGCGCGCCGTAACGCCGGATGAACTGAGCGTCGTGGCGAAGCTTCTGCCCGACGCGCCGGTGCATCTCCATGTGGCCGAACAGGTGAAGGAAGTGGAAGACTGCATCGCTTGGGCGGGCAAGCGTCCGGTCGAGTGGCTTCTCGATAATCAGGAGCTGTCCTCGCGCTGGTGCCTGATCCACGCGACCCATATGACCGACGACGAAACCCGGCGCATGGCCAAGGCCGGGGCGATTGCCGGTCTTTGCCCGGTGACGGAAGCGAACCTTGGAGATGGAACCTTCAATGCGACGGTGTTTGCGGAAGCGGGCGGCAAGTTCGGTGTCGGCTCGGATTCGAATGTGCTGATCGGTATTGGCGACGAGTTGCGGCAGCTTGAATATTCGCAGCGTCTCCATCATCGCGCCCGCAATGTGCTGGCCGAAAGCGAAGCCTCCACGGGGCGTGCCTTGTTCGATGGTGCGGTGCGCGGCGGTAACATCGCGATGGGTCGCGCCGATGACGGGTTAAAGCTTGGCGCTTCGGCGGATTTTGTCGCGCTGGATATGGCGCGGCTACCCCATGCCAACGGCGATGCCGTGCTGGATGGCTGGATTTTCGCCGGTCGCGCGCAGGTCAGTGATGTGTGGGTACGCGGCTCGAAACAGGTGGAGGGTGGACGTCACCGCTTGCGCGATCAGGCCGAGCGTGCTTTCCAGAAAACGATTGGCGAATTGCTCGCCTGAAGAATTTCCTGCAAAAGTGGGAAACAAAGGGGGAATAGCATGGCGGATGACGGTTCAGCGGCAAAAGACGGCCCGGTGCTTTCACTGCATCAGCGTATTTTGGACGATATTGAATCGCGCATCCTGTCTGGAGAATGGGCGCCGGGGCACCGTATCCCGTTCGAGCACGAACTGACTGAACAATATGGCTGTTCGCGCATGACGGTCAACAAGGCGCTGACCCAGCTTGCCAAAGCCGGTCTGATCGAGCGCAAGCGCAAATCGGGCAGTTTCGTTTCCTTCCCGCAATCGCAGGCGGCGATCCTCGAAATCCACGATATTCGCGATGAAGTGGCCGCGCTTGGCGTTGCGTATCGGTTCGAGCTGACGAGCCGAAGCGAGCGATTGAGCGGGCCTGCCGATGCAAGGCATATCGACATGCCGCGCCATACGCCGCTGGTTGAGCTCGTCTGCCGTCACTATGCGGGCAAGCGCGTCTTTGCCCTTGAAGAGCGTATCATCAGTCTGGATGCGGTTCCGACAGCGGCGCAGACCGATTTTGCCGAAAGTTCGCCGGGACCATGGCTGGTTTCGTGCGTGCCATGGAGCAGCGCAAAACATTCGATACGCGCGATTGCCGCCACGCCGGAGAATGCGGGCATGCTCGGTATTCCGCTGGGTTCTCCCTGTCTGGTGATCGAACGGCAGACCTGGAATGCCGAGCAGCCGGTGACGCATGTGCGGTTCACCTATCCCGGCGACAGCCATGCGCTGGTGGCGAATTTCACGCCATCGCAGGGAGGATGAAAGGCCTGCATGAGACAGGCCGCATTGGCGCGCTTTTCCTTATGGTTTGACTGTCAGTTTTCCGACCATATCCGGATGGAAACGGCAGTAATAGCTGACTGCTTCTGGCGAATTGAGAACCTGCTTCGTAACCTTTTTTGGTGGCAGCAGAATATCCCATCCTCCCTTTACGGTCGCGGTGTGCTGCATGGGATCCTTATTATTCCATTCGATCACATCGCCCACATTTGCTTCAATATTCTGCGGTGAAAAAGCGAGTTTCTCGACCGTAATCTCAATCGTTTTCGCTTCTGCCGGGCCGCTGGCAATCAGAAGCCCGACAAGTATCGCGACGGCTTGAACATATCTCATCGGGCTGTTCCTATTTCAAAGACATGGCGATGTGTTCGGCATGTTGTTCGTGGCTTTGGAACAATTTGAGACCGGTTTCGAGCAGGCTCTTCAGCTCGGCATTGCTGGCGGACGGGATGAGCGTGGATTTCAGAGCCTTGTTCACTTCCTTATGATAGGCAACCTCGTTGTCGACATAGGATTTGTCGAAGGCAGCGCCATCAAGCTTGCTCAATTTTGCCAGTTCATCTGCTGCCGCTTTGGACAAGGCTTTGCTTGTGTCGTTATCCTCCGGTGTGACCTTCAGCTTCTTGACCAGAGCGAGCGCTTGCTGATTGACCGCTTCATGATCGCGCACCATGGTCTGTGCAAACTCAAGCACCGTTTTGTTTTTGGACTTTTCAAGAGCCTGTTTGGCAGCAGCGACGTCGATGGCGCCTGCCGTGTAAGCAATATGGGCTATCGCCGGATCGTGTAATTTTCCGTCATGGGCGATTGCCAGAGACAGACTGCCGCAAACGCAAATTGCAGCAATGGATACAACTGAACGAATAGACATGGAACTCTCCCTTGCCCGGTGCCTTTACGGGCTCTTTCTTCTAGCGACAGCTATTGGATGCGGGAGAATTCAAAAGGTTCCTGATATTATATCTGTTTGTCCAACCGTGCCAAAACGGCAGTTGTGATCCGTTCGCAGCGTTTGCCTGCGAAGGGAAACGCATCAAGCAGCACCGGACCGATTTTTTCGTCAAGCTGTTTGCGCAACAAGTATCGGGCACGGTGAAGACGTGTCTTCACGGTCTGCGGGCGCAGGCTCAACAATTCGGCTGTTTCATCCACGCTTAAACCCTCAATGACCCGTGCGACGAATACGAGGCGGAAAATTTCCGGCAGATTATCCGTTGCCTGTTCGACCAGTTGCAGTATCTGGCGCTGCGCAAAACTGCGTTCGGGATCGTTCATGCTTATGGCAGACGGGAACGGGATGATGTTGTTTGCTGATATGTCAGGTACTGTGTTGAGGAGCTTCTCGGTCTTCTGGGTCTTCCGCAGGCGGCCGAGTGCTTCGTGAATTGCGATACGGGACAGCCACGTGGTCAAGCTGGACTGGCCGCGAAAGCGATCAAGGCTCCTGAAGGCCAGAAAATAGGTCTCCTGAACCACGTCTTCTGCTTCGGTATCGTTGCGCAGGATGCTGCGGGCCAAACGATAGAGCCGCTGGTTGTTGGTCTGCATGATTTTGCGCAGGGCTTCCAGGTCGTGCATTTTGGCGCATTGAGCAAGCGCAAGATCACCCTGAAATGTCGGGGAGATGGTCGGTATGGCTGTTTTTGCACGCATTGGTCAAACTCCTGTGGAGTTTATTGGATGTATGCGAGGTCAAAAGGTTCCCGGAATAAAACATATCCGTTTTGAATAGTATCGCGGTTTGATGTTTCCCGATAGCGGTGCCCGATAGCGGTGAGTGAAAAGCAGTTATCAGATAAAAAAAGCCGCCGCAGGGGAACAGCGGCGGCTGGCGCATCGGCCCAAAAATCGATTTTGATTTTTGGGAAGCTCGATGCGTAGTTTAAAAATAGAGCGCATCTTGTCCGAAAACCGTTTCACACTTTTCGGGATGCGCTCTAAAAGGCAGCGTGACCGGGGTGCAGGTCAGGCTGCGCGTTTGATGGCATCGCCAAGGATGGACACGATGGTGTCGATCTGTTCCTTCTCAACGATCAGCGGCGGCGAAAGCGCGATCACATCGCCGGTCACGCGGATCAGCAAGCCCTTCTGGAAGCAATCCACGAAAATATCGTAGGCGCGGGCGCCCGGTGCATCCTTGCGCGACGAGAGCTCGATGGCGCCGACCAGACCGAGGTTGCGAATGTCGATGACGTTCGAAACGCCCTTGAGTGAATGAAGCGCTTCCTGCCAATGGTCGGCAAGCCCGGCACCGCGGGTCAGCAAGCCTTCCTCGGCATAGACTTCCAGGGTTGCAAGACCGGCGGCTGCCGCAACCGGATGGCCGGAATAGGTGTAGCCGTGGAATAGCTCGATGGCGTTTTCCGGGCCGGTCATCAGACCGTCATAAACCTTGCGGGCGGCAAAGACTGCACCCATCGGAATGGCACCGTTGGTCAGGCCCTTGGCGGTGGTCACGAGATCAGGAACGACGCCGAAATAATCGACCGCAAACGGCGTGCCGAGACGACCGAAACCGGTGATGACTTCGTCGAAGATCAGCAGAATGCCGTATTTGTCGGCAGTGGCGCGGATGCGTTCCAGATAACCCTTCGGCGGAAGCACGACGCCAGCAGAGCCGGACATCGGCTCAACGATGACGGCGGCGATTTTTTCAGCGCCATGCAGCTGTACCAGACGTTCCAGATCGTCGGCCAGTTCGATGCCATGTGCGGGCAGGCCCTTGGAGAAGGCATTACGCTCGATATCGAGCGTGTGGCGCATATGGTCGGCAGGAATCTGCGGGAAAACGCGACGGTTGTTGACCAAACCGCCAACCGAAATGCCACCGAAACCAACGCCGTGATAACCCTTCTCACGGCCCAGAACCATGGTGCGGGTGCCCTGGCCGATGGCGCGCTGATAGGCGATGGCGATCTTCAGTGCGGTGTCGACCGATTCCGAACCGGAATTGGTGAAGAACACGCGGTCGAGCTTTGCATCCGGTCCGCCCGGCGCGATGGCTGCGAGCTTTTCAGCAAAGTCGAAAGCAATATTGTGGCCCATCTGGAAGGTCGGGGCGAAATCCATGGTCGAGATCTGGCGCTCGACAGCTTCGGTAATGCGCTTGCGGCCATGACCGGCATTGCAGCACCAAAGACCAGCCGTGCCATCCAGAACCTGATTGCCGTCGGTGTCGGTGTAATACATGCCCGAGGCACTTGCGAGCAGGCGCGGCGCTGCCTTGAACTGCCGGTTCGCGGTGAACGGCATCCAGAAATTCTCAAGGCTTGGCGTGTTGGTTTTGGTGAGCATGGTAACCTCCTATTTTAAGCCAACAGGACACGCTTTCCCTAAGGCAACAAGCCCTTTTCTTCAAATGTTTAACCTATTGATTTTATGATGATGAATTCAGAAAATTATGCTATATCGAACATCATAAACAGAAGGGGAATGCCCGATGAGCATCGATATCGGCGGAAGGTTGCGCTATGTGCGCATGCGGCAGAATCTGTCGCAGCGCGAGCTTGCAAAAAGGGCTGGCGTGACCAACTCGACCATATCGCTGATCGAGGCTAATCAGTCCAATCCGTCGGTCGGTGCACTCAAGCGTATTCTCGATGGTATCCCCATCGGCATGGCCGAGTTTTTCGCGCTGGAGCCGGACACGCCGCACAAGGTATTCTATCAGGCGGAGGAGCTGGTGGAAATCGGCAAGGGGCCGATTTCTTATCGGCAGGTGGGGGACCATCTGTTCTCGCGCTCGTTACAGATGCTGAAGGAGCGCTATGAACCGGGCTCCGACACGGGCAAGGTGCTGCTCATGCATGAGGGCGAGGAGGGCGGCATCGTCATTTCGGGACGGATCGAAGTGACGGTCGGCAGCGACCGGCGCATTCTGGGGCCAGGCGACGCTTATTATTTTTCCAGCAAGCTGCCGCACCGGTTCCGTTGTGTCGGGCCGGTGCCATGCGAAATCGTCAGCGCCTGCACGCCTCCAAGTTTCTGACGGCGTGCAGGAGAACGGTATTTAGTTGTAACGCGAAATGCCGAGATCGTCGGCCCGGATATCAGGCTTGTTGCCGGAAATGAGGTCGGCGAGCAGCTTGCCGGAACCGCAGGACATGGTCCAGCCGAGCGTTCCATGACCAGCATTGATGAACACGTTGTCGTAACGCGTTGCGCCGATGATCGGGGTAGAATCCGGTGTCATCGGACGCAGGCCCGACCAGAAGGTCGCCGCTTTCAGATCGCCACCGGGGAACAGGTCAGTCACCGACAGATCAAGCGTTGCGCGCCGGGCGGCGGGCAGATCCTTGGTGAAACCGGAGACTTCCGCCATGCCGCCAACGCGGATACGGTCACCGAGACGGGTGATGGCGATCTTGTAGCTTTCATCGAGAACGGTCGAAACCGGCGCGCGATCCTCATCGATGATCGGCGCGGTGATGGAATAGCCCTTCACCGGATAGATCGGGGCATTGAGGCCAAGCGATTTGACGAGTGCCGGCGTATAGCTGCCAAGTGCAACGACATAGCGGTCGGCGGTCAGAACGCCTTCGGAAGTCTCGACACCGGAAACCTTGCCGCCGGACATCAGCAACGACTTGATGTTGACACCGAAGCGGAATTTCACGCCGAGCCCCTCGGCAATCTTTGCCAGAGCATTGGTAAATTTGAAGCAGTCGCCGGTTTCGTCATGCGGAAGACGCAGGCCGCCGACGAACTTGTCCTTCACGCGGGCAAGTGCCGGTTCCACCTTGGCGCAGCCGTCGCGGTCGAGAACTTCGAACGGTACGCCGTCCTGACGCAACACTTCAATGTCCTTGCCGATACCGTCGAGCTGGTACTGCTCGCGGAAAAGCTGGAGCGTGCCCTGCATGCGCTGGTCGTATTCGATGCCGGTTTCCTTGCGCAGATCGACAAGGCAATCGCGCGCATATTCGGCAACGCGCACCATGCGGGTCTTGTTGATCTTGTAACGGCTGTCAGTGCAATTGGCGAGCATCTGCAGAAGCCAGCTATATTGAACCGGGTCGCAAGTCGGACGCAGAACAAGCGGCGCATGCTTCTGGAACAGCCATTTTGCTGCCTTGAACGGAATGCCGGGCGCGGCCCATGGCGACGCGTAACCAGGCGAAACCTGGCCTGCATTGGCGAAGCTTGTTTCCAGTGCCGGGCCTTCTTCGCGGTCGACAACAGTTACCTCGTGACCGAGTTTGGCGAGGTAGTAGGCTGTCGTAACGCCGATAACGCCGCTACCAAGGATGGTGATCTGCATGTTCGCCTCTTGTCTTATGCTTTTATGTCGCTCGCGCCGCTCTCCACGTAGACACGTGCATAACGGTTGCCGAGCGCAGTCAGAATTTCATAGGGAATGGTGTCACAGTCGCGCGCCACGTCTTCGAGACGCTGGTGCGGGCCGATCAGCTCCACAAGGCTGCCAAGTTTCAGCGTGCCTTCCGGCAAGGCGCTGACGTCGAGCGTAATCGAGTCCATCGATACACGGCCGATGATCGGCAGGTGCGTGTCGCCGTAGAAGGCCGCACCCTTGTTGCTGAGAGAACGGAACCAGCCATCGGCGTAGCCGACAGCAATCGTGGCAACGCGCATGGGACCTTCTGCAACATAGGCGCCGCCATAGCCAACCGCTGCGCCCTTGTCGATGTCGCGCACCTGAATGACGCGTGCCGAAAGGGTGAGGACAGGAACGATCTCGCTTTTCGGTCCAACGCCATAAAGTGCGACGCCGGGGCGAGCGAGGTCGAAATGATAGGTCTTGTCGAGAAAGGTTCCGCCGGAATTGGCAAAGGCAACGGGTAGTTTTGGCAGCCGCGCCAGTAAAGCGGTCATATTGGCGAGCTGACGGGCATTTGCTGCATTTTCCGGTTCGTCGCCGCTGGCCAGATGGCTGATGACGAACTTGATGTCGATGTTGTCCAGAAGCGCGGAATTCTCAAGAAGGTTTTCAAATTCCTTGGGCGACAGGCCAAGACGTGACATGCCGGTATCGAGCTGCAGCAGGGCGGGTAGCTTCTTAACCTGCTTGGCAGCGAGCGTCGCCCAGTTTTCAACCTGTTCCAGCGAATTGAGTACTGGCAAAATGCCTTCACGAACGCAGGCTTCTTCCGTTCCCGGCTGAAGACCGTTCAGAACGTAAAGCGTCGCGTCGGGCTGGAGAAACGGCTTGAGCGCAATGGCTTCGCCAAGATGCGCGACGAAGAAATCACGGCAACCGGCATCGTAAAATGCTGGCGCGACGCGGCTGGCGCCAAGCCCGTAGGCATCAGCCTTCACGACGGCGGCGGCACGGGTGGGGGCGATATGACGGGCAATGGCCGAATAATTATGGCGCAGGGCCGACAGGTCGATGGTCAATATGCCACCGGCGGCAAGATCGCGCTCATCCTGTGAAAACTGCATCGACATATCAACCATTTACACGGTGCTTTCCAAACTGCTCACTACGCTACGAGAACGCTCGGAAGGTCATTATCGATACTGATCGTCTGCCGCCCTAAGCATATGAACTTTGGCGGGAAAACCCTGCGGCTCCTCACTCCCAAAGATTAGGTGCATATTAGTCGAAGACTATTCGAATGTTTTTGCTATTTATCGCATATTGTGCGAATTTTCGCACATCTTGCGCATATTTTAGCTTTCAGGTTGAAGATTATTCATGCCGACGCTCGACAGTATCGACCGCAATATCATCCGTTGTCTGCGCCGGGATGGGCGCATGACCAACAGCCATCTTGCCAGTGAAGTAGGCCTTTCGCAGTCCGCCTGTCTGCGGCGGGTGCAGATATTGGAGGAAAGCGGCGTTATCCGCGGCTATACGGCCATTGTCGGATCATCCGATGGCGACGAGCGACTGGTCGCGATTGTGCGCATTACGCTTGACCGCCAGACCGAGGAGTTTCTGAACCGTTTCGAGGAAGCCGTGCGGCGGCATCCGGAGGTGCAGGAATGCTATCTCATGACAGGTGATGCGGATTATATTTTGCGCGTCGAGGCCGAAAATGCCGCAGCTTATGAGATCATTCACAAGGAAATCCTGTCGCGATTGCCTGGTGTCGCTCGCATCCATTCCAGTTTTGCCATTCGAACGGTGCTTCTGTCGAAGGCGCCGACTTCACGCGGCTGAAATGAAAAAGCCCGGCTGATGCCGGGCTTTCTCATTCAAAAAATCACTGTTTTTAACGGAATTCGTAGCGAAGACCGGCACGGATCGTGTGCATGTTAAAGCCGTTGTCTTTCGCCTGTGTGCCGGTTGCGCCGGGCCCTTCCGCATTGCCGTAAGGGTTGGTGTTGCGGTCGGCTGCGTCAAAACCGTATGCTTTGCCGCCATTGATGCGCATATAGCGATAACCGACATCCAGCTTGAGCTGTTCGGTCAGGTCATAGCTGACACCGGCCATGAGAGCCATTGCAAAGCGCCAGCTATCCAGCCCTTCCTTTTCGCTGGAATAGGTGCAGCCAGCGCAGACTTCATGGGATTTCCAGGTGTCATATTTTACATAGGCGGCGCCCAGACCGGCGCCGAGATAAGGCGTGACAGGTCCTACACGCGGCAGGTCGACATAGGCATTGGCCATAGCCGTCCAGATATTGGCTGTCGAGGAATCCTCATAGTTGCAGTTGTCCTCAACCGGATTGAAACCCTTTGCGGATTTCACATAGCTAGGACAGGCGGTGCGGCCATTGATGCCTGCACGGAAGAAATCCAGCGTCGCGTCGGCGCGGAACATGTCGGTGAAGCGATAACCGACACCCACGCCATAGGTTGCGCCTGCCTTGAGGTCGAAATCGTCATAGCGCAGCGTGTCGTCAATGCCGCGATAAGGCGGATCGAACTGGTTCCAGAAGCTCCAGTCGCCATCCGTGCTGGATTTGAAATTGTAACCGAGGTCGCCACGAATATACCAGCCGGACGAATTGACCGGTTCCGGCATCGGTTCAACGATGGGGTCTGCAATTATATCGGCGGCAAACGCCGTCCCTGATCCCGCCATCAGACTGATAGCTACGATGGCAATGGCGGAAGTGCACTTCATCGGTTCCCACTCCAAATCCGAACAGAAAAATGGCCCACAAGCCCTATTGCCGGATATGGTAAAGAGATATGTTTAACACTTGGTTATTTTTAAGTAACCTTACGGTGCATCGACCGATGACGTTCGCGCTAGGCGCGATATTATTTAAGTAAATACTAAAGTATAGGAGCCGACCCGGGGTCGGCTCCAAATGTCGTCAAAAGTTTACGGAATGGATGATCGACTTGTCGATATCGTTGATATCGCGCTTGCCGCAGAGCGCCATCGTGACATCAAGTTCCTTGCGGATGATTTCGAGCGCCAGTGTCACGCCGTCCTTGCCCATCGCGCCAAGACCGTAGAGAAACGGGCGACCGATATACACGCCCTGCGCGCCAAGTGCACGTGCCTTGAGCACGTCCTGACCGGAACGGATGCCACCATCGACATGGACTTCGATCTTGTCGCCGACAGCATCGATAATTGGCTGCAGCATGGAGATCGAGGATGGCGCGCCATCCAGCTGACGACCGCCATGGTTCGACACGATGATCGCATCGGCTCCCGACTTGGCCGCCATCCTGGCGTCCTCGACATCGAGGATGCCCTTGAGGATGAGCTTGCCGCCCCACTGTTCCTTGATCCAGGCCACGTCGTTCCAGTTGAGCTGTGGATCGAACTGTTCGGCAGTCCAGGAGGAAAGCGAGGAAAGATCGGTGACGTTCTTGGCGTGACCGGCAATATTGCGGAAGGTGCGGCGCTGCGTGCCCATCATGCCGAAGCACCAGCCAGGGCGCGTCGCCATTTGCCAGATATGCTTGGGGGTGAATTTCGGCGGAGCGGAAAGGCCGTTGCGGATATCCTTGTGGCGCTGGCCGAGAATCTGGAGATCGAGCGTCAGGACCAGTGCTGAACAGCCGGCAGCCTTGGCGCGGCCGATCAGGTTCTTCACGAAGTCACGGTCCTTCATTACGTAAAGCTGGAACCAGAACGGCTTCTTGGTGACCGAAGCGACATCTTCGATGGAGCAGATGCTCATGGTCGAGAGGGTGAAAGGAACGCCAAAGGCTTCAGCCGCCTGCGCCGCCAGCATTTCGCCGTCGGCATGCTGCATACCCGTCAGGCCGGTCGGGGCAAGAGCGACCGGCATCGACACTTTCTCACCGATCATCGTCGTTTCCAGCGAACGGTTCGTCATGTCGACGAGAATACGCTGGCGCAATTTGATCTTCTTGAAGTCGTCTTCGTTTGCGCGATAGGTCGACTCGGTCCAGGCGCCAGAATCCGCGTAATCAAAGAACATCTTGGGGACGCGGCGCTGGGCAAGCCGCTTCAAATCGGCGATTTCAACGATGTTGGGCATCTTCCCACCCCTTCTGGTAATTTTTCTTGACCAATCGCATGACGGATCGCGCGAGTGAAATCAAGTACGAACAAGTATCGAATAACAATTGCCTCGCGGTTAATTGAAGGACTAGGTAATTCCTCTTATGATATTGGCACCCGCCCAAGGCAATTTCCTGCCAGTCGAAGAAGGCGGTCCCGCAACTGGGTTAGAGGGTAACGGATGAGCAAGGCCACCAAAACGGGTTTCATCGGCAAGCGATCCGCTGCAGCGGGTGGATGGGGTGCATTGAAAAGCTGTGGCAAGCAATTGCTTGCAAGTGGGGCGCCTCTTTCCGGTGCGCGCACGCTTCTGAAAGCGAACCAGCCTGATGGCTTCGATTGCCCCGGTTGCGCATGGGGCGACCCGGAACATGGCTCATCTTTTGAATTTTGCGAGAATGGTGTGAAGGCGGTCGCCTGGGAGGCGACCGATCGGCGCACAACGCCTGCCTTCTTCCGCGAGCATACGGTTTCAAAGCTGCGCGGCTGGACGGATTATGATCTGGAGAATACCGGCCGTCTGACGCATCCTATGCGTTACAATGCGACGACGGACCAATATGAAGCCATCGAATGGGATGAGGCTTTCAAGGCCATTGGGGGTCTTCTCAAGAGTTTCGATAGTCCGAACCAGGTCGAATTCTATACGTCGGGCCGTGCTTCGAATGAAGCCGCGTTTCTCTACCAGCTATTCGTGCGTGCCTACGGAACCAACAATTTCCCTGACTGCTCCAATATGTGCCACGAGGCAAGCGGCGTCGCATTGAAGCAATCCGTCGGCGTCGGCAAGGGGACGGTGCTGTTGGAAGATTTCGAAATGGCCGATGCCATTTTCGTGGTTGGTCAGAATCCGGGCACTAACCATCCGCGCATGCTGGGTGATTTGCGTCGTGCAGCCGAGCGGGGCGCGCGCATTGTTGTTTTCAATCCGCTCCGTGAACGTGGGCTGGAGCGGTTCGCCGATCCGCAGAACAAGCTTGAAATGCTGCATGGCGGCAGCGAAGCCATAGCCAGCGACTACTTCCAGCCGCGTCTGGGCGGCGATCTTGCTGCCTTCCGCGGTATGGCCAAGGCGGTCTTTGCAGCAGACGATGCAGCACTCGCCGCAGGCAGACCATCGATCCTCGACCTGGATTTTCTCGGCACACATACGGCGGAACTGGATGCTTATCGTTCAGCCGTGGATGCGACTTCATGGGAGGAAATCGAAGACCAGTCCGGGCTTCTCCGCCAGTCGCTGGAGCGTGCAGCGCAAATTTACATGGAATCGGAGCGGGTCATCTGCACCTGGGCGATGGGGATCACCCAGCATCGCCATTCTGTTGTCATGATCCGCGAAATCACCAATTTTATGCTGCTGCGCGGCAACATCGGCAGGCCGGGAGCCGGACTTTGCCCGGTGCGCGGTCACTCCAATGTGCAAGGGGACCGCACGGTCGGCATCAATGAAAGGCCTCCGGTCGCATTCCTTGATGCGTTGGAAAAGGAATTCGGCTTCGAGGTTCCGCGTGAACCGGGGCACAATGTTCTGGGTGCCATTGGCGCCATGCTCGACGGTTCGGCTCAGGCCTTCATCGGCCTTGGCGGTAATTTCGCCCGCGCTACTCCGGATAGTCCGCTTATTTCGAAAGCGCTTTCCGGCCAGCGTCTGACGGTCCATATCGCGACCAAGCTCAATCATTCTCATCTCGTGCCGGGGCAGGATTCATTTATTCTGCCTTGCCTTGGCCGTACGGAAATCGACCTCAATTCTCAAGGCGTGGCGCAGATCGTGACGGTCGAAGACTCCATGAGCATGGTGCATGGCTCAGGTGGCATCAATACGCCTGCATCTGCGCATCTGCGTTCGGAAGTGGCGATTATTGCGGGCATGGCACAGGCGACGCTTGGCGCAAACCCGGTCGACTGGCTGGAACTTGCCGACGATTATGATCTCATCCGCGACCGCATCGCCCGCGTGTTGCCGGATTTCTACGACTTCAATGCGCGAGTCCGGGTTCCGCGTGGTTTCCATCTGCGCAATGCTGCCCGCGAGCTGGAATGGAACACGGCAAAGGGCAAGGCGACGTTCTGGACCGGTGCTCTGCCGGAAGCGATCGAGCATCAGCAGGCGCGCGGTAAATCGGGGCGCTACGTGCTGCAGACATTCCGCAGCCATGATCAGTATAACACCACCATCTACGGCATGGATGATCGCTATCGCGGCGTTTACGGCGAGCGGCAAGTGGTCTTCATGAATGCGGACGATATGGCGGATATCGGCGTTGAAGCGGGTGACCGGGCAGATATTGTCGGCGAGTTCGACGATGGTGTGGAGCGTATTGCACGGGATTTCCGTTTTGTGCCCTATGACATTCCGCGCGGCTGTATTGCGGGTTACTACCCGGAAATGAACGTGCTGGTACCGCTCGCCAGTTCCGGCGATGAAAGTTATACGCCGACCTCGAAATCGGTGATCGTCTCGTTCCGCCCCGTTAAATCGGTTGCAGCATGATGGATGAAGGCGAAGCAGAATATATGGCGTTCGTCGACACCCTCATGACGACATCCCGCAGTCTTACCGGTCTTGGTGCCGGGATTGTCGCTGCGGCGGCGCTCGAAATTGCATCAGACAGCCGGACTTTTTCGCGGCTGCTGGGCGTTGCTCACGCGCTGGTGCTTCGGGAGATTTCCGCGCTCGGACAGGACCACGGTTTTATCAAAATAAGGCAACGCGACCCGCGAACACAACGCACACGCTATGAATTGAGCGCTGCCGGTCAGAGACTTGTCGAGGAGGTAAGGGGTTAGCAGGCTGCTTGCAGCAGCCGATATTCTTGATATTTAACAGAGCTATATATTTCTACTCATAAACACCCGATGGAAGGCCGCAGCCTTTCAATCGCCTTGAGTAAACTTTTTTGAAAAGATTTTAACAGCGATAACTATGAAACATGATCTTTTACAGCACGGCTTTTCTCTGCTTAGCTTTAGTTGCATTCTCAACAGAACCAAACCAGTGAGAATTGTGTAAATGGCAGTAAAATCATTCGTTTGCGGCGTGCGAAACGGGTGGAGGCGAGTTGTGAGCCAACCTGCCCCCCATTTCAGAACGCCCGGCTTGCTATTTGTCGGTTTGGCGCTGCTTGTGCCAGGCACGACGTTCCAGGCGCGTGCAGACTCGCTCAATATCGTGCCGGTAGCGGCAGTAAAGGCGATAGCCAGCGATTATCAGCCGAAATTGACTTTGTCCGGTGCGATTGCAGCCCGATCGCTTGTCAATGTATCGTTTCGTCTGAATGGTCAGGTTGTGCAGCGTCAGGTCGAAATCGGCCAGCACGTGGAAAAGGGGCAGCCCCTCGCTAGCATCGACGATGTTGAACAGCAGGCCAATCTACGTGTTGCGCAGGCCACGAAAGATGCTGCGCAGGCGCAGCTCGTGCAGGCGCAAGCCAATTTTGCGAGACAGAAGGCTTTGCTGGCGCAAGGCTTCACGACACGCAGCACCTATGATCAAGCAAACCAGAATCTGCAGACGACGCAAAGCGCCCTTGCCAGCGCGGAAAGCCAGCTTAACGATGCGCGCGACCAACTGTCCTACACGCAATTGCAGGCGCCCGTTTCCGGCGTGATTACCGCGCGCAATGTCGAGGCGGGTCAGGTCGTACAGGCCGCACAGACGGCGTTCTCGATTGCTGAGGACGGGCCGCGTGACGCGGTCTTCGATGTGCAGGAAACGCTGGTCAATCATGCCAAGATCGGGATGGGCGTAACGATTGCACTTCTGTCCGATGCTTCGGTGAGCGCAGAAGGCAAGATCCGCGAAATTTCTCCGGTGGTCGATGCGCAGACCGGAACCGTGCGGGTGAAAGTCGGAATAGCGCAAACGCCACCCCAGATGGCACTTGGAGCCACGGTGACCGGTACGGTTCATATGGACACTGTGAAAGTCGTGGTTCTGCCGTGGAGCGCAATGACTTCGGATGCCGGGCGCACGGCCGTCTGGAGGCTCTCGAAGGATTCCAAGGTGGCAACACTGGTCCCGATCAAGGTACTCGCCTACGAGAAAGGCCGGTTGCTCGTCGAGGGCGGACTGCAGGAAGGCGAGCTGATCGTCACGAAGGGCGCGCAGATGTTGCGTTCCGGCGAGCCGGCCGAAGTCGTGCAGGAACAGGAAGGACTAGTTGCGCAATGAAAACGGCAATCCAGTTTCCTGCGATCCGGTCAATGGGATACCTTGCCTTGTTAGGCGCAGCGGTTGTGCTCAGCGCTTGTGGCAAGGAAGAAGAAAAGCAAACGGATGCGGACGTTGTGCGCCCCGTTCTTTACATGGTGGTCGAACCCAAGCCCGTAACGCAGACAGGCTTCGCTGGCACGATTGAGCCGCGTTACTCCACCGATCTTGCATTCCGTGTGCTCGGGAGGATTATCAATCGGCCTGTGCAGGTGGGGGATCTCGTGAAGAAAGACGAGATGGTGGCCATGGTCGACCCTTCCAATCTCGATCTTGCGGTTCAGTCGGCAAAGGCAGATCTGGCAAGCGCCGAAGCCCAATTTGCCAACGCCTCGGCGAGCGAGGAACGCCAGCGTATCCTGCTCAAGGGCAACAATGTCTCGCAAGCTGATTATGATGCTGCAAGGCAGGCGCGGGACAGCGCCGAGGCGGGGCTTGAAAAGGCTCGGGCCGGGTTGAAAAAAGCGCAGGACCAGCGCAGCTATGCCGTGCTGCGCCCCGATTACGATGGCGTCATCTCGGCAACGGATGCGGAAGTCGGACAGGTGGTTGCCGCCGGTCAGACCGTTATGACGGTCGCGCGCCCCGATATTCGCGAGGCGGTGCTCGATATTCCAGACAGCATGACGCAGTATTTCGTGCAGGGTACGTCATTCAATGTGCAGCTTCAGGCCGATCCCACTGTCACCGGGCAGGGAACGGTGCGCGAGGTCGCCCCACAGGCGGATGCGCAGACGCGCACACGCCGGGTACGTATTGCCCTCGAAAATCCACCGGAAGGTTTTCGCCTCGGTGCAACGATCCGGGCGGCGATGGCTGCACCCGAACAGAATCTCGTGACGATGCCGATACAGGCCTTGCTCGATGAAAATGGCAAGACAAGTATCTGGATCATCGATCCGCATAAACAGACGGTCTCCCTTCATGACGTGCAGGTGACTGAGCGGCACGGCAACAGTTTCGTTGCCGGTGGCGTGGACATCGGAAGCTATGTTGCGATTGCCGGTGTGAACGAGCTGAAAGAAGGACAGCAAGTCCGCCTGAACGAGAAAGGAACCGGCCTGTGAAGAAGGGATTCAATCTGTCTGACTGGGCTCTGAATCACCGGTCTCTGGTCTGGTATTTCATGCTCGTCTTTCTGGTGGCGGGCCTGATTTCCTATATTGACCTTGGACGTGAGGAAGATCCGGAATTTACCGTCAAAACGATGGTCGTTCAGGCCAACTGGCCGGGTGCTTCCGTCGAGGAAACGCTCAACCAGGTTACGGACCGGCTGGAAAAGAAGCTCGAAGAGCTGGATACGCTCGATTACACGCGCAGCATAACCACAGCGGGCAAGTCGGTGGTATTCGTATTTCTTAAAGATACGACACGTGCCGAGCAGGTCAAAAAGTCATGGACCGAAGTACGCCACCTTCTGAACGATATTCAGAACACGCTGCCGCAGGGCGTTCTCGGACCATATTTCAACGACCAGTTCGGTGATGTTTACGGCAATGTCTATGCGTTCACATCGGACGGACTGTCGATGCGGCAGTTGCGGGACTACGCCGAAAGCACGCGGACGAAAATTCTGACATTGCCCAATGCGGGCAAAGTCGAACTGATCGGTGCGCAGGACGAGGCGATCTATCTGGAATTCTCGACGCGCCAGATTGCGGCGCTTGGGCTGGATCAGCAGGCAATCCTGCAAGCCTTGCAGGATCAGAACGCAATCACGCCTTCGGGTGTGGTTGAAGCCGGTCCGGAGCGCATCAGCGTGCGCGTCAGCGGGCAATTCAACTCGGAAGCCGATCTGCGTGCGGTAAATCTGCGCGTCAATGATCGTTTCTTCCGCCTTTCCGACGTGGCAACGATCGCACGTGGTTATGTCGACCCGCCGACATCCATTTTCCGGGTCAACGGACAGGATGCCATCGGCCTCGGCATCGGCATGAAACCCAATGGCAATCTGCTTGAATTTGGTGCAGCGCTTGACAAGATGATGAGCCAAGTGACGGCAGAACTTCCCGTCGGTGTCCAGGTATTCAAGGTTGCCGATCAGCCGCAGGTCGTTACCGATGCCGTTTCGGGCTTTACCAAAGCGCTGTTTGAAGCGGTTGTTATTGTCCTCGCCGTGAGCTTTGTCAGCCTCGGGGTGCGAGCGGGCTTTGTTGTCTCTCTTTCGATACCGCTGGTTTTGGCTATCACCTTCCTGGCGATGTCGTTGATGGATATTTCGCTGCAACGCGTGTCGCTTGGGGCGCTTATTATTGCGCTGGGACTACTGGTCGATGACGCGATGATCGCGGTTGAAATGATGGTAGCCCGGCTGGAAATGGGTGACCCCATCAACAAGGCCGCAACCTACGTGTATTCGCATACGGCCTTTCCGATGCTGACGGGCACGCTCGTCACCATCGCCGGGTTTATCCCGATTGGTCTGAACAATAGTCAGGCCGGTGAATACACGTTCACATTGTTCGTGGTGATTGCAGTTTCACTGATTGTTTCATGGATCGTGGCGGTTCTGTTTGCACCGTTGCTGGGTGTCACTTTCCTGCCGAAGAAAATGAAGGCACATGAGGAGAAGCATAGTCGCTTCTTCAACATGTTCTCGCAGGTTCTGCTCGCATCCATGCGGCATAAATGGATCACGATCATTACGACGATCGCGCTTTTCCTAGTGTCGGTTTTCGGCATGGGTTTCATCGAACGGCAGTTCTTCCCGCAATCGGACCGCCCGGAACTGGTGCTTGACTGGACGTTGCCGCAAAACAGCTCCATCACCGATACCAAAGCCCAGATGGAAAAGTTCGAAGCAACAATGCTCAAGGATAATCCCGACGTGGATCACTGGAGCACCTATATCGGGGAAGGCGCTATCCGCTTTATTCTTTCCTTCGACGTGCAACCTGCAAATCCCTATTTCGGGCAGATGGTGGTCGTTGCGAAGGATCTTGAAGCGCGCGACAGGCTCAAGCAGAAATTCAACGAGGTTCTACGCAAGGATTATGTCGGTACTGACGTCTATGTGAAATATCTGGAGCTTGGACCGCCAGTTGGCCGTCCGGTGCAGTATCGTATCTCGGGGCCGGATATCCAGAAGCTGCGCGGTGTCGCGCAGGACTTTGCCGGCATTCTCAGTTCCGATAAGCGGCTTGGGGTTGTGAGCTACAACTGGAACGAACCAGGCCGGGTTATCCGCGTTGATGTCATGCAGGACAAGGCGAGGAAGCTTGGCATTTCCTCCAAGGATATTGCGACGACCCTCAACGGTATCGTCGGTGGGATCACGATCACCCAGGTGCGGGATTCGATCTATCTGATCGACGTCATCGCGCGGGCGCAAAAGCAGGAGCGGGACTCGATCGATACGCTGCAAAGTCTGCAGATCGCAACCGGTAACGGGACCTCGGTGCCCTTGGCGGCGATCGCCAATTTCCGGTATGAGCTGGAGCAGCCGGTTATCTATCGTCGTTCGCGTACTCCGACGATCACGGTTGCCGCCGGGATCATCGACAAGACGATGCCGGACACGATCGTCAAGGATCTGGCGCCTGCCATCAAGACTTTCGCCGACAAGCTGCCATCGGGATATTATATCCAGACAGCAGGCACGGTCGAGGAGAGCGGCAAGAGCCAGGGGCCGATTGCTGCCGTGGTGCCTCTGATGCTGTTCGTCATGGCTACGATCCTGATGATCCAGCTGCAAAGCTTCCAGCGCTTGTTCCTTGTCGTCGCCGTGGCACCGCTTGGCCTGATCGGTGTCGTTGCAGCGTTGCTGCCAAGCGGCAAGCCGCTCGGTTTCGTGGCGATCCTCGGCGTGCTGGCGCTGGTCGGCATTCTCATCCGAAACTCGGTCATCCTGATCGTGCAGGTCGAGGAACATATCACGGAGGGCATGCATCCATGGGATGCAGTGACACAGGCCAGCCAGCACCGAATGCGACCCATTGCGCTGACGGCGGCTGCGGCAAGTCTGGCGCTGATCCCGATTGCGCGTGAAGTGTTCTGGGGGCCGATGGCCTATGCCATGATGGGCGGCATCATAGCGGGCACGGCAATAACGCTTCTCTTCCTGCCAGCGCTTTATGTTGCCTGGTTCCGGATCAAGGAGCCGGAGCATAGTGCGGACGAGCCGCCAGCCGAGGCGCATCCGGCTCCGCAATCACATTAAGCTAAAAAGGCCGTTTATAGAGCGCCGATCTGTTTGAAACAGTTCGGCGCTTTATTTTTTTGTATCGACGCGCATCTGATCCGAAAACCGCTTCACACTTTTCGGGACGCGCTTGAATACTGGCCTTTTTTCATAAGATTGTCACTTGCCATTGGTTCTATATCGGTTCTATTATGCAAGGCATGAATAGAACCACATTGATCACGGCCATCGAAGAGCGCGGTTTGCACGATCCGCAGCTCACGGGTCCGCTTTACCGGAACCTTGCGCGTATTCTCGGTGAACTGATCGAGGAAGGGCAACTTGCGCCTGCTGTGGGGTTGCCGCCGGAGCGCGATCTGGCGGAACAGCTTGGCGTTGGCCGGATCACTGTTCGCAATGCCTATAAGGAGCTACTGACACAAGGCGCAGTAGAGGCGCGGCGTGGCAGTGGCACCTTTGTCGCTGAACGCCCGGCGCGTATCAGCCAGCACCTCTGGCGTTTGACTTCGTTTTCCGAGGACATGCTGTCACGCGGCAAGGAGCCGGGCGCGCGCGTTGTCACCAACAGGGTCGACAGACCGTCGCCAGATGAAGCTTTTCGACTTGGCATCGGCGTTGATACGACAATCGTCCGGCTCGACCGTCTGCGCCTTGCCGATGGTGTGCCGATGGCCTTCGAGCGCGCTGTGGTTCCACGCTATTATCTGGATAAGGACCGTGTCGATGAAACCTCGCTTTATGGCGCATTGGCGCGGCGCGGCCACAAGCCGGTTCGCGCCTTGCAGCGCCTGACAGCAGTTACGCTCGATCCGGGCACGGCACGCCTGCTTGGTGTGCACCGGGGAGCGCCTGCGCTTCTGATCGAGCGCGTCTCGCATCTCGAAGACGACCGGATCGTCGAATATACCCGTTCGCATTATCGCGCCGATGCCTATGACTTCGTCGCGGAACTGAAAATTGGAGAATGACCATGAATACCCCTTCCTCCCTGATGTTGCAGGAAACCGAACAGTCGCCCGCCGTCGTCGCCGGTCTGCTTGAGAAGGAGGCAGGTACCTTTGCGGAAATCGCACGCATTTTCCAGAAGAGCGAACCTGCCGTCATCACTACCGCCGCGCGTGGCTCGTCCGATCATGCTGCGACATTCTTCAAATATCTGACGGAAATCACGATGGGTATTCCCGTCGCTTCTATCGGGCCTTCGGTGGCCTCGGTCTATGGTTCCAAGCTAAAGCTCAAGAATGGATTGCACTTCACGGTGTCGCAATCCGGCGCCAGTCCTGACATTGTCGCGGCGCAGGACGCTGCCAAAAAGGGTGGCGCAACGACAATTGCCGTCGTGAACGTCGTCGATAGTCCGTTGGGCAACGCCGCCGACATCGTACTGGCGCTCAATGCCGGCGAAGAAAAGAGCGTCGCTGCGACTAAGTCGTTCATTGCTGCGGTTGCTGCATTGTCGGGCGTGGTTGCGTCGGCCAGTGGTGACGCAAGCCTGCAGGCCGGGCTGCAACGCTTGCCGGAAGCCTTGGCTGCCACACGGCCCGATGGTCGCGAAGCCGTTGAAAATCTCCTTTTCAATGCCCGCTCGCTTTATACGGGCGGTCGCGGCACGGCCTTTGCAATCGCTTTGGAAGCTGCTCTGAAGGCCAAGGAAACTGCCAATATCCATGCAGAGGCTTTCTCTCTGGCAGAACTCATGCATGGTCCGATGCGTCTGGTCGAGGAAGGTTTCCCGATCATTTCCTTCCTGCCGCGTGATGAAGCCTTCGACACCAACATGCAGGCCCTGAAGCGGCTGCACTCGTTTGGAGCGAGCATCGTTACACTGTCCGATGTCGAGACGCCCGGCTTCCGGCTACCGTCGGCAAGCACGGGTAATGCGCATCTCGATCCGCTCGTTTCGCTCATCAACTATTACCGCGTTATTGAAGCGGTCACGCGCCGTAAGGGATTCGATCCCGACAAGCCGCGCAATCTCAACAAGGTTACGGTGACGGTATGACCAAAAAATCGGCAATCGTGGGCGCGCGCATTTTCGACGGCGAGCGCTTTCATGATCAAAGCGCACTGGTGTTCAGCGACGGCAAGATTGAAGCCATCGTGCCGGAAGCCTCTCTTGGTGAGGCACATGATGTTGAGCGATTGAACGGCGGCGTTCTGGCCCCCGGCTTCATCGATGCACAGGTCAATGGCGGCGGCGGGCGTATGCTCAACGATCAGCCGACGCCCGAGACCATGTTCACGATTGCCAGGGGGCATCGCAAATACGGAACGACCAGCCTTCTGCCGACCTTGATCACCGATACGACACCGGTCCGCGACCGTGCCATCGAAGCGGCGATTGAAGCAGTCAAGGCCGACAAGGGCGTTGCCGGTCTTCATCTGGAAGGGCCGCATCTGGCACCGGCCCGCAAAGGTGCCCATCTGGCGGAACTGATGCGTCCCGTCAATGATGCCGATATTGCGCTTTATATCCATACCGCGAAGCAGATCAGCACCTTGCTGGTCACGTTTGCTGCCGAGCAGGTCACACCTGAGCAGGTGCGTCGGCTGAGCGACGCGGGTGTCGTGGTCAGCATCGGTCATAGCGATACAACGGCTGAAGAGGCGTTCAAGCGCTTCGATGCCGGTGCACGCAGTGTCACCCATCTCTTCAACGCCATGAGCCAGATCGGCCATCGCGCGCCAGGTCTGGCAGGAGCTGCGCTCGACCATCCAGATATCTGGTGCGGGATCGTTGCCGACGGTCATCATGTCGATCCGATGGCGCTGCGACTTGCCCTGCGGGCCAAGCGTGGCGATGCCCATCTGTTCTTCGTGACGGATGCCATGGCTTTGGTCGGTTCGGATTCCGAAAGCTTCGAAATTAACGGGCGTGCTGTCCGTCGTGTGCCCGGTGGCATCTGTTCGAAGCTGGTGCTGGCGGATGGCACCATTGCCGGCTCCGATCTCGACATGGCGTCGGCGGTGCGTTTCGGCGTGGCTGAACTGGAGCTGACGCTGGCCGAGGCACTGCGCATGGCGAGCCATTATCCGGCACGCTATCTGCGTCTCAATGATCGCGGCACGTTGCGCCCCGGCATGCGGATGGATGCTGTCTATCTTGATGGCGACTTGTTTGCGAAAGCCACATGGCTTTCCGGTGAAAAACAGATTGCGGGGTAAGGGCGATGACGGAAATCACTGATCGCTATTTCGATGACCTTATCGCAAGGCTCACCGGTCTGCGTGACCGCCTCGCTGAGCCAATGGCCAAAGCCGCCGGGCTTATTGCCGCTGCAGCCAAGGCAGATCGTCGGGTCTACGTGTTTGGCACCGGCCATTCGCATATGATGGCGGAAGAGCTGCACTATCGCGCAGGTGGGCTGGCGATCACAGTGCCGATCCTCTGTGGAGCAATCATGCTGCAGGATGGGGCAGTGGCAAGTTCGCACTTCGAGCGGATCGAAGGGGCCGTGCTGCCAATTCTCGAACGCTATGGCATTCGCGAAGGCGACGTGTTGATCGTCGTTTCAAATTCTGGTGTGAATGCCGCTCCCATCGAAGCGGCGCGCTACGCAAGGGAGAAGGGGGCTGCGGTCGTGGTGGTCACTTCCGTTACCTATTCCAACGCAATTGCCAAGGGTCGTACACAGCTGCTTTCCCTGGCGGATGTCGTGCTGGATAATGACGCGCCCGCGGGCGACGCGGTACTGGAAGTGGAAGGCAGCGCATTGAAGGTCGGCCCGGTTTCGACAGCGCTGGGCGTGACGATCCTCAACGCAATTTTTGCCGATGTGGCGGCAAGGCTGGTGGGCGAGGGGGACGCGCCGATCTATCTCAGCGCTAACATGCCGGGCTCCAGTGAGGTAAACCGGGAACTTGTTGCCCGGTATCGTGATCGCAATCCTCACCTTTGATCAAATTAGGGCAATCTTTCCTCCAAAGTTGCTTGATAGCGCAATCCGGTCAGTGCATTACGCATTCTGGCATGGCGGAGGCTGCATCGTGAACTAGTTTCAAGGCGCGCGCTTAGGCTTGCGCCTTGGAAAATTTGAGGAAGTCCGATGCATAATTTTGTCCTGACCGTCACCTGCAAGTCCACTCGCGGTATCGTTGCCGCCATTTCGGGCTATCTTGCGGGCAAGGGTTGCAACATCATCGACAGCGCCCAGTTCGACGATCTGGACACCGGTCGCTTCTTCATGCGCGTCAGCTTCATTTCGGAAGAGGGCGTGGCTCTCGAAGCCCTCAACGAAGGCTTCAAGCCTGTCGCAGCGCCGTTCGAAATGAATTTCGATTTCCACGACAACGCGTCACGAACCAAGACGTTGCTGATGGTCTCGCGCTTCGGTCATTGCCTGAACGATCTGCTCTATCGCTGGAAAATCGGCGCCCTGCCAATCGATATTGTTGGTGTCGTGTCGAACCACTTCGATTATCAGAAGGTGGTCGTGAACCACGACATTCCCTTCCATCATGTGGCGGTTACCAAGGCCAACAAGCCGGAAGCCGAACAGCGCCTCATGGATATCGTCAATGACACCGGCACTGAGCTTGTCGTTCTGGCGCGCTACATGCAGGTTCTGTCCGATCAGCTTTGCAAGAAGATGTCTGGCAAGATCATCAACATCCACCACTCCTTCCTGCCGTCCTTCAAGGGTGCAAACCCTTACAAGCAGGCCTATGAGCGCGGTGTAAAGCTGATCGGTGCCACGGCGCATTATGTCACCGCCGATCTCGATGAAGGTCCGATCATCGAACAGGATGTCGCGCGTATCACCCACGCGCAGAGTGCAGCCGATTATGTGTCGATTGGCCGTGATGTTGAAGCGCAGGTTCTGGCACGCGCCGTTCACGCGCATATTCATCACCGTTCGTTCCTCAACGGTAATCGCACAGTCGTATTCCCGGCATCGCCCGGGTCGTTCGCCTCCGAACGTATGGGCTGATATTGCCGCTCTGACGGCCTGCAAATCGCGTCTTTTTGCGCTTCCGGTTCACGTACTCAAGTACGCTGCGCGCCGGTTCTCAAAAGCCACGATTTTCGGCTCGCCATAACGATAATCTCGCTAATCGCAAATGTTAAGATAATAAAAAAACCCCGCTGAAAAGCGGGGTTTTCTTTTGATCTGAAATCAGATCGATTAGTCGATGTCGAAGGAAACGCCCTGAGCGAGCGGCAGAGCCTTCGAATAGTTCACGGTATTGGTTGCGCGGCGCATGTAGCCCTTCCACGCATCCGAACCCGATTCACGGCCGCCGCCGGTTTCCTTTTCGCCGCCGAATGCGCCGCCGATTTCAGCACCCGAAGTACCGATATTGACGTTTGCAATGCCGCAATCCGAACCTTCAACCGAAAGGAAGCGCTCTGCTTCCTGCAGGTTGAGCGTGAAGATCGACGAGGACAGGCCTGCGCCAACTTCGTTATGGCTCGCCAGCACGTCGTCGAAGTCGGAATATTTCATGACGTAAAGGATCGGTGCGAAGGTTTCTTCGAGAACCGGGCCTTCCTGCTTTGGCATTTCGACGATAGCCGGACGCACATAGTAAGCGTTTTCATGGCCAGCATCGACGCGGTCGCCGCCCTGTACCTTACCGCCGTGAGCAGCTGCTTCCTTCAGTGCCTTCTGCATGTTGTCGAAAGCAACCTTGTCGATCAATGGACCAACAAGAGCTGTGGTTTCGAGCGGCGAACCAACAGTAACGCTGGCATATGCCTTCTGCAGACGTGGAACGAGTGCGTCGTAAACGCTTTCATGCACAAAGAGACGACGCAGCGTGGTGCAGCGCTGACCAGCAGTGCCCATTGCGCCGAAAGCGATTGCGCGCAGCGCCATGTCGAGATCGGCCGACGGGCAGACGATACCGGCATTGTTGCCGCCGAGTTCGAGGATTGCACGCGCAAAACGCTTTGCAAGACGCGGACCAACTTCGCGGCCCATGCGGGTCGAACCGGTTGCCGAAACAACTGGAACTTTCGGGCTGTCAACGAGAACTTCACCAACCGTACGGTCGCCGAGCAGAAGCAGCGCAATACCTTCTGGCGCTTCGCCGAAACGCTTGAGCGCGCGCTTGAAGATGGCGTCGCAGGCAAGAGCGGTCAGCAAGGTCTTTTCAGAAGGCTTCCAGACAACCGAGTTGCCGCAAACGATTGCAAGAGCAGCATTCCACGACCAGACAGCAACTGGGAAATTGAAGGCCGAGATAACGCCGACGACGCCAAGCGGATGCCAGGTTTCCATCATGCGATGGCCAGCGCGTTCGGTTGCGATGGTGAGACCGTAGAGCTGACGCGACAGACCGACTGCGAAATCGCAGATGTCGATCATTTCCTGCACTTCGCCGAGGCCTTCCGAAGGGATCTTGCCAGCTTCGAGCGAAACGAGACGGCCAAGATCTTCTTTGGAGGCGCGCAGTTCTTCACCGAGAAGACGGATCAGTTCGCCACGCTTTGGAGCTGGAACAGTGCGCCATGCACGGAAAGCTTCGTCAGCCTTGTCGATGATCTTGACTGCATCTTCCTTGCTGTGGGTCTTGACTGCAGCGATCTGTTCACCGGAGACCGGGCTGAAGCCAGCGAGGTCGCCCGACGTGTAAAGGGCTGCGTCAACGCCAAGCTTCGAAAGCAGCTCTGCGGCTTCTTTTTTCACGTCGAGATTTTTTACAGCGGTGTTCATAGTTATCCTCTCTGTATTTCTTTGACTTTATTCCGCCGCTTCGAGGCCCTTTAGGCCTATCTGAGCGGCTTCGATGGATTCGCGCTCGATACGGGCATAATGCTCGAATTCATTGAGCACTTTCGCGCCCAGATCATCCTCGAAACGCTTCTGGTTGGGGCTTTCGACAAAATCCTGTGTTTCGTCGTCGCCCAGATTGGACTGGAATATACCGGCTGCGCTAACCGGCAGGAAGTCTTCATAGATAATTGGATCGAACTGAACTGCACCAGCTTCAATCAGAACCTCGATATCGGTACCCGGCTTGAAAGCTTCAAGCTTTGCGGCGTCCTTGACCGAATAGGCGAAATAGCCGAGGCCTTCTTCACGCACACCTGCCCATGTGTCAGGGAACGCGGCAAAGGTGTCGCTCAGAGCCTTCACATATTCAGCCGAGTTTGAACCACCCGGAGCAGGGCGGGCAACTGCGCGAGTGTCGTTGAGCAGCTTGTCGTAAAGCGCACGGCCCTTTGGTGTGAGAGCAACGCCACGCTGTTCGATTTCACCGAAACGGGCAGTGTGGGAGCCTGGGGTCCAGGTGCCGTCTGCGTTTACGAACGAAACCTCTTCTTCCAGTGCCTTGAACGAGGTCTGGCGCAGAAGGATCGGGCATTTGCGGGTCGGCGGACCTTCGACAACAGCCTTCGGGTTGATGCCGCGATCTGGCATCTGAACCTGCACGGCGTCGATATCGAGCGTGCGCGGTGTCAGATGGTTGATGTGCGGACCCTTGAAGGAAACGACGTCGGCGATCAGGCGATGCGCATCGTGGAGGCGATGATAAAGCTCTGCGCTGACATTGGCATGATCGTGCCAGCGGAAAGTTTCCAGCACTTCAACGACAAAGGCTTTTGCGTCATCGTCGTTGAGGCCGCCTTCGGCTTCAGCCTTCTCGACGAGTGCGATGGCTCCAGCGGTGAAGATGTTGCGCTTGGCCAGAACCTCTTCCGATTCTGCGCGCAATTTCTCGTCGGCAATCAGATCAAGGCGTAGCAACGAGGTGAAGACGCGGAACGGATTGTGCTTCAGGGCGGCGTCGTCGATCGGACGGAAAGCGGTGGAGTGAACGGGAACGCCAGCAGCGCTTAGATCGTAATAACCGACCGGGAACATGCCCATGACTTCGAAGACACGGCGCATCATGGAAAGCTCGGCAGGCGTGCCGAGACGGATGGCGCCATGACGTTCTTCGGAAATGCGTTCGAGCGAATCTGTTTCTGTCAGACGCTCATGCAGATGGCTGTCGTCAGCCAGAACCTTCGCATTCACATCGGCGACGAGTTCCATCAGGGTGCCGTAAGCGGGTACTTCCTGTTTGTACATGGCTGACATCGCTGCCGAGAAGGCGGAGCGAATGGCGTCCGGCGAAACGAATTTCTGGTCTTTCATGGCGAAAATTTCCGTCGAGTGGGGCATCTTCGGGTGATGCATGCCGTACTTGGGAGGAACATGCATGGATTATGATGAAAATGTATCATATCAGCCGTTTTGCCGTTATGATCGCGACGAACGCAACTATGTTAATGCGAGAATGGAATGAAGCTGAGCAGAAGACTGATCCCGGACATCGCCACGCTGCAGGCATTTGAGTGTGCTGCCCGCCACGGGAGCTTCACTCAGGCGGCCAATGAACTGAACCTCACCCAGAGCGCGGTCAGCCGTCAGATCAAGGATCTTGAAAGTCAGCTCGGCGTGCTTCTGTTCGAGCGCATTCGTCAGCGTATTCTTCTGTCCGATGCAGGGCGCAAATTTTTGCCGGAAGTGCGGCGTCTTCTCAACCAGACTGAGGATACGATGCTGCGCGCCATGGCTTCGGCGCAATCCACATCGTCGTTCAGCGTGGCGACCTTGCCGACATTCGGCACGCGCTGGCTGATGCCTCGGATTTCCGATTTTATCGAAAAGCACCCCGGCATCGCGATCAATGTCGCATCGCGCTCCGGTGTCTTCGATTTCGAGGAACAGCCCTTCGATCTCGCCATTCATTATGGCCAGCCGGTATGGGCACACGCGACTTGCACCTTTTTGTGCAGTGAAGTGATTGTTCCTGTTGCAAGCCCGAGCCTGTTGAAGGCGCGTCATCCGGCCAACCCGGAAGACCTTGAAAACGAGCCCTTGCTGCATCTCGCGACACGGCCCAAAATGTGGGCGCAATGGTTCGAAAGCTGCGGTGTCGAGGGGCGGTCGGCTTATCGTGGGCACCGATTTGACCAGTTCTCGATGGTCATCGGCGCCGCATTGGCCGGTCTGGGTTTTGCGCTTCTGCCGCTTTATCTGATCGAGCAGGAGTTGCTCAGCGGTGAGCTTCTCATGCTTTTTGAGAAGCCGATGCGAACCGAGAATGAATATTATCTCGTCGTGCCGGAAGGAAAACTGGAAAACCCGTTGACGCAAGTGTTCTGTCAGTGGATCGCCGGGCAGGTAGGGAATACAGATTATTCGCCGCTGGTTCATTCCAAACCGGAATGAATTGTTGCGCAAATAACGCTGTCCAACCGGCTTTCGCGGCGTGAAATAGAAACAGTCGGGCAGGGTGCCCGTATTCCACTCTATAAAATGGTTGCTCTCTATGCTGAACGATCCGCGCTCCCATGGTCTTTGGGAAAAGACCGCTCCTGCCGCTCCAAAGACGACTGCGCTGCAAGGTGATCTGACCGCGGATGTGGTAATCGTGGGTGGTGGCTTTACAGGTCTTTCGACGGCTCTGCATCTGGCCGAGAAAGGCACGCGCGCCATCGTTCTGGAAGGCATCGAAATCGGCTATGGCGGTTCGGGCCGCAACGTCGGTCTGGTGAATGCGGGCATGTGGGTCATGCCGGACGATCTGCCCGGCGTACTCGGCGAAAAATACGGCGCGCGTCTGCTCGATGTTTTGGGCAACGGCCCGAAGCTGGTTTTTGAAATCATCGAGAAGCACAAAATTGCCTGCGAAGTCGAGAAGCAGGGTACGCTGCATTGCGCCGTTGGCAAAAAGGGTCTCAAGGAACTGGAAGACCGCCATGAGCAGTGGGCGCGCCGTGGCGCAAATGTAAAGCTGCTCGATGCGAAAGAAACCGAAGCCAAGGTAGGCACCAGGGCCTATTCCGGATCGCTGCTTGACCTGCGTGCCGGTACGATCCAGCCGCTGGCTTATGTGCGTGGGCTAGCCCATGCTGCCATTGCTGCCGGTGCGACTGTGTTTACCGGAAGCCCGGTGATTGGCGCCGAGGAAAAGAACGGCAAATGGGTGGTCAAGACCGCCAAGGGTTCAGTGACGGCCAACTGGGTGGTCGTGGCGACAAATGCCTATACCAATGCACCATGGGCGGAAGTGCGCGCCGAACTGGTTCACCTGCCTTATTTCAACATGGCGACGAAGCCACTTTCCGATAATCTGAAGAAGAGCATTCTGCCCGAACGCCAGGGTGTATGGGATACGAAGGAAGTCCTTTCGTCTTTCCGTTTTGATCAACAGGGCCGTCTGGTGTTCGGCAGCGTCGGTGCGCTGCGCAATACGGGCGCTGCCGTGCACAAGGCATGGGCAAAGAAGTCGTTGAAGCGCCTCTTCCCGCAGATCGGCGAAGTCGAATTCGAGTCGGAATGGTATGGCAAGATCGGCATGACTGATGACAGTCTGCCGAAATTCCATCGCCTTGCCCGCAATGTGGTTGGGTTCTCCGGCTACAACGGCCGCGGTATCGCGCCGGGAACGGTCTTTGGAAGACTGCTATCGCAGCTCGTTTCCGGTGAGATCAAGGAAGACGATCTGCCGTTGCCGGTCAGCGATCCGAAAGAGCAGAATTTCCGTGGCTTGCGCGAAGTCTATTACGAGGCCGGTGCACAGGTTGCGCATGTCGCCGAGATCGTTATGTGATTTGCTCGCCATTTTACCGGGAATGGGGTCGCGGTTGTCATAAAACCGCATTGCAATTCCTCTAATGCCATCCGCATCTTCTCCATGCCGGGAGATGCGGATGGCTGTTCGGCAAAACATTCAATGCCTTACAAGCCTTCCGATGGATATGATTCCGCTGGAAGGCTTTTGCTTTTCCGGCTTCACGTTGCAGGATGTTTGACAGGTGCACCATGAATGGAAATGATCGTGCCTATCGCCATAACAGTATCTGCGCGCTATCACTTCGCACGCGGCAGGGCTGTGTCGGCATCGCTGGCCATGCTGGCGAGCATTACACCGAAATTCGAGGAGCAAACCCCATGAACAAGATGCTGAAGCGGGCCGTTGCCGTACCGGCCCTTCTTGCTCTATCCATCGCTGTGGCACAGGCCGATACGCTGACGCTCTATACCTCGCAGCCCGAAGCGGATGCGACCAAGACCGTCGAGGCTTTCCGTAAGGCCAATCCAGACACGGAAGTGCAGATTTTCCGCTCCGGCACCAGCGAACTCCTCACCAAGCTTGCCGCTGAATTTTCCGCCGGTGCGCCGCAGCCAGATGTGCTGCTGATCGCCGATGCGGTGACCATGGAAGGGCTGAAGAAGGACAAGCGCCTGCTCGCCTATCCGGAAGCCAAGGTCGATGGTTTTGCCGCCGACGCCTATGACGCCGACAAGACCTATTTCGGCTCGAAGCTGATCACCACCGGCATCGCCTATAACACCGGTGCTGCACAGAAGCCTGAACACTGGGCTGATCTCGCCAAGGCCGACTATAAGGGCCAGGTCGTCATGCCAAGCCCGCTTTATTCGGGTGCTGCGGCCTATCTCCTGAGCGGTTTCGCGCTCAACAAGGATCTCAGCTGGGATTATTTCAAGAACCTCAAGACCAACGAACTGGCAAGCGTCAAGGGCAATGGCGCCGTATTGAAGTCGGTTGCGAGCGGCGAAAAGCCATACGGCATTCTCGTTGACTTCATGGCGCTCAATGCCAAGGCCAAGGGTTCGCCGATCGAGTTCGTCTTCCCGTCGGAAGGCGTGCCTGCCGTGACCGAGCCGGTCGCGATCATGGCCACCGCCAAGAATGTCGATGGTGCCAAGAAGTTCGTTGATTTCATCCTGTCGGATGATGGCCAGAAGCTGGCACTTGAGCAGGGCTATCTGCCTGCCAAGGAAGGCGTCGGTCGCCCTGCATGGCTACCGGAGGGCACCAAGATCAACATCATGTCTATCGACACCCAGAAGGTTCTCGATCAGACTGATGCCGACAAGAAGCAGTTCTCCGAGCTGTTTGGCGGATAAGGCATTTCGATGCGTATCATGAAAGACCTTCAGGGCCGCGATGCGGCCCTGATTGTTGGCGTAACACTAATCGTGGCGGTTCTGTCGCTTCTGCCGATGGGCAGGTTGCTGGTGGAACTTGTTGCGCCGCAGGGGCAGTTTTCGACATCCGTTCTGGTTGATACGCTGGGCAGCCGGTCTACGTGGGTTGCGACATGGCACTCCCTGCAAATCGGCATTGGCGGCACGGTGCTGGCACTTGCCTTTGGCATTGCCGCTGCCTTGCTGGTGGGTCTCACCAATATGCGTGGGCGCAATGTCTTCGTACTTTTTTATGTCACCCCGCTGCTGATCGCCCCGCAGGTAACAGCACTGGCCTGGCTGCAGCTATTCGGGCCTTCGAGCCAGTTCCTCAAGATCATCGGGATGGCCCCGCCGCTTGGCAGCCGTAATCCGCTCTATTCCGTCTGGGGCATTATCTTTCTGCTCGGCGTGCAATATGGGCCGCTGGTCTTTCTGATCGTGCGGGCTGGCCTGCGCAAGCTTCCGCGCGAGCTGGTGGAAGCGGGCCTGAGTGCCGGTGCCAGTAAATGGATCGTTCTGCGCACCATCATCCTGCCGCTGATGACGCCGTCGATCATCGGTGCTGCGGCATTGGCTTTCGTGTCGTGTGTCGGCAATTTCGGCATCCCCGCCTTTCTCGGCATTCCGTCGAATTATCTCGTCCTGCCGACGCTGATCTATCAGCGTCTTGCCGGTGGCGGCCCATCGGTTCTGTCGAGTGTCGCCGTTCTGTCGGTGCTGATCGGGCTGATTGCCATGGCGGGCATCGCAGCGCAGGACTATGCGTCGCGCAGGCGCGATTTCCGCATTGTCTCCACATCGCTGCCAGCGGCACCTTTTGCGCTTGGACGCTGGCGTCTTCTGGCGGAAGCTGCGGCATGGCTGATGATCGTCATCGTGCTGCTGCTGCCGTTGATCGGGCTGACGCTTTCGGCCCTTGTTCCGGCCTATGGTGTGCCGCTTACATTTGCGACGGCAACGCTTGAAAATTTCCGCTTTGTCATGCTTGAACACGGCGGTTCAGCCCGCGCTTTTGGCAACAGTATTCTGCTGTCGGTGGTGACGGCGGGTTTTGCTGTGCTGATTGCCGTGCCGCTTGCCTATATGCTGGCCTGGCGCAAACGGCGCTGGACGCCGATCCTCAACTTTGCAGCCGAGATGCCCTATGCGCTTCCGGGCGTCGTGCTGGCCATTGCCTGCCTGCTGATGTTCCTGAAGCCGCTGCCGGTTGTCGGTGTCAGCCTCTACAACACGCTCTGGATCATCCTCTTTGCCTATCTGGCGCGCTTCTTCGTTCTGGCGCTGCGGCCAACGGTTGCTGGTCTTCACCAGATCGATCGCGCGCTGGAAGAAGCCGCGCGAGTTGCAGGCGCGGGGCTTTTCTATCGCCTGCGCACTATTATATTTCCTCTTGTCGCACCGGCGACGCTTGCAGGCGGCGTGCTCATTTTCATGACCGCATTCTGTGAGCTGACGGTTTCGGCGCTTCTCTGGGCGTCGGGATCGGAAACGCTGGGCGTGGTGATGTTTTCTTTCGAACAGGCGGGTGATTCCGCCTATGCGGCTGCCATATCCATTCTGGCCGTTGCGGTGACATTCATGCTGATGCTTGCAACAAATCTGTTTGCGCGGCGTCTTCCAAACGGGGTGCTGCCATGGCGCGACTGAAAATCGACCAGGTATCCAAGACGTTCAACGGGTTTCAGGCCCTGTCCGGCGTGTCTCTCGATGTGAAAGACGGCGAGTTTGTTGCCATTCTAGGTCCTTCCGGTTGTGGCAAGACCACGCTGCTGCGCATGATTGCGGGCTTCGAGGAAGTTGATGGCGGCGAAATCCATATTGGCGACAGCTGCGTCTCCCATGCAGGCGGTAACGTTCCCCCGGAAAAGCGGCAGGTCGGCATCGTTTTCCAGAATTATGCGCTCTGGCCGCATATGACCGTGGCGGAAAATGTCGGCTATAGTCTGCGCGTGGCCAAGGTCGCCAAAGCCGAGCGGGAACGCCGGGTGCATGAAGCGCTTGCGCTGGTTGATCTCGACGGTTTCGGTGATCGTCGCCCCGCCAATCTTTCCGGCGGACAACGCCAGCGCGTTGCGCTCGCCCGCTGTCTGGTGGCAGCGCCGTCGCTGGTGCTGTTCGATGAGCCGCTCGCCAATCTCGACGTGCATCTGCGCGCCTCGATGGAAGACGAGTTCGCCGCCTTCCACAAGCGCACCGGTACCACGATCATCTACATCACCCATGATCAGGCGGAAGCCATGGCGCTGGCCGACCGCATCGCGGTGCTGGATCACGGCAAGCTCCAGCAGTTCGATACGCCGCGCAAACTTTATGAAGAACCCGCCAGCGAAATGGTGGCCTCCTTCATTGCGCACGGCATGGTTCTGCCTGCCGAAGTGGTGTCTTTTGCGCAAGCGGGACATTGCGAAGCGCTGGTGCTGGGCAGCCGTGCGCAGGTGCGGTGTTCGGGCATTGAAATGCCGCGCGCCAATGCGCAGCTCTGCGTTCGGGCAGAAGATCTCGTATTGACCGAAACCGGTGGCATTCTGGTCCGCGTGAAGCGTTCGGTCTATCGCGGTGGTGGTTCGCGCATTGAGGTATCACCGCTGACAAAGCCGGATATTCACCTGCATTTTGAAGTGCGCGATCCGGTGCGGCTGGAAGAAGGCGATGAGGTTCGTGTTGCCGTTCGCGGTGGCTGGATCATTCCCACCGATGATATGCCGGTGAGAAAAGTCTCAACCGGCTTTCCGATCGGCAACAAGATATAAAATCTTTCAACTTGTGATGTAGGTTTCTTGCAGATATACACCCGATCTGGTGCTTTACCTGGAGGGGGCGATGGGGGCGGTGCGGTTTTCCAATATAGACGGGTTGCGCGCGATTGCAGCCACATCGGTTTTATTTCATCATATCTTTGGTGATTTCATTCGAGATGCATCAAATCAGAGTACACCTCTGATTGGTTTTCTTAACTCGATTGTTTCAAGTTTCGATTTCGGCCGTTTTGGCGTGGTGCTGTTCTTTCTGATCAGCGGTTTCGTGGTGCCTTTCAGCATCAAGGGTGACCAGCCGATCAGGCGATTTGCAATTGGTCGTTTCTTTCGTCTTTATCCGGCCTTCTGGCTGTCGTTGCTTTTCATGTGCGGTTATCTGGCGTTCACGGAAAACACTCCGGGTCTGAAAGCTGTGCTTGCCAATGCGACGATGGCGGCGAATGTTTTCGGGCAGCCGTGGCTTTCTGGCGTCTATTGGACCCTGTTTATCGAGCTGGCCTTCTATGTATTGATCGCTGTGGCCTTCATGGCGGGAATGTTGCGACAGCCCATGCTGATCTTCGCGGCCGGGCTGTTGCTGGCGCTCTCGACCGGTGGTCCGTTTCTGTTGCGCTTCCTCGGAGTCAATCTGCCCGTTATCTATATCGGGCTTCATCTATCATTCCTGTTTTGCGGATTGCTGCTCCGCTTTGCCGTCATTGAAAAGGAAAGGGGCGCCCTATGGGCGGCTCTGGTGCTGATCATTGTACAGATGAGCATCATTGTCTCGATCGGAGACTTTTCTCTTGCTCGAAATGATACGTTCTTCATCGTGGGGAAATTGCCGGTCATCGCGGCTTATGTGGCAGCTTTTTCCGTCTTTCTTCTGTCACTCTGGACGATGAGACCGCAATCGGAGCTTTTATCCTCAACAGGTGAGATAAGTTATTCGATCTATCTTTTTCACGTTCCGGTCTGCTGGACGATTTACTTGTTCTTGCCGCCGACAGGCACCATGAGCGATATCATCACGATGGTCCTGTGTGTCGTTGGATCGTTCGCGGTTTCGACCCTGACTTATCGGTATGTCGAGAAGCCGATGATTGCTGTTGGCCGAAGGATTTCAGGACAGGTCAATCGCCCCTTGCAGCAGGCGGCAAGCTGAACGGCCTCTACGCAAGATCGCAAAGGCCGTTCGTCTTCTTCCTATTTCTTCTTCATTGCTTCCAGCAGTGCAGCGCCGAAACCGCCTGTTGATGACTGTTCCTGCTTGCGTGGGGCAAAGTTCTGTTTGGCTGCGGGCCTCGCATCACGTTGTGCATTATTGCGTGGGGCAGGGGCTTCGCCGCCATCCTTTCTCATCGTCAAGCCGATGCGCTTGCGTGGCACATCCACTTCCGTCACGCGCACCTTCACTACATCGCCAGCCTTGACCACTTCATGCGGGTCTTTGACGAAGCGGTCGGCGAGCTGTGAAACATGGACAAGCCCGTCCTGATGCACGCCGATATCAACGAAGGCACCAAAGGCGGCAACGTTGGTCACGGTGCCTTCCAGCATCATGCCGGGTTTCAGGTCCTTGATGTCATCGATACCGTCTGCAAAGGTCGCGGTCTTGAAACCCGGGCGCGGATCGCGGCCCGGCTTGTCAAGCTCGGCAATGATGTCGCGCACGGTTGGCAGACCGAAACGCTCATCGGCAAAGACGCGCGGATCGAGCGCTTTGAGCGCTGCACTATCGCCCATGAGGCTGCGCACATCGCGACCGCAGGCGGAAACGATCTTCTTGGCGACACCATAGGCTTCCGGGTGAACGGAAGACGCATCGAGCGGTTCTGTGCCGTTGGCGATACGCAGGAAGCCTGCACATTGTTCGAAAGCGCGGTTGCCGAGGCGGGCAACTTTCAGAAGTTCCTTGCGGTTCTTGAAGGCACCGGTCTCATCGCGATGCGCAACAATTGCTTCGGCGAGAGACTTTCCGAGACCGGATACACGCGCCAGCAGTGAGGCGGATGCCGTGTTGAGATCAACGCCGACAGCGTTCACTGCATCTTCGACCACTGCATCGAGCGAACGCGCCAGACGGGATTGATCAACGTCATGCTGATATTGGCCGACGCCGATGGATTTTGGTTCGATCTTCACGAGCTCCGCCAGAGGGTCCTGCAAGCGGCGGGCGATGGAAACGGCACCGCGCAGCGATACGTCGAGCTGCGGAAATTCGTTCGCTGCGGCTTCTGACGCCGAATAGACTGATGCACCTGCTTCCGACACGATGACTTTGAGCGGTTTTGGCGCTGGTAGGTCGTTGAGCATATCCACGACAAGACGTTCGGTTTCGCGACTGCCTGTGCCGTTGCCAATCGCAATCAGCTCGATCTTGTGTTTGCGGATCAGGCTTGCAAGCTCGGCCTGTGTGCCGCGCACATCATTCTTCGGCGGAAACGGATAAACCGTTGTCGTGTCGAGCAGTTTGCCGGTGCCATCGACGATTGCGACTTTCACGCCGGTGCGGATGCCCGGATCAAGACCCATGGTGGCGCGCGATCCGGCAGGGGCGGCTAGCAGCAGGTCTTTCAGATTGCGGGCGAAGACGTTGATGGCTTCTTCCTCGGCGCGTTCACGCAGATCGCGCATGAGGTCGAGCGACAAGGAAAGCGAGAGTTTGACGCGCCATGCCCAGCCTGCAACTTCCATCAGCCAGCGATCGCCGGGCAAGGTTGCGCCGATATTATAGGCGGCTGCAATTTTGCGTTCGACCGGCTTTACCGGCGAGGTATCATCAGCATCGATTTCAATGTCGAGCGACAGAAAATCCTCGTTGCGACCGCGCAGCATGGCCAGAGCGCGGTGGCCTGCAACATTTGCCCAGCGTTCGAAATGGTCGAAATAATCGGAGAATTTCGCGCCTGCATCCTGTTTGCCATCGACAACACGCGAGCGCAGAACGGCCCGGTCTTTCAGATAATTACGCAGATTACCGATCAGTTCGGCGTTTTCTGCAAAGCCTTCGGCGATGATGTCGCGCGCACCATCAAGGGCTGACTTCACATCGGCAACTTCACCGGTGACATATTGCGCGGCAATCTCTGTGGGGACCAGTCTGCGGTCCGCCAGAATGGCTTCGGCAAGTGGTCCTAGACCGCGTTCGCGAGCGATCTCCGCTTTGGTGCGGCGTTTCGGCTTATAGGGAAGGTAAAGGTCTTCAAGCTCGGCCTTGGTCTGAACACCAGCGATTTTCAGTTCGAGTTCCGGCGTGAGCTTTTCCTGGCCGCGGATCGATTCAAGAATGGAACTGCGGCGTGCTTCGAGTTCGCGCAAGTAGGCGAGGCGCTCTGAAAGCTGGCGCAGCTGCGTGTCATCAAGGCCGCCGGTGACTTCCTTGCGGTAACGGGCGACGAATGGCACGGTCGAGCCTTCGTCCAGCAAGCCAATGGCGGCGATTGCCTGTTCCGGCTTTGCATTGATTTCCACCGCTATAATTCCAGCAATGCGCTTGATGTCGTTGGCCATATTCATTCCAATCTCAAATCTTTACGGCGAACATAGTCGGATGCCCGTTTGACGCAATCAAGGCCGTTATGGTGGTCCACAGGAAACGCGTAAATTTATCTGTTCACGGCGATGTGAACAGCACACCCCTTTTTAAATCGGATTTAAGCGATACTTATATCGTGAAATGACGATATGAATGAAGATCAGCGAGGTGACCATGATGTCGGACATTCAATCTGTAGCAGCAGCTATGCCATTGGACGAGATACTCAAGGCACTTGGCCATCCAGTCCGTCTCGACATTTTAAGCTGGCTCAAAGAGCCGGGGAAGCATTTCTCCGCTCAGCACATGTCTCTGGAGATGGGCGTGTGCGCCGGTCAGTTCGAACGGTGTGGCCTCTCCCAGTCCACCGTTTCTGCCCATTTGTCCGTGCTGACGAAAGCGGGGCTGATCACGCCCCACCGCGTTGGCCAATGGACTTTCTACAAGCGCGATGAGGAGGCTATTGCCACCTTCATCGCATCCCTATCCGATCTTTGACCAACTTTTCCAATTTGAAGGAAATGCCCATGGCCACCTTGTTCGATCCTGTCACCGTCGGTGATCTGAAGCTTGCCAACCGTATCGTCATGGCACCGCTGACGCGCAATCGCTCGCCGCGCGCTGTGCCGAACGACCTCAACGTCACTTATTACGAGCAGCGCGCCAGCGCAGGCCTCATCATCACCGAGGCAACGCCGATCAGCCATCAGGGACAGGGCTATGCCGACGTTCCCGGCCTTTATTCCGATGAACAGCTGGCCGGCTGGAAGCGCGTGACTGATGCCGTTCACACCGCTGGCGGCAAGATTGTCGTGCAGATGTGGCATGTGGGCCGTATTTCGCACAACAGCCTGCAGCCAAATGGTGGCAAGCCGGTTGCACCGTCGGCCATTACGGCCAAATCAAAGACCTATCTCGTGCATCCGGACGGTACCGGCGAATTTGCGCCAACTTCCGAGCCGCGTGCGCTTGAAAAGAGCGAGCTTCCGGAAATTGTTGCGGCCTATGCCAAGGCTGCAAAGGATGCTGTTGAAGTGGCCGGCTTTGATGGCGTCGAAATTCATGCTGCAAACGGCTATCTGATCGATCAGTTCCTGCGTTCGGACAGCAACCACCGTACCGATGAATATGGCGGCTCTATCGAAAACCGCGCGCGCTTCCTGTTTGAAGTGGTGGATGCAATCACCAAGTCGGTTACGCCGGGCAAGGTTGGCATTCGTCTTTCGCCGGTAACGCCTGCCAATGACGCATCGGATTCCGATCCGCAGCCGCTGTTCGACTATGTGCTCGAAAAGCTTGCCTCCTACGGTCTTGCATATGTTCACATCATTGAAGGTGCGACCGGCGGCGCACGGGATTTCCAGCAGGGCCCGCAGCCATTCGATTATGCTCGTCTCAAGCAGGTTTATCGCGATGCTGGCGGCGAAGCTGCCTGGATGGTCAATAATGGCTACGGTCGCGAACTGGCAGAACAGGAAATCGAAAGCGGTCGCGCCGATGTGGTTGCCTTCGGCAAGCCATTTATCTCAAATCCGGATCTCGTTCGTCGTTTGAAGGATAATTCGCCGCTCAATGAGCTGGACCAGCAGCATATGTATGGCGGCGGCGCCAAGGGTTACACGGATTATCCGATCCTTGCCTGATCATGGGACAAAAGCCGGGATTTGATCCCGGCTTTTTTATTACAGACGTGCCCGTGTTGAACGCGGTGTTGCCAACAGCAGATTGGTTTCGCTGGCCTTGATGCCTGGCACCAGTCGAATGCGGCGCAGAACGGCATCGAAATCGGTCAGTGTCGCAGCACCCAGTTCCACCACCAGATCGAAACGACCATTGGTGGTGTGAACGGCGGAAATTTCCGAAAAGCCGCCAAGCGCCTTGACCACACGATCGGCAACATGGCCTTCGATTTCGATCATCATGATGCCTCGCACCGGCAGATCAACCGCATCTGACCGCAGGATCACTGTATAGCCGATGATGTCGCCAGACTGTTCCAGACGTTCCATGCGCGAGCGAACTGTCGCGCGGGAAACGCCAAGATCGATTGCCACATCCGAAATGCTGCGCCGGCCATTGTGACGTAAAAGCGTGATCAGCTTTTCATCCAGATCGTCCATGTTTTCTCCATTTTGAAAAGCCAATCCGACATTCTGATAAACCAAACCGTTAAAATTGCCAATCCGGTTGCTTCACATCGCCAAGCGTAAATGGTCAATCTAGGATAATAATTTCTCTGGAGTAGCACTTTATGCATTGCAAGATTTTGGGATTGCCTGTTCAGGAAGGCACGGGTCGTCTGGGCTGCAATATGGGCCCAGACGGTTATCGCGCCGCTGGCATTGCGGATGCGATTCGCGAGCTTGGCCACGAGTTTACCGATCTCGGCAATCTGGCCCCGGCTGAACTGCGCCAGCTGACACATCCCAATCCTGTGATCAAGGCTTTGCCGCAGGCTGTCGCCTGGATCGAAGCCATCAGTGAAGCTGCTTATCGTGAGAGTGAGGAAGGTTTTCCGATCTTCCTCGGTGGCGATCATCTGCTTGCCGCAGGCACTGTTCCCGGCATCGCGCGACGCGCCGCTGAAATGGGCCGCAAGCAGTTTGTGCTGTGGCTTGACGCCCATACGGATTTCCACACGCTGGAAACCACCGGCAGCGGCAATCTGCATGGCACACCTGTGGCCTATTACACGGGCCAGAAGGGCTTCGACGGCTATTTCCCGGCAGTGGCAGCACCGATTGATCCCGCCAATGTTTGCATGATGGGTATTCGCAGTGTCGATCCGGCAGAACGCGCTGCGATCAAGCAGACCGATGTTGCAGTCTATGACATGCGTCTCATCGATGAGCATGGCGTGGCAGCTCTGTTGCGCCGCTTCCTCCAGCGCGTGAAGGACGAAAACGGCCTTCTGCATGTAAGCCTGGATGTTGACTTCCTTGAGCCGTCGATTGCGCCAGCTGTTGGTACCACGGTTCCGGGCGGCGCGACCTTCCGTGAAGCGCATCTCATCATGGAAATGCTGCATGACAGCGATCTGGTGACGAGCCTCGATCTCGTTGAGCTTAACCCGTTTCTTGATGAACGCGGTCGCACCGCAACTGTGATGGTTGACCTGATGGCGAGCCTTTTGGGCCGCAGCGTCATGGACCGTCCAACCATCAACTATTGATTCAGAAGACCGCATTCACCGCTGTGCAAGATCCAATGGTCTGTCGCTGGATGCTAAGGAGTAATAATGACCCAACCGAACCTCAATATCGTTCCTTTCGTCAGTGTCGATCACATGATGAAGCTGGTGCTTTCCGTCGGCGTCGAGACCTTCCTCAAAGAACTCGCCGATTATGTGGAAGAGGATTTCCGCCGCTGGGAAAGCTTCGACAAGACCCCGCGCGTGGCTTCGCATTCCGATGAGGGCGTGATCGAGCTGATGCCGACAAGCGACGGTACGATGTACGGCTTCAAATATGTGAACGGTCATCCGAAGAATACGCGTGATGGCTTGCAGACGGTCACGGCTTTTGGCGTCCTTTCGGATGTTGGCAGCGGCTATCCGATGCTTCTGACCGAAATGACCATTCTGACGGCGCTGCGCACGGCTGCAACCTCGGCCGTTGCGGCCAAGCATCTTGCACCAAAGAACGCACGCACGATGGCGATCATCGGCAATGGCGCGCAGAGCGAATTTCAGGCTTTGGCGTTCAAGGCAATTCTCGGCATCGACAAGCTGCGTCTTTACGATATTGACCGCACGGCTTCGGAAAAATGCGCGCGCAATCTCGAAGGCGCAGGCATTGATATCGTGATTTGCAAGGATGTCGAGGAAGTGGTCGAGGGTGCGAACATCATCACCACTGTCACTGCCGACAAGCTCAATGCGACGATCCTGACCGACAACATGGTTGGTGCTGGTGTGCATATCAACGCGGTTGGCGGCGATTGCCCCGGCAAGACCGAACTGCACGGCGATATCCTCCGCCGTTCGGACATCTTTGTCGAATACCCGCCGCAGACCCGCATTGAAGGCGAAATTCAGCAGCTTCCGGAAGATTATCCTGTCAATGAATTGTGGGAAGTGATTACCGGCAAGACTGAAGGCCGCAAGGATGCGCGTCAGATTACGCTGTTCGATTCGGTTGGCTTTGCTACGGAAGACTTTTCGGCACTGCGCTATGTTCGTGACAAGCTGAAAGATACGGGCTTCTATGAGCAGCTCGATCTGCTGGCTGATCCGGATGAGCCACGCGATCTTTATGGCATGTTGTTGCGCCACAAACAGCAGCTTCAGGCGGAAAAAACCAAGCCCGCAGCCTGATTTGGAGTGACTTCCATTTTTGGAGCACACGCTCCACCTGTTGCAACCCTGCCGCGCTTGATGCGCGGCGGGGACACGCTTTCGCAATCAAAGCGATAAACCCTTGTGCCATACGCAATTTCCATTATTGCAGGATGTAATTTCTGTAATGGGGTGTATTGGGCATGGGCGACAGGGTGGAAAGCGAAACATCCTTCAGGCAATCGGCAAGTACTGTGCGGTCTGCCGCCAGCCCTGTCGTCTTCTGCGAGACGCTGGGCCTTTTTCAGGCTCCCGTTGGCCAATCTCTCGAGACAGTCGTCGTACTTGCAAGTCCCTGGGGGCTCGAAGAACTCTGCACAACACGCAAGTTCTGGCGCATCATTGCCGATGAACTCTCGACGCATGGCATCGCTTCTTTCCGTTTTGACTGGCCCGGCACGGGCGACGGACGCGACGACATCGATTTTTCAAACGGGCTGGAGCTCTGGCGAAATACGTTGGTGGAGGCTGCCCGGAAAGCACGCGACCTGTCAGGGGCAAGCCGCGTCGTTATCATCGGTCAGAGCCTTGGAGCCGCCATTGCGGCCGAAACTGCAGCACGGATCGAGGGCATTGCGGCACTGGCGCTACTGGCGCCGGTCATCTCGGGACGGTTCTACACGCGTGAACTGGCCGTCTGGTCGAGCATGGTCGATGCCGATCTGGGACTGACGGATGAACAGAGGATCAAGAACAGCGTTTCCATTGCATCTTTGACAATGCAGCCGGAAGTGGCCACCGATGTGAAGAAGATCAATCTTCTGTCGCTGGAGGTGAAGCCCGCGCCGCAATGTCTTTTGCTGGCGCGGACGGATCGTCCGAACGATGCTGAACTGGCGACGCATCTGGAAAAGCTCGGCACGGATATAACGGTTGAAGCTTTTGCCGATTACGACAAACTGATTTCGAACCCGGTCATTTCGCGTCTGCCTCTGGAGGTCGCGGATCGGCTTGTCAGCTGGGTGGCAGGCCTTGCAGGGTCTGAGCCTGCGCAAAACAAGCCGAACGATAACGCGCTTGGCGGCACTTTGACGGGTGACGGTTTTAACGAAACGCCCGTTTCTTTCGGTTCTGGCAATCGCCTGTCCGGCGTTCTCTGCGCGCCCTTGGGCGAACGGCGCGGCAGGACTGTCCTGTTGCTGTCGGCATCCTATGACCGACGCGTTGGATGGGGCCGCACCACCGTCGACATGGCACGCAAGCTTGCACGGGAAGGGATGGCTTCCCTGCGCTTCGACATTGCGAATGCTGGCGATAGCCCGCCCAATTCGGAGATGCCAGAGCAGGTGCTTTATACTCGAGGACCGGAGACAGATGTTGCCGAAGCCCTTGATTATCTCGACGCTATCGGCTGGGGTCGCCCTGTTGTGGCCGGACGATGCAGCGGCGCATTTCTGGGGTTCCACAGTGCTTTAAAAGATGAACGTATTTCGGGTGCGGTTCTGGTCAATCCAGAGACATTCTACTGGGCGCCGGGCCGCTCGGTTGAAGATGCAGTTCGCGAAGGCAAGCGTACGCTGGAGGATTATGGCAGTCGCGCGCTGCGTGCCGAAACGTTCCAGCGCCTGTTTCGCGGTGAACTGGATATCCGCGCTATCCTGCGCAACCTCACGCGCGGGGTTGTCGGGCGCGTTCGCAATCTGGCACGCAAGCTCCTGCGTAGCCGCACAGTGGAAGGACGGGCCGTCTATTCGGCTTTTGACGAACTGAAGCTGCGTGAGGTTCCGCTAGCGCTCATCTACGCTGAAAAGGATATCGGGCGCGAACATTTCGATTTCTATTTCGATCAGGTCGGCACCGACCTGCAGGGTTTCGACAATGCGTCAGTCGCCATCATTCCCGATGCCGATCATAATTTGACGCCCGAGCATTCACGCGAAATCTATATCGACGCGATCCGTTCGCTGGCCTTGCGGGATTAGAGCGCCGATCTGATTGGATCGGATCGGCGCTCTAACTGTGTGTTTTAGCGTGCATCTTGTTCCGAAAACCGTTTCACACTTTTCGGGATGCGCTCTAGAACCAGACGATCCGCGACGAACCGGCGATGCGGATTTCACCCGTTGGTTTCTCCGGCGCATCCTTGCGCTGGATGAGCGCGATGCGTTTCGTCTCGTTTGGAGCAAGGTGAAACCAGTTCTCCGCTGCGCGCCAGTCACCTGCATCGATGCTGACGGATTGGGCCAGCACTGGCGTTTTCAGGTCGAGGAACCAGTTCCCGTTCTCTTCGACCGGCACAGCTTCGATAGCAGCGTCGTGAAAGGCCTTTGTTCGTCCGAGCGGGAAGTGAAACGCTTCGGCGGCCGTAATATTATTACGCTTCAGTCGAGCCACCGTTACGTCATGTGCCGCAGGACCGAAACGATAGGCGTAAGTGACATCGAAGAATGCGCCGAACAGGTCGGTGGCAGGAATGGTTATCGCTGAACGGCCGGCTATTGCAAGATCGCGGCGACCGGAAACTACCGGCTGCGACCCGGCGCGCAGACATGCTAATTCAAGCGAAAGATCAGCGGATTCCAACTGCTCGTTCAGAATGTGAATCGCGAGGCCGTTGATGCCTTCATCGGTCAAGGCGAGCTGCTGCGAACGGAAGGCGCGTTTGAGTCCGTACCACGAAGCTTTGGGCTCGCCGGTCGCATCGATCATGCCCCAGCCGGCACCCGGCAGAAGATCCTGAAACATCCAGAGAAGTGCACCAAAACAGGTGCTTTCGGGGCGTCTCCACTCGGCAAAGGTCGTTTCCATCACCTCTGTTGTGACGGCACGGGAAAGGTGGAGATATTGTTCCACGTCCTCACGCCGCAATCGCGCTGGATCGTAACCGTATAACATCTCCAGATAGGCGTCCCGCACGTCCTCGAAATCCCAGGACACGCCGCGATCGCGGGGCACACGTGCCTTCCAGCGCGGATCGTGAACCGGAGGTACATCGAGACGGGTTTTCAGCGTGCGTGCTTCCGGCACGTTGGAGAAGGCCAGACATTCGGTCGCAAAACGTACTTCCGCCCGTCGTGCATCTTCCAGCGGACGGCAATAGGCACTGACGCCGTAATAGTGACTGACACCTTCATTGCTGATGAAGGGCAGGGCACCGTCGCAGGGCGAATTCGGCACATAGGGAATATTCGGGCAAAGCTCACCAGCAATACCGGGTAGAATTTCCTCGGTCAGCGGACCTTTCCAGGTTGCTTCCGGCAGGCCCATCATCGCGCCCTGCTGGTAAATTTCGCTACCGCCGCAAAGGACCGTCAGCGATGGGGCATGTCTGATGGCAGTGAGAAGCTGGGGAGCTTCCGCTTGTACTTTCGCGATAAACGCTTCGTCTTTCACCGGGTAATCGAAATTGGCGAACATGAAGTCCTGCCACACCATGATGCCCAGCTCGTCGCAAAGCGCGTAGAAGTCCGGTGTTTCGTAGGCGGTGATGCCGCTCAGCCGCAGCATGTTCATGCCCGCTTCCTGTGCGAGCTTCAGCCACGGTTCGTAATCGCCGCGCGCGCCGGGAAGGCGGACGATATCGGCGGAGCTCCATGCCGCGCCACGACAGAAGATCTTTTCGCCATTGATCCTGAGTGCAAATCCCTTGCCGTCCGTCCCGCGGTCGACCTCGATGCGGCGAAAACCGGTGCGCCCGAGCAACTGCTTTTCACCGTGGAGCGAAAGTTCGACATTGTGAAGCGCCGGATTGCCGTGCGTGTGTGGCCACCATGGTTCGACATTGGGAAGCGTCAGCCGTGCCGCCCATTGATCGCCGGTCTGACGTTCGCAGACGACCTGTTGCCCCGCGCAATGGAGGGTGGGCGTTGCGGCCTTGCCGCTATAGGTAAAACTGACTTGAAGTTCTCCATTGCCGGTTTCGGCCAATCTTGCCTGAATGGAGATGTCGGATATGGCTTCGGGATCGGTGCGGCTGATTGAAATCGGCCGCCACGGACCTGCGGCGTGCACTTCCGGGCACCAGCCGGGCATATAGCCTAGAGCCGTTGTGCGGATGAGGCGCAGGCCCTGTGTGTTCATCAGTTGCGTGCGCCAGCGGGCACGCGGACCTTTCTGGCCGAGATGGGGTGCGAGTGCACGAAAACACAGGGCAAGTTCGTCCTTGCCCGACAGCATGACGGGCACGTCATGGCCAAGAAACATGCTGTCGGTTTGCAGCAGCAATTCGCCGTTGAAAAAGACGTCGCAAATGGTGGCAAGCCCACCGAAATGGAGCGTGGCAGGGCCGGCTGTTTCCTCAAGATCGAGAAAATACCAAGCATCCTGATTGTCGAGCGGTATGGGATTTTTTCGGTCGAAACGCCCGGCTCTTTCCAGGGCTTCCGCCACCGTGCCGGGCACGGGGGCATCATCGATCGTTTCACCGGACCTGGCGTCGTGCGGCGATTGTGCCGCATCCGGGCCAGTGATGACAAGCCGCCACCCGGTCGAGAGTGGGCGGCTGGTCGGGTTCAGTTCAAGCCGCATCGCGACCGAGTTCCGTTGCAAGCGCTGCCATCATCCGATCCCAGGCATCTGCTGCGGGTTGCAGCGTTCCGGCCAATGCGTCGAATTTCTTGCGCATCACAGCACGGGCGAGCTGGAACTGAACAGCCTTTGCTGTTTCCGCAATCTGCAAGGCATCCGTTGAGGCCGTTGCAAAACGCTTGCCTTGCCCCAGCCAGTCGAGGTGACTTGCCGCGAGTTCGAAATTTGCGCCGAGCTGACGCAGTGTGTTGAAGGCATATTTATGGAAGAAGCCGAACGGACGCTCTGCGATTGCTTCTACCTGTCCAGGAAAAGCGCTGGCAAACGCGCGGATCGGGTTTTCTTTCGGCCTGCGAGCAAAATGGCGTGCCAGAAGGATTTCTGCAACGCGTCGCTGATGCGCTTCATCCGGCACATTCTTTGGAAACTTGGCGAATTCCGTGTACGGCAGGAAGGGCAGGTCGACTTCCGTCAGATGACGCTGAAGAACACCGTCGAAATCGTCGCCTTCCAGATGATAAAAACCGCCATTGTGGAAATAATCCAGCGAGCGGTTTTCAACGTCCATACGATTGATGGCGATGGTCGTCTTGCCATGTTCAGTCCGGTAGCTGACGCCATGCGTATCCGGCATGAAGTAGCTGTCCATTTCGATCATGCACAGGCGGCCGCGTGCAATCTGCTCGGCCACATGGCTTTCCACACGATCGAAAATTGCAAGCTCCGTCGCCCGCACCCCGTACAGGGCTTCGAGGTCTTCCAGCGGCACCTTGAAGAAGGTGAACTGGTCGCCCTCGAAATCCTGTGTGAGCGTGAAGCCGAGCATGGCTTCCGGAGCGACACCCAATGCTGCCAGCACTTCGATCCAGAGATCGACATAGCAGTTGGTTTCCGGCCAGATACGCGTCTGGGCATGCAAAGCGTGCGGCGTGTAACGGTCGGGCGCGATGTTCGGAAAAACAGCCTGCATAGTCGCGATCAGCCCCACAATTCCTTGCGTACATTTTCCGGCCAGATCTCAACATCCAGACCGTGGTGACGGAAGAGCGCCAGTGCAATGCGTTCCAGTCCGAACCCGACGCAGGCGGTGTGTGCCACGGCACCGTCGTCAAGCGACAGGCCCCATTTCACGCCGAACTGGTCCTGATGATAGTTGAAGCTCATGCAGGCGGTCGGCTTCTCGACGCTGGTGATCGGGATCAGCAGTTCGAACTTCAGGTTCTGGTCGCGCTGGTTGTTGACCAGCAACTTGCCTGCACGTCCGAAGAACGGGTCGTTGGCGACGTCGATTTCAACTGGCAGCCCGACCTTCTTCATCATGTCTGTGCCACGGTCGATCCAGAGCTGGCGGAATGCCATCACATTGGCCTCGGTGCCCATGCACACATATTCACGCATGCGGAAAAGCTGCTGGCGGGCAGGGTCGACCGAAGGTTCATGACGGAAGCAGTAGGATTGCAGGTCGTAAAGACCGCCACCCTGCGGCAGCGGTCCGCGCCTGGCAATCGTGGGATAGAGCGGGTAACAGGCTGCAGGCGTCAGAACGATGTCCGTCGCCTTCTGTTCCAGCGTCCAGTCGGTGCCTTCATCCATGCATTTGATGAGGTTGACATGGTCAAGCTCGCAGCCGCAGAAGCTGTGCACCGTACCGGCCAGTTGCGGGAAGCTTTTCATGTAGCCGCTTTTTTCGAAGAAAGCGCGGTTCATGCCGGGCGGGAAGCGGATCGCTTCGGCGCCGTCATTGCCTCCGGTACGGTCGATCAGGCGTTCAAATGCCTGGATGACATCTTCGAACTGGCCGGAGCGTCCATATAGACCTTCCACGCCGGTGTCGATCAGGAGACCGGAATCGAAAAGCCGGTCTAGAAATGATCTCTGAGCATCCATGACGATTATCCCAAAAGGCTGGTGTTTTGTTTGTGAATGAGCAGCATGGTGGCCGTATTGCCGAGGATGCGCTCGTTGGAAATCATCAGCTGCGCGGAATGCGCGTCACGCAGATGACGTCCGAGACTGAAAGGCGTACCGTTCTTGTAGCCCATAATGCCGCAGACCAGCATGGCGTGATTGATGATCTGAAGGATCGTCTGTGACGCTGCAATCTTGAGATTGTTCATTGCAATCGCAAAGCCCATCGATGCCAGCTTGTCAGGATCGTGCTTCGCTTCGCGATAGGTCTTGAGGCAGGCGACGATTTCGGACTTGAGCATCTGAAGCATGTTGGATGCTTCGGCAACGCGCAAGGCACCCGGCTGCGGTGCGCCCGGATTGCGCTTTGCGGCGGCGCGCACGAATGCCTGCGCCCGGTTGACTGCATCGACAGCGATGCCGTACCAGAGCGAGCTCCACAGCGTATGCGACTGCGCCAGCATGGATTGCGCCGCGATTTCGGCAAAGGGATGTGGCAGGATCTGCGCCTTGTCAGCCTCGCCGCGGAATACAAATCCTTCCGAGCAAGTGCCACGCATGCCGAGTGTATCCCAATCGTGGGTCTTTTCGAGCGTGTACTGGTCTTTCAGGAACACGGTCATCACCTGATCCGACGACGCAGCATCCTTGTGTGATCGCGACGTGATTAGAATGGCATCCGCATAGGTGCCGTAGGAAATGACGGTGGCGTTCTTTTCCAGACGGCAGATGTCGCCTTCGACCTCGATGGCACAGATCGAGTTGCGCAGATCGCCGCCGATGCCGCCTTCGGTCGTAGCCGATGCAAGCAACAACTGGTCTTTCGCGATTTTGCGCATGAAGTGCCGGTGCCATTCGACAGTCTGGCCGTGTTCCACCACGCTGGAGAGCTTGATGTGATGCATGGCGAAAATCATTGCGCTCGACGCACAGGACTGGCCGAGAACGCAACATAGTTCCGCAATCTGGTCGATTTCTGCGCTCTCGCCGCCGAACTCGGTCGGCACCTGAATGCCGAGCAGACCTTCGGCCTTCATTGCATCGATTGCTTCGCGCGGGAAGCGGCCTTCCTTATCGACGCTATCGGAAAATTTACCCGCTATGTCCGCAACGCGGCCCACGCGCTCTGAAAGACTGTTTCCCGCCCCGGCATTCATTATGCGGCCTCTTTGTCCTTGAGAATCTGGGTGATCGTCTGTTCGATGGCCTTGATGCTCGCGAAAGACTTGCGATTGAGATACTGGTCGGGAAATTCGATATCGAACTTGTCTTCCAGACCAAGCATGAGCTGGACCGATGCAAAGGAGGACAGGCCCGCGCTGTAAAGATCGGCATCGTCGGCGATGTCGGTCACTGCTCCCGGCAGGCTGCCGACCTTGGCCAAAAGTTCGCGAATGGATTCATTCATATTTTATCTCCCTGCATATCCGCTCAAGTCGAATGTTCGCGTCTGGGTTGACGCGACAACACGATCTCTTGAGCTTTCAAAAAGCTGCGGCAACTGTTCGAAATTCTGCCCCTTTATGCAAGTGATATATTGCGAATATTAGCTACATCGCAAACACACCACCGCGCATTTGGCTTTATCTGCTCCCGCAAGCCTTTATTTTCTGTTGACGTGACTGAGTTGCAGTCCGCTTATTCTGGGGACGTGCTTATATAGTTAAATATTCGATGACAAGATATGTTGCATTGCCCGCAAGGGTTGCGCCCTCTTTTGGTTAAAGAGGGCGGCGAGAATGGCGTGGTGCGGAAATCTGTCCCGTATTGGTGGCGATTGCCATTTCAAAACTGTCGGCAATGCGTCGTGCCCGGTCGATAAAAATGATTGCGGCTTCGGGCGGGAATATTTCGCGCGCGGTTTTCTCGAAAAGCTCGAGCCAGCGGTCAAAATGTTCGTTCTTCAGTCCCAGCTTCAGATGCGGCGCCATAGGGCGCCCTTCATAGCTGCCGGTCTTGAGAATAACCGACGACCAGAACGCGGCGATCTGTGCGATGTGATGGTCCCAATCGTGAACCGCGTCGGCGAAAATAGGCCCGATGACTGCATCTTCGCGCGCCCGTCCGTAGAAAATGGCCACCAGCTTTTCAATTGAAACCGGATCGATGGACGGGTGAGGCTGATTGATGAGAACGGTCATGATCGCTTGTCGAGTGTCTTGGTGCCGGAGGGCGGGCTCTTGAGCGGATATAATGGCTGCACCGACCACAATCCAGTGAAGTGTTGCCGCATGGGCATCAACTTGCCGTTGGCGGCGCGGCTATGACAGCTTATTAGTCCTCTTGTATAGAGTTGAGGGAGAGATGAATGCGGGTGTTCCTGATTGCGGGTCTGCTGACCCTGACGACAGCCGGGGCGGGCTTTGCTGCTTCGTGCGAACAGAATTTCAAGTCCGAGGGCGTTCCGCTCGTGACAGCCATGAGCTATCGCTCGACACAAAGCTTTGCCGGCGTGAAATCGTCGACCGCCTTGCAGCGTCTGGCACAAGCTGTCGCCGCCGAAGGTTTCTCGGGCATCAAGATCAACAAGCAGCTCGCTTCCATTGATGCTTTTCAGGAAACGACCGGATCGGGCCGTATCCAGACCTTGCGCGTAACTGCACGGGCGCAAGGTAAGGGCACACGTGTCGATGCGATTTTCAGTATTCAGGCGGGGCAGACAACCAGCAAGTCGGTAGTGCGCGAAGGGCTTTGCCGTATCATAGCTGCTGTAGCGAATTGAGCCTTATCGCCTGATGGTCGTTGCCATCAGGCGGTTTTCTGCATCAATTCGATGCGGTTGCCGAATGGATCGCGGATGTAGCAACGCTCATAACCTTGCAACGGCTCATCCACGACGGCTTCGACACCGGCTCTTGCAAGATATGCGATCATGTCCTGCAGATCGTCGACCAGAAATGCAGGATGTGCCTTGTGCGCAGGTGCGAAAGGGCGCTCAACGCCCAGATGAAGCCTGATCGTTCCCATTTCAAACCAGCAGCCGCCGCGAGCTGCCAGATTCTCGGGTTTTGGAACTTCGTTAAAACCAAGGATTGAACAATAAAAATCGCGCGCTTTTTGTTCCTGGCCTTCTGGCATTGCCAGCTGAACATGATCGAGGGCGATGATTTGCATGAAGGTGGCCGGGTCCAATCGATGAACCCGAAGATTAAAGCTAACCGATAGCCGGTCAAGCTACAAAAACTGCAGTAATTATTGAAAAGGGAGCGCAATGGTAGCGGAGGAGGGATTCGAACCCCCGACACAAGGATTATGATTCCTCTGCTCTAACCTACTGAGCTACTCCGCCACGCGTCGCTTTACAGAGACAACTTCATGATCGCCGTTTCCGGTGGGACAAATCGTTGTTCCTGCAAGGAATGGCGGCGGTATATGTGCGGAATGAAAAGCTGTCAAGCATTCTTCGCATAGCTTTCGTCTTGTTTTCTATCATTTGCACCGATAAGGAACTTGGCATCAGCAAAGGCATAGTTCTATGGCACCTCGTATTGCGGTTTTGGGTTGCGGCTATTGGGGCGGCAATCACATTCGTACCCTGAAGAGCCTCGGTGCCCTTCAGGCAGTCTCGGACTCAAGGGTAGAACAGGCGGAACGCTTCGCGACTGAGTTCAACGTTCCCAGCATTCCCGTCGATGAGTTGTTCGCCCGTCCGGATATCGACGGCATCGTCCTGGCGCTGCCAGCGCAGTTTCATTCACAATACGCCATTCAGGCAGTGAAGAACGGCAAGGACGTGCTGGTTGAAAAGCCGATCGCGCTCGATATTCCGGCTGCGGAAGCTGAAGTGGAAGCCGCCCGCGAAAATGGGCGCGTGTTCATGGTTGGTCATGTGCTGCGCTTCCATCCGGCCTTCGAAAAACTTCTCGACATGGTGAAAAGTGGCGAGCTGGGCGACATCCGCTATGTGCATTCGCATCGCGTTGGCTTCGGCAAGTTCCACAACGAGTTCGACGCCCTGTGGGATCTTGCGCCGCATGACCTCTCGATGATCCTGGCGATCACCGGAGAAGAGCCGAGCGCGGTTCGTGGAGAGGGCGTCGCGACGCTCGATCATCTCACCGACGTCGCCCATCTACATCTCGATTTTCCGAACGGCATCCGCGGTCATTTGTTTGCGTCGCGCCTGAACGCCTATCGTGAGCGCCGCCTGACTGTTACCGGTACAAAAGGTATGGCTGTATTCGATGACGTCGAGCCATGGGATCGCAAGCTTGCGCTCTACAGCCACGAAGTCTGGCGTGAAAACGACCAATGGTCTTTCAAATCCGTCGAGCCGGTCTATATCCCGGTTGAGGAAGGCATGCCTCTGACACGTGAATTGCAGCATTTCCTGCATTGCATCGAGACGCGCGAGAAGCCGCGTACCGATGGCAAGGAAGCAATCAGCGTGTTGCGTATTCTCACGGAAGGGACTGTCCGGCACCCGCGCTAAAAAGGGGGCCGCGCGTTCCATGTGAACTGCGTCAAGCGGTGTTACAGGAATCGCAAAACTTTGAACGCTCTGGCCATAGCGGGGCAGGGCGCAAGCGAATAAATAGGGTGCCGAGGATTCGCATATCGATTTGTGCGGGCCAGATATATTGGAGCCAACATGCAGTTTATTGATCTTGGAGCGCAGCGCGCGCGTATCGAAGACCGTCTCAATGCCGCCATTTCCAAGGTTGTTGCGGAAGGCCGTTATATTCTTGGACCGGAAGTGGCCGAATTCGAAAAGAAGCTCGGTGAATATCTGGGCGTGGAACATGTCATCGCCTGCGCTAACGGCACTGACGCCTTGCAGATGCCCCTGATGGCACGCGGCATCGGTCCGGGGGATGCGGTGTTCGTTCCTTCGTTTACATTCGCTGCAACCGCTGAAGTTGTTGCGCTTGTTGGCGCAGAGCCGGTGTTCATCGATGTCGATCCGAACAGCTATAATCTGAATGTCGAACAGCTTGAAGCTGCTATCGCCGCTATCCGTAAGGAAGGCCGTCTGCAGCCGAAGGCAATCATCCCGGTCGATCTGTTCGGTCTGGCGGCCGACTATAACCGCATCAGCGCGATTGCTGACCGCGAAGGTCTGTTCGTCATTGAAGATGCTGCGCAGTCGATCGGCGGCAAGCGCGACAATGTCATGTGTGGCGCTTTCGGTCATGTCGGCGCAACAAGCTTCTATCCTGCCAAGCCGCTGGGCTGTTATGGCGACGGCGGCGCAATGTTCACCAACGACGCTGAACTCGCCGACACGCTGCGCTCCGTGCTGTTCCACGGCAAGGGCGAAACGCAGTATGACAATGTTCGCATTGGTCTCAACTCGCGTCTCGACACAATCCAGGCTGCTGTTCTTCTGGAAAAGCTGGCAATCCTTGAAGACGAAATGGAAGCGCGCGATCGTGTTGCCAAGCGCTACAATGAGTTGCTCAAGGATGTGGTCAAGGTTCCGGGCCTGCCTGCTGGCAATCGTTCGGCCTGGGCACAGTATTCGATTGAAAGCGAAAACCGCGACGGTCTGAAGGCGCATCTTCAGGCAGCCGGCATTCCATCGGTCATTTACTATGTGAAGCCGCTGCACCTGCAGACCGCATACAAGCATTATCCGATTGCACCGGGCGGACTGCCTGTTTCGGAAGCGCTGCCTGCACGCATTCTGAGCCTGCCGATGCATCCATATCTTACGGAAGAAGATCAGGACAAGATCATCGGTGCGATCCGTGGCTTCCACGGCAAATAAGCCTGAAAAACTACAAATATGGTAGGCGAAAAACCCGGCGAAAGCCGGGTTTTTTGTTTAGAGCGCGTTTCGATCTGACTGGTTCAGATCGGCGCTCAAACTTCTTCTATTTCAAGCATAATCTTATCGATCCTCGTTTCACTCCGGTCGGATTATGCTCTAATCAGGCCTGCAAGTTCAGTTGCCAGGAAACCCCGTACTTGTCCTTGATCCAGGCGAAAAGTTTGCTGAAACCGTAATTGTCGAGCGGCATCAGCGTCTCGCCGCCTTCCGAAAGCTTCTCAAAAACGCTCATCAGGCTTTCCTCATCGTGGAAATCGACGAACAGCGATATGGATGGGTTGAAATCGAACTGGTGCGGAATGGGGCTGTCGATCACGATCAGCCGATGTTCGGCGAAGGTCACGCGTGCAATCTGCACCTTGCCCGGACTGCCACTCGCTTCGTCATAGATTTTGATCGACTCGATCAGGAAGTCCGGAAAGATCGAACGATATGTTTCCAAGGCTGCGCCTGCACTGCCCTGAAACATGAGATGGGTGCAAACCTGTGTCATGCCGAAAGCCTAACACGGCCTCGCCAGTTCCGGCAATCGGGCCGTTAAAGGTTCTTTTTCATAATGTGCTTATCAATGCGCGCAGCGACAAAGCGGGCGATGGCGGGGCCCGCCAGAAGTACGATGAAGAACCGGCTTGTCTGCATCGCAATGATAAAGGGCAGGTCGACATTGCTCGATGCCGCGATAATCGCCACCGTATCGGCGCCACCCGGACTGGTGGCGAGGTAGGCTGTCAGCGGGTCGAGACCCAGAGCGTGACCCAGCGCCATGCCGAACAGTCCACAGATGGCAATCAGGATCAGGGTTGATGTCAGAACAGCGGGAAATGCGCGCGCTGCATGCGCGATGATGGCGCGTGAGAAGCCAAGGCCGATGCGCCAGCCGATGAGCAGATAGCTGACCGCGAGCAGCCACGGCGGCAGATCGATGATTATGAGACCAGTATCCTGAAGCAATGCGCCCAATATCAGCGGGACAAGCATGGCACCGGTTGGAATGCGGAGGATCTCTCCAAGGAACGAGCCGCCGACGATCAGAAGCAATGTCGGACCGAGGGTGGACCAATCGATAGGTGGAAACCAGACGATCTCGACGGGAGCGACAGTTTCCACGCCTGTGCTGAGGCGCAGGACGAGCGAAGCGGCCGTGGCGACCAGCACCACGCGCAGATATTGCATGAAGGCGACGAGACGGGCATCCGCTCCGTGCGATTCAGCCATCAGTGTCATTGCGGTGGCGGCGCCTGGAGAAGAGCCCCATACCGCGGTTGTTCCCGGCAGGATACGAAACCGTGCGAGCAGATAGCCGATCAGGGTGCTGGTGAACAGCACATAGCCAACGGACAACAGAATGACGGGCAGGTGTTGCCCCATGCTGGTGAAAAACTCAGCCGTGATCGAACGGGCGATGAGGGACCCGACAACGCCTTGTGCTGCCAGTGACAGCCAACGGTGAACCCGCAAGGTGCTTTCGCCTGCGGCCATCAATATTGCACCGAGCATCGCGCCCAGAAGCATGGCGGCGGGCAGTTGCAGCTTTTCGCCTGCAAATATCAGAATAGCCGAAAAAGCGGCCAGCGAGGCCCATTGGATCGGTCTGGCTCTATGCTTGAAACTGAACTTGCTTGGCGTCGGGGTCGGCCCGGAGGGGGAGATTTTCTGCATCGCTCTTCCTGACTACATCCGGTGAAGGAGCGATGCAAATCCGATTTTGTTCAAGAAACATTGATCTCTAAATATCAATATACTGAAGAAAAAGAGGCGCTTGCAGCAAGCAGCAAGACGCCGCTTTTCGACAAAAGCAGCGTCTTGAATTTCCTATGACCGCTTCGATCAGCCGATCATGGCGCGGCGCTGATTGACAGGCCGTTCGATCACTTCGCGTGGGGGCTTGCCGCCGTCACGTTCTTCGAGTGCTTCGGCTTTCGACAGTTCCGTTTCTGCGGCGGACAATTCTGCTTCTGCCGCTTCCTTCTGGGACATCAGGTCGCGAATCGATACGAAAAGGTTGTCACGCCGCTGGCGCGCCGCCTTGGCGAAGGTCGGATAAGCGAAATGATTGATGTCAGTGATGCCAGCTTTCTTTTCTTCCGATAGAATCTGGGTGTCGAGTTCTCCGGCCATCCGTTCGAACTCGCCGATCATCAGGTCGAGCTGGCCCAGTTGACGGCGTTTTTCCTTCACCTGGAACAGTTTCAGCCTGACTAGGCTTTCACGTGGCTTCATACGCAATACTCCTTGAACACCAACCAGCTTTCATGTGTTGGGGCGTTCCCCCCGACTTTATTAACAGGTGTAAACGAGCAAAACGCACCCGACCGACACCCGAATCTCCTTGCGAATCCAAGCCCCTAGAGGGGAAATCATCGCAGCCGTTTTTCCGAATTGGCTCAACAAGCGAAACAAAAAGTTAAGAATTCGCTCGTTTGGTAACCATTCCTTTACCGGCGAAGTTAATCATACGCGTTAGGACTTAAGGCTCGGTAAACCTCATGTGGTTTTTCGGCAACAGGCGAAAGCTAGAGTCAGATGAATCGCTTAGCGAAGATTCTTAATGTGATGCTTTAGAGTCATCAGGAAGCGAATGTCTTTATGATTCAGGCATCTAAGAGAATTTTCTAAATAGGGCAGAAATATGCTTGCCAAGCAGAATCATATTTTGTTAACCATTTGCTGGCACCTTCATGCAAAGGCAACGACAGTTCCGTGTGCCGCCGTGAGGGACATCTGGTCGGCTGCGGAAAGGGGATAAGAGATGCGCGTCCTTTTGATTGAAGACGACAGTGCTATCGCACAGAGCATTGAGTTGATGCTCAAGTCCGAGAGTTTTAATGTCTATACGACCGATCTGGGCGAAGAAGGCATCGACCTCGGCAAGCTGTATGATTACGACATCATCCTGCTGGATCTAAATCTGCCGGATATGTCTGGTTACGAAGTTCTTCGCACCTTGCGTCTGTCCAAGGTGAAGACGCCGATCCTCATCCTCTCCGGCATGGCCGGTATTGAGGACAAGGTTCGTGGTCTTGGCTTCGGCGCCGATGATTACATGACCAAGCCGTTCCACAAGGACGAGCTGATCGCACGTATTCATGCGATTGTGCGCCGTTCGAAGGGACATGCGCAGTCGGTCATCACGACGGGCGATCTGATCGTCAATCTGGATGCAAAGACGGTCGAAGTTTCCGGCCAGCGCGTTCATCTGACCGGCAAGGAATACCAGATGCTGGAGCTTCTTTCGCTCCGCAAGGGTACGACGCTCACCAAGGAAATGTTCCTCAACCATCTTTATGGTGGGATGGACGAGCCGGAACTGAAGATCATCGACGTCTTCATCTGCAAGCTGCGCAAGAAGCTTGATGCTGTTTCGGGTAGCCAGAGCTACATCGAGACGGTTTGGGGTCGCGGCTATGTGCTGCGTGAACCGGATGCAGAAATGCGCGAAAGCGCCTGATCGGTTAGAGCATTTCCAGTTTAGATTGAAGCATTGGAAATGCCCTATCTATTTGTTTTTACGCATTATCCTGTGCAAAACCGCTTCGCAGTTTTGCTAGAAATGCTTTAAATGATCCGAAACTTAAAAGCTCCGCTTTAGCGGAGCTTTTGCTTTTTGAAGCGACCATTCGTTTCGGATTTCACGCGGACAAAATGCCTGCAAACTGTTCGGTGAGGTAGGCCCGGTCAAATGGCTTCAGAATATAGCCATTGGCGCCTGCGCGCTTTGCCCGCATGATGCGGGTCACGTCGAGTTCATAAAGACACACGATGATGCGGGGCTGATTGCCATTTGGCATGGCGCGCAGCTCGGTCACGACCTCCAGCGCCGTCATATCGGGAAGGTCGTAGTCGAGCAGAACGACGTCGGGCATGCGCGAAAAACAGGCTTCAAGCGCTTCCCGACCGGTTGAGGCCTCAGCGAATTCTGCAATGGTTTCGGACAGGATGCGCCGGGCGACTTTGCGAATGACGGAGGAGTCGTCAACCAGCAGGCAGCAACCTGTCATTGGTTCATTCGACATTCGGTCCCCTCCACAAATGCATTGCCTGACTGATAGAGGGTTTTGTGACGGTTTGCCAGTGTGAGCGCGGGTTGGCCCCGCGCTCTGGAAAGCTTATTCAGCAGAAAATACGATGTCTTCTGCAGTGGCGTGGATGGAAATCTTCATGCCAGCTTCTTCGGCCAGAAGAAGTGTATAGTAGGGCTGGACGGAATGGGCGTCGATCGGCTCTTCCGGGGCAGCACCCGAATGAAGCTCAAGAAACTTCGGTGGAACGCGCAGCATGCGGCCCTTCACGGTGATGACGAAACGCGGTTCGGTATCGCCGCCTTCAAGACGTACGGCCAGCGAGCCGCCACGCGGTATGGCTGCATTGGCGATAAGAAGCATGTTCAAAAGCAGCTTCACCTTGTTCTTGGGCAGAAGGACGCGGGTGCCTTCCCAGGTGAATTCCGGCTTCTCGTTCTTGAAATATTCAGTGGCAACGCTCTGCGCGTCGCCTGTATCGATCTGCACACCAGCCGAACCTGCGGCACCGAAAGCGATGCGGGCAAACTGAAGGCGGGCGGAAGCGTTGCGGGCACTCGACTTGATGAGCGCCATTGCGTCTTCGTCGGCTCCACCTTCTTCCAGCAGCTCCAGACCGTTATTGATCGCGCCGACCGGCGAAATGATGTCATGACAGATCCTGCTGCACAAAAGCGCACCGAGGTCGAGCGCAGAAAGGGTAACGTGCATTGGCATGGCGTTTTCTCCGGAACGCGGATCGATCCCTGCCATCTGTTCGCGTCGGATGACAGGACCGTTATCGGTTAACGAGACAGTCCGCAAAGCCAGATGTTTGCGTGCTGCATGAAGGTGGGCGAATCGCCCCGAATGTCGATTTAACTGGATACACGCGCCATTGGACCGCCGCAACAAAGCTGTCTTTTCGATCCGTCCAGCCCCGCATTCCCTCACATCAGTGTGAGAAAAGCCGGAAATTGCATGCCTTCGTAAAGCCAATTTCGCTGCTTAAAGGTTTGGACAATAAATTCAGGTCTAAAATAGGCCCGATTCGACCAAAATGTCCGGAAGAGACGTGGTCTGGCTTTTAACAGGGCCGTCAGACAGAGGAGCGGAGAGCCAGAAGGAATTTTACATGGCCATACAATCCCTGTCGCAAATCAGGTTCCGCAATGCGGCGTGTTTCGTTGCGTTTTTTGCGGCGCTGTTCGTTTCTTTCATCGCTCTGCCAAATCAGGCGAGAGCACAGAACACATACTCCGCCGAGGAAATCGTCGAATCTGGTCACAGGTTCTTCGGGTCGACTTCGGGCGGTATCGCAAGCGCGGTCGAGAAGGCGTTCCAGAGTTTTGGTCTGCCCAACGGCTATATTCTTGGTGAAGAAGGTTCCGGCGCTTTCATCGGCGGCCTGACTTATGGCGAAGGTACGCTCTACACCAAGAACGCAGGCGACCATAAGACCTACTGGCAAGGCCCCTCGCTTGGCTGGGATTTCGGCGGGCAGGGTTCTCGGGTGATGATGCTTGTCTATAATCTCGATGACATCCAGAACTTGTACGGCCGCTATGCCGGTGTTGCGGGCTCTGCCTATGTCATTGCAGGGGTGGGCTTCAACGTCCTGAAACGCGAGAACATCATGCTGGTGCCGATCCGCACGGGCGTGGGCGCGAGGCTGGGCGTGAATATCGGCTATCTGAAGCTTTCCCCGGCACCGACGTGGAATCCGTTCTAAAGCTTGGTTGCGGATGGATGTCTTTTCAGCCGGAGACTGTTTTTGCTGGCTGGAAAGACGGCTGATCGCGCACTATGAATAGTAAATGATTGTCTGAAACCACTCGGGCCCATTTGAAACCGTGATCCAGTCCGCTCTTTTTTTCATATTCGGCGTTCTTGTGACGGTTTTCGTCGTGGTTCTGCTCGGCCCTTCCGTCTGGCGACGCGCCTTCTTTCTGGCGCGCCGTCAGGTTCAGGCTGAACTGCCGATAACGCTGGCCGAGATACGGGCCGACCGAGACGGTCTTCGGGCTGAACATGCTGTTGTGGTCAGCCGACAGGAACAGTTGCTGAAGCTCGAACGGCAAAAGGCCGCGGAACAGAAGGTGACGCTTGCCCGGCAATATGAAGAGCTGAAACGCATCCCGCTCCTAGAGGGAAGCCAGACCGATATTGAGAAGCAACTTGCTGAGCATGAGCGGGTGACCAAGGATGCTGAAGCAGCACGCGATACGGCGCTGGAAAAGGCAGAAATTCTTCGGGCGGAACTGGAGCGGGTGCAGAGCCACTACAGTGCGCTTGAGGGATTGGCCGATACTTTGCGGATCGAGATTAGTGGAAGCGAGACGGAGTACAGCCGTCTGACAAACGAGATGACTGAAATGCGTCGAGATCGCAAGGAAGCCGCAGCACGTTACAACGAAGTTTCGACCCAGTTGACCTCTGCGCAGACGGAGCTGAAAAGCGAAAAGCGCCGCAATGGTGAACTGCAGCAAAAGCTTGAGAAGCTGATATCGGAGCTTTCCGATGCACAGGAAAAAATCGAGCGCTATAGCCGGAAAAATACGGGCGTAAACGAAAGCCCCGATCAGGCCGGGATCGAACGCGAGAATGCATTGCTTCGTGAAGAAATGGCTGAGCTTGCCGCTCGTATGGTGGCCGCAACTGCCGAGAAAGAAGGACCGGATTCTCCGATACACTCAATCCTTGAGGCAGCGGAAAAGTCCGGTACAGGCGAAGGCAAGAATGCCGGTCCGAAAAGCCTGGCGCGCCGCATTCGTGATTTGCAGTAAGTCTTCCGTTTAGAGTCTATTCTTTGCCGAAAACATCCGACCAGTCGGGATGGCGCATCGCCTGCGCATGCATGAAGCTGCAGCGCGGAATGATTTTCCATCCGCTCCGCCGTGCGTCGAGAACGGCATTCTTGGCAAGTGCCTGAGCGACCCCTTTGCCGCGCATCGTATCCGGCACGAAAGTATGGTCGATGGATACCAGTGAGGGGCCAAGCTTCGTATAGGTCATTTCGGCTTCGCTGCCGTCGAGAACAGCCGCGTAACGGCCACCGTCGGAGCTGTCTTCCTTGCGAATCTCGATAGTCCCGCTCATGCCATCCTCCTGAACGATGCGTGTCTGGATCGCTTCGATCCGCTATTGCGGATCAGTATCCCGAGTTCACAACATAGAAATGGAATGTGCAAATAAAAACCGGCCACGTGGGCCGGTTTTCGATTTATCAGATCCATCGCGGAAGATTTTGCTCCGCCCTGGTCGTGTTACCGTTCTTCTAAAACCGGTCTCTACTTTGTTGAGACAGGTTTAGTGACGATATTGTTGAATTCTGGTGGTCCTGAGACCGGCGAGACCATGCTCATCGATCGAAGATTGCCAGCCAAGGAATTCCTCCACCGTCAACGTATAGCGCTGGCATGCCTCCTCAAGGCTCAGAAGCCCGCCGCGAACAGCAGCGACGACTTCAGCCTTGCGGCGAATGACCCAGCGCCTTGTATTGGCGGGGGGGAGGTCCGCGATGGTCAGCGGGCTGCCATCAGGACCTATAACATATTTTATACGCGGTCTTACCAGATCGGTCATTGTACTCTCTACACAACACTCAAGGACCTAATCGAGTAGGAGACTAACCCGACAGCTTTAAAAATTACCTAAACACCTAGTAACACTCTGGTAAGACTTGGAAAAATATTCGCCTGTGCCCTATTCCGGGCCTTTTTGCGGCATATGATCGGAAAACCTCACGTGGAAGTGTGTGTGGCTTGTCGCAATCTGGACAATGATTGTTCCCGGACCCTTGGCAAATTGCCGCACTTTAGCCTATATAGGGCGCAGAAAACTAAATTTTGAGAAGCAGGGCGCTTGCCCGGAAGCTGGAATCAATCATGAGCCTGAACAGCCTCGATCTGCCGGGAAAGCCGGAAGACACGCGCGTTGTCGTCGCCATGTCGGGCGGCGTCGATTCATCTGTTGTGGCCGGGATTCTCAAACGTGAAGGTTACGATGTCGTCGGTGTGACGCTGCAGCTTTACGATCATGGCGCGGCTGTTCATCGCGCCGGTTCCTGCTGCGCGGGACAGGATATCGAAGATGCCCGCCGCGTTTCGGAAAGCCTCGGCATTCCGCACTATGTTCTCGATTACGAAGCGCGCTTCCGCGAAGCGGTGATCGATCCTTTTGCGAATTCCTATGTCAGCGGCGAAACGCCGATTCCATGCGTCTCGTGCAATCAGACGGTGAAGTTTGCCGACCTTCTGCAGACCGCACGCGATCTCGGTGCCGATGCGCTGGCGACGGGGCATTATATCCGCAGCCGTGCCAATGATGGGAATCGGGGCGCGCATCGGTCGCTCTATCGTCCGGTCGATACGGATCGCGACCAGAGCTATTTCCTGTTTGCCACCACGCAGGAGCAGATTGATTATCTGCGCTTCCCGCTTGGTCACCTGCCGAAAGCTCAGGTGCGGGAAATTGCAGAGGAAATGGGCCTGACTGTTGCGAAGAAACAGGATAGCCAGGACATCTGCTTCGTGCCGCAGGGCAAATATTCAGACATTATCTCCAAGCTGAAGCCGGAAGCGGCCAATCCTGGCGATATTGTCCATATCGACGGTCGGACACTCGGCCGCCATGATGGCATTGTGCACTATACGGTCGGCCAGCGCCGCGGTATCGGCGTGGCCACAGGTGAACCACTCTACGTCGTTCATCTCGATGCAGCCAATGCGCGGGTTATCGTCGGCCCGCGTGAAGCGCTGGAAACGCATAAGGTCTTCCTGCGTGACATCAACTGGCTGGGCGATGCTCCGATCAATGACCTGCCGGAAGGCGGAATGGAAGTTTTCGCCAAGGTTCGCTCGACCCGGCCGCCGCGCCCTGCCGTACTGCGCCATGCCGATGGTCAGACCTGGGTTGAGCTGGTCGATGGTGAAAGCGGTATCGCTCCGGGACAGGCCTGCGTGCTTTATTCCGATGAAAGCAACACCGCGCGCGTCTTTGGCGGCGGCTTCATTGGCCGTTCAGAGCGTGAACCGCAGGCTGAAGAAATGCTGCGCCGCCTCGTTGCCAACAAGGCAAGTGCCTCTGCAGCTTGATCGTTTTTCTGACCGATGAATGAGAGGCGGGTGCGCGAGCATCCGCTTTTTTTGTATGCGCCAGCAATACGCTATCTCAGTTGGAGCATTTCCAGTTTACATTGAATCGTTGGAAGCGCTCTGGAATTTGAAAGCGATAAACGGGAAGTCAATTGCGCGAGCTGCATCTAAGCTCATAGTCAGCGGAACTTAGAGCGCGTTTCGATCTGATAGGATCAGATCGGCGCTCTAACTTCCTCTATTTTAAGCATAACCTTATCGATCCTCGTTTCACTCCGGTCGGATTATGCTCTAAGCTTTGGCTTCGGAGGTTTTGAAGATGACGGTGCAGAAGATGATGGGATGGAAGGAATGGGCGATGCTCATTGTTCTTTCCGTTCTTTGGGGCGGTTCTTTCTTCTTTAACGGTGTTGCCGTTCGGGAGTTGCCGCCTTTTACTATCGTCACGCTCCGGGTCGGGCTGGCTGCGCTCGCTTTGGTGGTGTTAATTCGGATGATGGGCCTATCGTTACCGAAAGATCGCCGTATATGGTTGGCGTTTTTCGGTATGGGTTTTCTCAATAATCTGCTGCCGTTCTGCCTCATCGTCTGGGGGCAAACCCAGATCGCCAGTGGATTGGCATCCATCCTCAATGCCACGACACCGCTCTTCGGCGTTATTGTCGCACATTTTCTGACGGTGGACGAAAAGATTACCCGGAACAAGATTGCCGGCGTTTTGATCGGCTTTTGCGGGGTGGCGATCATGATCGGGCCCGATGCCATCAGCGGAATCGGAGGCAACCTGTGGCCGCAGCTTGCGATTCTGTGTGCTGCATTCTCCTATTCATTGGCAGGTATTTTTGGACGTCGCTTCAAAGCGATGGGAGTCGCACCACTGATAACCGCCACCGGCCAGGTAACGGCAACAACGATCATGCTCATCCCGGTTGCCCTGCTGGTGGATCATCCCTGGACGCTGGCTGCTCCGAGCGCTGCAGTCTGGGCAGCGCTGGCCGGTATCGCGCTGCTTTCGACGGCACTCGCTTACGTTCTCTTTTTCCGCATTCTATCGACGGCGGGCGCGGTCAATCTCATGCTGGTGACGTTTCTCATTCCTGTCAGTGCTATCCTGCTTGGAGTGCTTTTTCTCGGCGAAACTTTGCAAACCAAGCACTTGATCGGCATGGCGATGATTGCAGCAGGATTGGCAGCCATCGACGGCCGGTTGATAGCAGCAGCGTTCTCCTCATCAGGGAAACGAGAAGTCTATTGAAACTTGCTGAAGCGCGACAGAGCGATGCCTGAAGCAGTCGCGACATTCAGGCTGTCGAATGCGTCGGACATCGGAATTCTGGCCGTCTGCAACTTATGAAGAAGGCGAGGTGGCAATCCGTCACCTTCGGTGCCAAGCAGGAGTGCCTGGCGGTCGTGCTTGGCCGCATCATAGATGCTGAGCGAGGATGACGGGCTGAGCGCCAGCAGATTGAACCCTGCATCGCCCAGTGCGGCAATAATTTCATCGATGTTCGCGCCGTGAAAATAAGGAATCTTCAACGTCGCACCGACCGATACGCGAATGGCCTTGCGGTAAAGCGGATCACAGCAGGTTTCGTCCATCAGTACGCAATTGGCTTCGAAGGCGGCGGCATTGCGAAAAATCGAACCGACATTGTCGTGATTGGAAATACCGCACAAAACCACGACGAGCGATTTTGCGGGCAACACATCCAGCATCGCCTGCAGGCTCGGCTGCGTCTTGCGGCGGCCAACAGCGAGAATGCCACGATGAACATGAAATCCGGCGACCGCATCCATGACAGTCTGCGGAACAGAATAGACGGGCACATCCGGCGGCAATTGATTGAGCTGTTCGGCTAGTCCGGCAAGCCGGTTTTCCAGAACGAGCAAGGATTCTGTTTCGAATCGTGCTGAGGACGAAAACAGGACGTTTAGAACCACCTTGCCTTCAGCGATAAACCGTTGCTGGCGTCCGACGAGATCCTTTTCGCGAATATCACGATAGGGGGAAAGGCGAATATCGTCCTGATCGTCAATCTGCTGGACGCAGCCGTGCGAATGAGTGTTTTCGTTCATCGCACGGCTGTGACCTCATATTGTTATGCGTGAGCGACTGCCGCCAGATTGTGTCTGCGCGGCGTTGGACTCATATAGAGACTCGAGAGCGTCGACAACATCAACTCGATGTGCGGCGAAGAGACCATGTAGTAGATGGTCTGCGCGTCGCGTCGGGTTGAAACGAGGTCGAGAGCCCGTAATTTTGCCAGGTGCTGAGACAAGGCGGATTGGCTAAGGTCAATCGCCTTGGCAAGTGCACCTACTGACATTTCATTGTGAAGCAACTTACATAATATTAGTAATCGCTTATTGTTAGCAAGTGCCGATAGGAAATCGGCAGCCTGATCTACGTTTTGAATCAAATCAAAGAAAGTATCTTCGTTGCTCATTTGCCGTCATACCCCCGTAAGACTGGACAAAGTTGAAATATACATGCGAATTTGCATTAGCATGCATATTGAAATTAATACTATAAACCGAGTTTGAAAAGCCCTTGCTTATATTCATTCCGGTATAAAGACGTGCAATTTCGTCCCAAAAAAAATATGATTCTGTTTCAGGGGGCTTTATTTTACCGTCTGGTCAGTGCAGTAACAGCTTCCCTCACGGAATCAGCGCTCGTTGAAAACATGTGACGCAGAACAAGATCGCCATTGGCAATGTCGGCACCGTCTGGATCCAAGCCTATCACTTTCAGTTGATCTTTAATAGCGCTTGCTTTCAATAGTTGTTGAGCAATTTGCGCGATTTCCAGTGCATGGTGTTCGTTCAGCTCGTCGAGCACGCTTTGTTCGCTGTCAGCAAAATTCGCGCTGATCGACGTAGCGCACAGCAAATCCTCTCGCGTCAGGTTGAAGGCCTTGCCGAAGCCGCCGTTCAGGCTGGCGCTTTCCAGCTCAAGCCGGAAGAAAGCGAAATCTCCCAGATCCACATATAGCGAACCTTTCGGATTGTGGTTGAGGTAGCGTCGCCGAATGCGCGGATAGTCCGAGGTTGTCCTCTCAACTTTCCGAGCCTGACAGTGCAAAGTGACGCGTGCATGGGCGAGGGGGTCTCCCTTGCCAACCTCACCAAGTAGAAGTGAGCAGGCAGGGTTTGCCAGAAGACCCGGTGTATGGGCCGCCAGCCCGGAAACGAGAATCAGTGGGGTGCCATCCATATCCGTCGCAACCGCGACACGGCTGGCCAATGGCCGGCCTGTTGCGGCATCGAAAACGGCGATGGCGCCGTAGCGCGATGTGCGCAGCAGGGTTTTGGCAAGCTGAACGGCTTCTGGTGTGGTCGGGCGAATTGGATTGGTTTCGGGCATGATCTGCTGGACTCAAATATGACTGATATTATCCACTTAATAATGTGCTTCCGTCAAAAGAACCAGTGAATTCGGTGCAGGTGCATCAGCGTCGCGCGTGAGTCGACGATGCATAAAGCGCATTACCCCATGCAAGTTCCGTGCGAATAATATTATAAATCGAGGAGCTTTAGCGCAATATTCCGAAAATTCCATTATATGTAGAATAAAAATCTAACAAATACGGCCATATCCGGTTGAGAATATGAACTGGTTCTAAAAATTGCGCTTGCAAAGTGACCGTCCACACGTTTCGATAAGCGCAAGCTGCGGGCAATGGGGTGCACGCGGCATGCTTTTCCGTGGAGGCGGACAATAATGAAATTCTACCAAAAACTCCTGGCAGCAACCGCGCTGGTGGCTCTGATGAGCGGTGCTGCATCGGCAAAGACCTTTGTATATTGCTCGCCGGCTTCGCCTGAAGGCTTCGATCCGGCTGCTTATACCGGCGGCGATACGTTCGATGCCTCGGCCCATCCGGTCTATAACCGTCTTGCTGAATTCGAAAACGGAACGACGAAAGTTGTGCCTGGTCTCGCAGAAAGCTGGGATGTTACCGACGACGGTCTGGAATACACCTTCCATCTGCGCAAGGGCGTCAAGTTCCACTCGAACGACTATTTCACGCCGACCCGCGATTTCAATGCCGACGACGTGATCTTTTCCTTCGATCGCATGCGCAACAAGGACAATCCTTGGCACCAGTATACGGCTGGCATCACCTACGAATATTTCGACAGCATGGAAATGGGTGCGCTGATCAAGGACATCACCAAGGTTGACGATTATACCGTCAAGTTTGTGCTGAACCGTCCAGAAGCACCGTTCCTCGCCAATATCTCGATGCCTTTCGCTTCGATCATTTCGAAGGAATACACCGACAAGCTCGCCGCCGACGGCAAGAAGGACGACCTCAACCAGGTTCCGGTCGGCACCGGGCCGTTCCAGTTCGTCGCTTATCAGAAGGACGCCGTCGTTCGCTTCAAGGCTAACGAAAACTATTGGGGCGGCAAGCCGAAGATCGACGATCTCGTCTTCGCAATCACGACCGATCCGGCTGTTCGCGCGCAGAAGCTCAAGGCTGGCGAATGCCACCTGATGTCCTATCCGGCTCCGGCTGACATCAAGGGTCTTCAGGCCGATTCCAACCTGAAGGTTGACGAACAGGCTGGCCTGAACGTGGCTTACTTCGCGTATAACACGCTGAAGGCTCCTTACGATAAGCCTGAAGTCCGCAAGGCGCTGAACCAGGCCATCAACAAGCAGGCCATCGTCGATGCCGTGTTCCAGGGTCAGGGCCAGGTTGCCAAGAACCCGATCCCACCGACAATGTGGGGCTATAACGACAAGGTCGAGGACGACAAGTACGATCCGGAAGCTGCCAAGAAGGCTCTTGAGGCCGCTGGCGTCAAGGATCTGAAGATGAAGCTGTGGGCGATGCCTGTCAGCCGTCCGTACATGCCGAACGCTCGTCGTACTGCCGAACTCATGCAGTCCGATCTGGCTAAGGTTGGTGTCAGCGCTGAAATCGTCTCGATGGAATGGGGTGAATACCTCAAGAAGTCGTCCGACAAGGACCGTGACGGTTCCGTCATTCTCGGCTGGACTGGTGACAATGGTGATCCGGACAACTTCATGGGTACGCTGCTCGGCTGCGCCGGTGTTGGCAACAACAACCGTGCCCAGTGGTGCTACAAGCCGTTCGAAGACCTGATCCAGAAGGCCAAGGTCTCGACCAGCCAGGACGAGCGCGCGAAGCTTTACGAAGAAGCACAGGTGATCTTCAAGGAACAGGCTCCTTGGAACACGCTTGCTCACTCGACGGTTTTCGTTCCGATGTCGGCCAAGGTTACTGGCTTCAAGCAGAGCCCGCTTGGTGATTATCGCTTCGAAGAAGTTGATATTTCCGAGTAAAATCTGACAACACAAGCGGCCGGGTGTAGGGTGATCCCCTGCACCCGGTCGGAGTTTTTGTATGTTCCGTTTCATATTCAACAAACTCGTCTATCTGGTTCCGACCTTCATAGGCATCACAATCGTGGCCTTTGCCTTCGTCCGGGTTCTGCCTGGCGATCCTGTGCTGCTGATGGCAGGTGAACGCGGCGTAAGCCCCGAGCGCCATGCCGAACTGATGGCACAGCTCGGGTTCGATCGTCCGATCTGGCAGCAATATCTGGATTATGTCTGGAACCTGCTGCACGGCGATTTCGGTCAGTCTCTGGTGACCAAAAAGCCGGTTCTGGTAGAGTTTTTCGCGCTGTTTCCTGCAACCGTCGAGTTGTCCATCTGCGCGATCATCCTGGCCATTTTCCTCGGTATTCCCGCAGGTGTTATCGCAGCCGTCAAACGTGGATCCTGGTTCGATCAGGGCCTCATGGGCATTTCGCTGGTCGGTTACTCGATGCCGATTTTCTGGTGGGCGCTGCTGCTCATCATTTTCTTCTCCGGCATTTTGCAGTGGACTCCGGTTTCAGGCCGCATTTCGCTCCTGTATTTCTTCCCGCCTGTGACCGGCTTCATGCTGATCGACAGCCTTTTGTCGGACCAGAAAGGCGCGTTCCTGTCGGCGGCGTCACATCTCATCCTGCCGACCATCGTCTTGGCGACCATTCCGCTCGCGGTCATTGCGCGTCAGACGCGTTCGGCGATGCTGGAAGTGCTGGGCGAGGACTATGTGCGGACCGCTCGCGCCAAAGGTTTGCCGACGCGCCGCGTCGTGGGCATTCATGCCCTGCGCAACGCCATGATCCCCGTCATTACGACGATTGGTTTGCAGGTCGGCGTGCTGATGGCCGGTGCGATTTTGACGGAAACCATCTTCTCCTGGCCTGGGATCGGCAAATGGATGCTCGATTCCATTTTCCGTCGCGATTATCCGGTTGTTCAAAGCGGCCTGCTGCTGATTGCCGCCATCATCATGGTGGTCAATCTGGTGGTGGATCTGATGTACGGCCTGATCAATCCGCGTATCCGGCATAAGTGAGGGTATCATGACACACTCAGCTATTCAGCCGGAAGCCGCGAGCGACATCGGAAAGATGCGCGCACTGAAGGACTTCTGGTTCTATTTCAGCGTCAATCGTGGCGCGGTTATCGGCCTCTACGTCTTTGTCGCGATTATTCTGGTGGCGATATTTGCTCCGCTCATTGCGCCGCACAGTCCTACAGAACAGTTCCGCGAATTCGTAAAGGTTCCACCTTTTTGGGAAAACGGCGGCTCGACCCAGTTCCTGCTTGGAACGGACGCTGTCGGGCGTGATATTCTGTCCCGCCTGATTTATGGCGCCCAGTATTCGCTGCTCGTCGGTTTCGTCATCGTCATCATTTCGATGTGCCTTGGCATCACCATTGGTCTTATCACCGGCTATTTCGGTGGTGGTGTCGATACGGTGTTCATGCGCATCATGGACGTGATCTTGGCGTTCCCGTCGCTCTTGCTGGCGCTGGTTCTGGTGGCCATTCTCGGCCCGGGTCTCATCAATGCCGTGCTTGCCATCACGCTGGTTTTGCTGCCGCACTTTTCGCGTCTCACCCGTGCCGCCGTCATGGCGGAAAAGGAACGCGAATATGTGACTGCGGCCAAACTTGCCGGTGCAAGCAGGCTGCGCCTGATGTTCAAGACCATCCTGCCGAACTGTCTCGCGCCCCTCGTAGTGCAGGCAACGATGTCGTTCTCCAACGCTATCCTCGATGTTGCGGCACTGGGCTTCCTCGGTATGGGTGCACAACCGCCGACACCGGAATGGGGCACGATGCTCGCAGAAGCGCGCGAGTTCATCTTGAGCGCCTGGTGGATTGTTACCTTCCCGGGTCTGGCAATCCTGATCACTGTTCTCGCCATCAATCTGATTGGCGACGGTCTGCGCGACGCGCTTGACCCGAAACTCAAGAGGAGCTGATCGATGGCTTTGCTTGAAATCAAGAACCTTACGGTTTCGTTCGATACCTCGGTCGGTCCCTTCAAGGCGGTCGACGGTATCGATATTACGGTCGACAAGGGCGAAGTTCTCGCCATCGTCGGTGAGTCCGGTTCGGGCAAGTCCGTCGGCATGCTTGCGGTGATGGGCCTTCTACCCAAGACCGCGACCGTGACGGCAGACACGATGTCGTTCGACGGCAAGGATTTGCGCACGCTTTCGAGCTCGGAACGTCGCCAGATCATCGGCCGCGACATTTCGATGATCTTTCAGGAACCTGTTGCGAGCCTCAATCCGTGCTTCACGGTTGGCTATCAGCTTGAGGAAGTTCTGAAGCAGCATATGGGCATGAACGGCTCGGCGAGCCGTGCGCGCGCTATCGAGCTTCTGGAACTCGTCGGTATCCGCGACGCCTCCGAGCGTCTCGGCAGCTTCCCGCACCAGATGTCGGGTGGCCAGTGCCAGCGCGTCATGATCGCGATTGCGATTGCCTGCAATCCGAAGCTCCTGATCGCCGACGAACCGACCACCGCTCTCGACGTGACGATCCAGAAGCAGATCCTCGATCTCCTGATGCGGCTCCAGGTGGAGCATGGCATGGGCCTGATCATGATCACTCACGATATGGGTGTTGTCGCCGAAACGGCGGACCGGGTCATCGTGCAGTATAAGGGTCACAAGATGGAAGACGCCGACGTTCTGTCGCTGTTTTCCTCTCCGAAAAGCCCTTACACGCGCGCGCTTTTGTCGGCTCTGCCGGAAAATGCGACCGGCGATCGTCTTCCGACTGTCTCCGATTTCGTCTTTGACACCAGCAGTGCAGGAGAAGCGCGATGAGCGAGATCGTTCTCGAAGCGCGCGATATAAAGCGCGACTATCATGTCGGCGGCGGCCTGTTCGGCAAGCCGAAAGTAGTTCACGCCGTGAAGGGCGTGAGCTTCAAGCTCGAAAAGGGCAAGACGCTGGCAATCGTCGGCGAATCCGGTTGCGGCAAGTCCACACTGGCGCGCATTCTTACGATGATTGATCCGCAGACCTCCGGCGAACTGAAGATCGGCGGCAAGGATGTGGATATTGCTCGTGATGGACTGACGGCGGAAATGCGCCAGAAGGTGCAGATCGTGTTCCAGAACCCTTACGGTTCGCTGAACCCGCGCCAGAAGATCGGCGATGTTCTGGCGGAACCGCTGCTGCTGAACACGAAAATGTCGGCGGAAGAGCGTCGCGCCAAGGCGATGCAGATGTTGTTGAAGGTCGGTCTCGGTCGCGAGCACTTCAACCGTTATCCGCATATGTTCTCCGGCGGTCAGCGCCAGCGTATCGCCATTGCGCGCGCGCTGATGCTCAATCCGAAGCTGCTCATTCTCGATGAGCCGGTTTCCGCGCTCGATCTGTCGGTGCAGGCACAGGTTCTGAACCTGCTGTCCGACCTGCAGGAAGAGTTTGGCCTCACTTACGTCTTCATCAGCCACGATCTTTCTGTGGTGCGCTATATCGCCGACGAGGTGATGGTGATGTATTTCGGTGAGGTCGTCGAATACGGTTCGCGCGACGCCGTGTTCAACAATCCGCAGCATGACTATACGAAGAAGCTGTTTGCCGCGACGCCGCGTGCGGATGTCGATGCTATTCGCGCACGTGTGGAAGCACGTGCCGCTGCAAGACAGGCTGCACATAGCTGACCCGTATCGATGCACTGTTTAATAAGGCCGCACATGAAAATGTGCGGCCTTTTTTGTTATGAAACGAGATTATTGTACTTTAAGCAGTTTTGACTTAAATAAATGACGTTTTTATCTCTTCTTTCGGTATTCTAATGTATTTTTATTTTGTTGTTTTTATTGTTGCCATGATGTTGTCCGCTATTTTTTGGATAGAAAACACAGTGTTCAGGTTTCCTTTTTAAGCCTGTACTCCACGTTGCTGATGCCAGGCCAGCGCGCGTACAATATCATCTGCGGCGATCTTGCCGACGACGGCACCATTTTCAATGATGCCGACATCACCGCTGCTGTCAGCCACCGCATTCATCAGCTCACGCACCAGGGTTTCGCGCCGGGCAGTTGCAGCAAAAGGACGTGGCGCTGCATTGCGATCGAAAGGTACCATGATGTCGCCTGCTCGAAGAACGCCGAGCGGGTTCATATGGGCAACGAAGTCCGCAACATAGTCGTCGGCAGGCTGCAGGAGAATTTCCTGTGGTGTGCCGCACTGAACGATGCGCCCGCCTTCCATGATGGCGATACGATTGCCGATCTTCATGGCTTCATCGAGATCGTGGCTGACGAAGACGATGGTTTTCTTCAGGCGTGACTGGAAGGCCAGCAATTCGTCCTGCAGACGGGTGCGGATCAGTGGATCGAGGGCTGAGAAAGGCTCATCCATCAACAGGATCGGTGCGCCGGTTGCAAAAGCGCGGGCAAGCCCGACGCGCTGCTGCATGCCGCCCGAAAGTTCTCCGACCTTGCGCTTGGACCAGTCCTGCAGGCCGACAAGCTCAAGTTGCTGGCGGGCTTGCGTAAGGCGCTCGTCCTTGCCCATGCCGGAAATTTCCAGTCCGAAGGCGACATTTTCTTCAACCGTGCGCCAGGGCAGGAGGCCGAACTGCTGGAACACCATCGAGACAAGTTCGGTGCGCAGATGGCGAAGTGTTCCACGGTCGGCCTTGCCGACATCGATGGCGCGATCTCCCTCCCGAACGAGAACGCGCCCGCGTGAGATCGGGTTGAGCCTGTTGATGGCACGAAGAAGCGTGGACTTTCCGGAGCCGGAGAGACCCATCAGAACGAGAATTTCGCCTTCCTCGATGTTGAGCGTGCAGTTGTGCACACCCAGCACGAGATTGGTTTCGGTCTGGATCTGGGAACGTGTGGCTCCACGATCCGCAAGAGCAAGTGCGTCATCGACATTGGTGCCGAAAATGATGCAGACGTCTTCGAGTGCGATAATGGTCATCCGCTCTCTCCTGATCTTTGTGTGAGCATGATCTCGTCCGAAAACCGGAACCCACTTTTCGGGATCATGCTATTTCTCGCGTCCGGCGCGGAAGATGCGGTCGAGCACGATGGCGACCACGACGATGACAAGTCCGGCCTCGAAGCCGAGTGCGGTATTGACCGAATTTAGCGCCCGGACGACTGGCACGCCCAGCCCATCGGCGCCGACAAGCGCGGCGATGACCACCATCGAAAGCGACAGCATGATCGTCTGGGTCAAACCGGCGAGAATTTGCGGCATCGCATAGGGCAGTTCGATCTTCCACAAGAGCTGCGACCGTGACGCACCGAATGCTTCACCCGCTTCGATCAGCGATGACGGTGTGGACGATATGCCGAGATGGGTCAGGCGCACTGGCGCAGGCAGAACGAAGATCGCGGTTGCAAGCAGGCCCGGCACCATGCCGATGCCGAAGAAGACGATGGCCGGGATCAGGTAGACGAATGTCGGCAGGGTCTGCATCAGATCAAGCACAGGGCGCATCGCGGCGTAGAGTGCTGGACGATGGGCTGCGGCAATACCGAGTGGCACGCCGATTGCCATACAGAGAAAGCAGGCAGACAGAACGAGGGTCAGGGTTTCGAGTGTGCGATCCCAGTAGCCCTGATTGATGATGAACAGGAAGCCGATCACGGTCAGCACGACCACCGAGATACGGCGCTGGATCAGCCACGCGATGACAGCAAAGATGGCGATCAGAAGCAGAGGATGCGGGAGCTTGAGAAGGAAAAGCAGCCCATCAATAAGGCTCTGCATGACGGCGGCCAGTGTATCGAAAAAGCCGCCCATATTGTCCGTCAGCCAGTCCACCACGGATTTGGCGGTCGGTCCGACAGGGATCTTATAGTCCGTCAGCCAGTTCAACGATCAAGTCTCCTGCTGCGTGCTAGAGCATTACCAGCAAAGGTGCGAAGCGGTTTTGCGTCGGATAATGCGTAAAACAAAGAGAAAGGGTGCGGGGTATCCACAGATTGCGGGGCCGTGGTTTGCCACGGCCCATAGTGTCGAAGATCAGAGACCGAGTGCCGACTTGACGGCTGGCAGGCCTTCCTTGCCATCGACTGTGGTCACGCCGGCCAGCCACTGGTCGAGAACGCCAGGATTGGCCTTCAGCCAGTTGGTTGCGGCTTTTGACGGTTCTTCGCCATCATCAAGAATCTTGCCCATGATGTCGTTTTCGATATCGAGCTTGAATTCGAGATTGGTGAGGAACTTGCCGACATTCGGGCATTCCTGCGTATAGCCGGTGCGAACATTGGTTTCGACCTTGGCGCCGCCGAGATTGGGACCGAAGAAATCGTCGCCGCCGGTCAGATAAGCGATTTCGAAGCGCTTGTTCATTGGGTGCGGTTCCCATGCCAGGAACACGACCGGTTCCTTGCTCTTGATGCTGCGCGCGACCTGCGCAAGCATGCCCTGCTCGGAGGATTCCGCCAGCTCGAACGACTTGAGGCCGAAGGCATCCTTGGTGATCATGTCGAGGATCAGGCGGTTGCCGTCATTGCCGGGCTCAATGCCATAGATCTTGCCACCAAGCTTGTCTTTGAATGTGGCGATATCCTTGAAGTCCTTCAGACCTTCGTCATAGGCGTATTTAGGCACGGCGAGGGTGTATTTCGCGCCGGTCAGATTGGTGCGCAGCGTCTCGACGGTCTTGTTGTCCAGATAGGGCTGGAGGTCGGCGGTCATGGAAGGGTTCCAGTAGCCGAGGAAGACGTCGATGTCCTTTTTGCTCAGTGACGCATAGGTCACCGGTACGGAGAGAACCTTGATGTCGGTCTTGTAGCCGAGACCCTTGAGGATTTCTGTCGCCACTGCCGTCGTGGAGGTGATGTCGGTCCAGCCGACATCCGAGAAACGGACGGTCGAACAGCTTTCGGGTTCGGCGGCGAAACCGGTTGCAGGCATGCTCAGCATTGCCGTCCCCGTGGCAAGGCCACCCAAGGCAAGCGTAAGCATATAGGTCGATACGGACTTCATTCTTCTCTCCATTTACCGGGCCGTTTTGACGGATTGATTGTTTTTCCGGTTCCAGCTTTAGCAAACACCAAAGATTTCGCCATTCAAGTACCATAGCGGCGAAAATGTTCTTGATTGCGACGTTGATCGCAGTTTCCGGCGGAAAACCGTTTGGCACCTTCCTGAAACTGCTGTCGCCCATCATTTTCCGGAACCGTCAGCCGTGGGGGAAACGGGGCATGATTGCCACGTACTTGGCCGAAGCGGGGTGGCGCCATGTTACGTATTGAGCCCCCGGTTTCAACCCTGCCAGCTGAAAATGACGGATAAAATCAGTTGGATGACCGTTCGAGGTTGTCGAAAAGATGAGCACACTCTATTTGAGAACCTGAAGCTTTTTCAGGCTTGGATGCTTGCGAACGGGACGTGCCATGCATAGGTCCAGACGCGACGCAGAAGCGGTGCGAAGCCCGGAGTTTGGGGCAAAAGGAAGGATTTGTTACAGTGTGGAATGCAGTTAAGGGCGTTTTTTCCTTCCTCGGCCGTTTCATTGCGGTGCTCGCCCGCCTGATTGCCGTTCCTTTGGGCGGTTTGTGGCGGCTTTTCCTGCGGCTCGGAATTTTGTGGAAAGTCGCGGTTGCGGTTATCGTGATCGGTCTTGGCAGCCTTTACGTCTACTTCATTTGGCAGACTCAGGCGTGGACGAATTTCGACCCGGACTATCCGGCCAAGTACACCTATCAGAATGCGACCACGCCTGGCGAAGAGGTAAAAGCGGAGGCTGCGCCGGCTGAGGCACCATCCACCGCCGCACCTGTGGAACAGCCTGCCATTACGCCTGAAGCCAACCAGACTGGTGAGGCCGCGCCGGCGAATCAGCCAGCTCAGGCTGCACAACTGCCGTCCTCCGCCCGCAAATGTTCCCGCTCGGCCATCGCCGAAGTTGCTGCCGATCTCACGGACTTCAACGTCAACCAGAATGCATGGATTTCGTCCATGCTGCTCTACAAGCTCGGCCTTTTCGGTCTGGATTGGGATCGTACGCCGTTCCTCGACAACAAGGCGTCGTTCCAGCGCGGCATCAATGCAGCGGTTCGCCGTACTGCGATTGAACTCGTCGACAATATTGGCCGTCTCAGAGGCACATCGCAGATTGATGGCGATCTGCAAAAGGCACGCGGTAATCTGCAATTTGCCGAAGATTCCTGGTATTTCGGCTTGAGCCCGTTTGGTCCGAAGACGCCAACGCCCAGCTACTACCGTTCGGCGATCAAGGATCTGCGCTCCTTCAACGGGCGGCTTGAAAACTGTCAGGCGACCTTCGATGCCCGTGCCGACAATCTGATCCAGTTCGTTGACCGTATCGCGAGCGACCTTGGTTCCACCTCGGCTATCCTCAAGGATCGCGCCGAAAACTATCACGCCGGCTGGTTCGATACGCGTGCAGATGACCGCTTCTGGTTCGCTTATGGCCAGCTCTATGCCTATTACGGCTTGCTGCGCGCAGCCCACTCGGATTTCCGCGGCGTTCTCGCCGAAAAGCACCTCGACGGTGTGTGGGACGAAATGGAAAAGCAGATGCGTGCCGCACTCGACATGCAGCCTTTCATCGTTTCCAACGGCAGCCCCGATGCCTGGTTTACGCCATCGCATCTGACCACGATGGGCTTCTATATTCTGCGTGTTCGTTCGAATCTCGTTGATGTGAAACAGGTTCTGGAGCGCTGACCGGCAATGGAACTGCCAGCTTCCTTGCGACAGGCGGTGGATGCCGCGCTTGAGGGTGTCGCATTGACCGACCTCAAGCGTGCATCCGAAATGCTTTCACGCCGCTACCGCGCTGAGACGCGGGACGGACGCATGCATATTTCCGACGATCTTGCGGCAAAGGCCTATCTGGCGGCGCGGCTGCCTGCGACCTATGCGGCGGTTCGCGCCAGTCTGGATAGTGCGGCTGAAGTCCGCCCCGATTTCGCGCCGCAATCCATGCTTGATGTGGGTGCAGGGCCGGGAACAGCCCTTTGGGCGGCAAAGCAATGCTGGCCGACGCTTCAATCGGCAACGATGATCGAGGCGAGCCCTGCGATCAGAGCCGTGGGCAGCAATCTTTCGCAAAGTAGCGGATTGCCTGACCTCGACTGGCGGGCAGGAGATGTGGTTCGGGAAAAACTTGATTTTCCGCAGGCCGATCTCGTGACTATTGCCTATGTACTCGACGAGCTTGCTCCCGAAAACAGGCAGAAACTGATTGAGCACCTGTGGGCGTCGGCCCGGCAGATGCTGGTCATCGTGGAACCGGGTACCCCCGCAGGCTGGCAGCGCATTCTCGATGCACGCCGGGTGCTTATCGCTGGCGGTGCGCATATCGCTGCACCCTGTCCGCACCAGCTCGATTGCCCGTTGATCTCGCCCGACTGGTGCCATTTTTCACGCCGTGTTGCGCGGTCGCGCATTCATCGTTTGACCAAGGAAGCCGAAGTGCCTTGGGAGGACGAGAAGTTCATCTATCTTGCTGCGGTGCGCCAACCGTCCAAGGCAGTTGAAGCACGGGTCATCGCGCCGACGCGGGTTGGTGGCGGTAAAGTTTCATTGAAGCTCTGCAAGGATGACGGGACAGCGGAAGAGCGCCTGTTCACGAAACGCGATGGTGATTTCTTCCGCTGGGCGCGTCGCGCCGACTGGGGCGATGCTTTGATGAAAGATTGAGTCGGAACCGAAGTCCGGAACCAAAATGATGAAGATCAGTCTGGTCCAGTTACGTCTGCTTGAAGCCGTCGCGGAAACCGGCAGTGTCGGTGCCGCAGCGCGCCGCTTGCGACTTACGCAATCGGGCGCAAGCCAGGCGATTGCGACGCTGGAAAAAATCCTCGGGGTCGATGTGCTGGCGCGACAGCGCGATGGAGCTGCTTTGACGGCATTCGGACAATCGATCCTTGCCGATGCCAGGGCTGTCCTCGCTGCCGTGGATCGGATAGAATTGCAGGCACGATGCAGTGCTTCCGGTGTACCCGAAAGATTACGTGTCGCGGCCATTCCAAGCCAGCTCGAATATGTTTTGCCCGGCTTGCGAAAGACGTTTCAGCGGCTCTATCCCGGCATCGAATTCAGCGCTTTCGAGGGCGGGCACGATGATGTCAGCCTATGGGTGCGGGACGGTATCGCCGATCTCGGTATTACATCGCTGCCGGCGCCTGAGCTTGAAGCACGGGAGGTTGGTCGGGAAGAACTTGTCGTGGTGGGACGACGCGACGATCCCTTCATGCGGAATGACATGATCGCCGCCGAGGATTTGCGGGAACGCCAGCTCATCGCCGCCGCGGGCTGCGAAATGATTATCGACCGAATCATTCATAGCGATGGTGAAACGCGCAGCGAGCAGGTGCGCACCCGCGACGTCGCCACTGTGCTGGAAATGGTACGACATGGCATTGGCACGACGTTGTTGTCAGAAATCAGTCTGCCGGGTGCCGATTTGAATGGATTGCGGGCGCGCCGCCTCAATCCACCGACTTTTCGTACCGTCTATATTGTCTTTCGACCCGACAGCCCGGTCAGGCATCTGGTCGAACGCTTCTGCGACATTGCGCTGGATGCAAAAAACAAAGTGGCATAAGAAATTCTAATATCTCATATCTCGCTTATCCGTGGCGTTCAATTCGGCCAAGGGTGCAATAGTCAAGCGCTATTCCTTCATCCTGCAGCGAGCGACCATGACGGCCATCCCCGACGACACTCCGACAATCTCGACTTCCGACACGATTCGCGGTTTGGCCTGGGGGCTATCCGGGGTTGTGGTATGGTCAGGCTCGTTTGTTCTGACCCGCTTCGGTTTCAAGACAGCACTGACGCCATTCGACATTATCGCGCTGCGTTTCGGTGTGGCAGGACTGGCGCTTTTGCCGGTGGTCTTTATGAAGGGTTTTGGTTTCCGCAAGCTTGGTCCGCTCGGCTTTGTTCTTCTGGTTTCCGGAGCGGGCGTTCCCTATGCACTTCTGACAACCTATGGTCTGCAATATGCTCCGGCATCCCATGCGGCTGCGCTCATTCCGGGGTTGATGACTGCGATGGTTGCCATTCTGGGCATGGTTCTTCTTAAGGAACCTCTCGCACCGTCGCGCTCGTTTGGCGTTTTGCTGATCCTGATCGGTGGCATGTTGATCGCCGGTCTGTCGCAATTGGGCGGACAGGAAATGCTCGGGCACTTGTCCTTTTTTACCGCAGCACTGGTGTGGGCGATCTACGTCATGGTGTTTCGGCGGAAGGCAATGGACGGCTTGCACGCCACTGCCATTGCGGCAGTTGCTTCAGCGATTGTCTATTTACCGATCTATATGATCTTCCTGCCCAAGGGGCTTGGAGCGACGTCCTGGGGAGATATTGCCCTGCAAGGTTTCTATCAGGGCATTTTAACCTCGGCATTCGGCGTCTTTGCCTTCAACCGCGCGGTTGTCTTGCTTGGAACCGCGGCTGGTGCAGCGCTGTCGGCACTGATCCCTGTCATCACTCTGGTTCTGGCGCTTGTCCTGCTGGGGGAAGTGCCGGGCTGGCCCGACACGCTGGCCGCCTTGCTGATCAGTCTCGGTGTTCTGGCACTGAACAGGAAGGGTAGAAAGCACGATGCGTAACATTCAATAAGTTAGAGCGTCGTGCGTCCACATGGACGCACGGCGCTCTATCGCGTCATGACGCCTGCAGAACGACGCGCGGGGCAGGGCGGTTGATGATGAACACCATCGCGGCGGCAGCAAAGCACATGGCACCGGCGAGGATCAGAGCAGGGGTGTAGCTGTCATAATCGGTGCGGACAAAACCGGCGAAGGCAGCAGCAGCAGCGGCACCGATCTGATGGCCGGTGAACACCCAGCCGAAGACCAGACCGGCCTTTTCCGGACCGAAACGTTCGGCAGCGAGCTTGACTGTCGGCGGCACGGTCGCCACCCAGTCCAGACCGTAAAAGACGGCGAAGAGCGCGAGTTCGTAGACGGTAAAATCGGTGAAGGTCAGGTAGATCAGCGAAAGGCCGCGCAGCGCATAGAACCAGAACAGCAGCCAGCGATTGTCGAACCGGTCGGAGAGCCAGCCGGACATGATCGTGCCGATCAGATCGAACGCGCCGATTACAGCAAGGATGCCTGCGGCACCGACCGGCGCTATGCCGAAATCACCGCAAAGTGTGATCCAGTGCGTCTGGATCAAGCCGTTGGTGGAAAAGCCGCAGACGAAGAAGGTCAGGAACAGGACCCAGAAGGTTGAGGTTGAAGAGGCCTCGCGCAAGGTGACAAGCGGTGAGGCCAGCATCGCGCCGAAGCTCTTCCGGGGTTCAGGCGCTGGGAGCGGTGCTGTGCGGCCAAACGGTTTCAGGCCGATATCCGCCGGATGATCGCGCATCAAAGCGAGAACCAACACGAGCGCGGCAACAAGGAAACAGATGACGATGGTCAGCGACGTGCGCCAGCCAATCGTCTGGCTGACGCTGGCAAGGATCGGCATGAAGACGAGCTGACCGGTGGCGTTGCTGGCTGTCATCAGGCCGACGACAAGGCCGCGCCGCTTTTCGAACCAGCGCGCTGCGACGGTTGCGCCGAGGACGAGCGCGGTCATGCCGGTGCCCAGGCCAATCACGACACCCCAGAGCGCAACCATCTGCCATTCCTCGGTCATGAAAATGGAACCGACAAGCCCGAGTGAAATCATGACGAGAGCTGCTGCAACCACACGGCGCAGGCCGAACTGGTTCATGAAAGCCGCCGCAAACGGGCCCATCAGGCCGAAAAGAACAAGACGAAGCGCCATTGCGAAAGAGATATTCGCATTCGTCCAGCCGAATTCACGCTGGAGCGGTTCGATGAGAATGCCCGCAGACCCCATGGCGGCGGCTGTCGCCAGCATGGTGAGAAATGTAACGGCGGCAACGACCCATCCGTAATGGATGTTTCTTTGGGCGAGAAAGCTGGCAAGGCGGGCAGAAATCATCTTTGGCGCTTTCGGGTTCAAGCTGGTTTCTGGCCAGCCATGCGTTTGATGGCGAAGCCGTTCGCTCCATAGCGGGCGCGTGGCTTCAGGGCATTGTTCTCAGTCAAAAGGCGTCAGTTTAGAGCGTGTTCCGATCGGATTGAACGAGATCGGCGCTCTGACTATTTGTTTTGAACCGCGCATCTAATCCGAAAACGGTTTCACACTTTTCGGGATGCGCTCTAATCGAGGCTGTGGAGCAGCTTTTCCAACTGCGCCACACCTTCTTCTCCCAATCGGGCCTCGATTTCCTCCTGCGCCTGATCCCAGAGCGGACCACCGCGCTCCACGAGATCGCGACCCTCCGCTGTCAGCGTTACGCTGGTCTCGCGATGGTCATCGCTGAGGGCGGGCTCGATCAGGCCCATACGCTGCAAAACCTTCACATTGCGGCCCATGGTCGAGCGATCCAGCTCGGACAAATGCGCAAGTTCGGTCAGTGAAATAGAGCCTGCACGGCGGATTTTGCGCAGTGTACTGAATTGGGCAACGTTAATGCCAAGCGGGGCCAGAGCGTTGTCGTAGACGCTTGATGTCTTGCGGGCTGCCTGGCGCAGGAGAATACAGAAACATGGATGTGACATTTTGCGGGTATATACCCGTAAATAATGGTTGGCAAGATTGAATTGAAAAATGCCGGGTTCGCTGCTGCCATTCTGCTGACAGCAACGATACCTTCAAAGAGGGCTTATCGTCTGTGAAACGGGATCAGAGCGCATCCCAAAAAGAATGTGACTTTTTTGGCAAGATGCGCGTCAGAACAACCAGTTAGAGCGGTATCCCGTTTAACCAGATGGGCGCTCTATCCCCTTTTTTCGCCTGTCTTATTCCCAAAACCGGTTCCCACTTTTGGGGACATGCTCTAAACGGCGATATAGGCGGTTTCCTTCACTTCCTCCATGACGGCATAAGTGTGCGATTCCCGCACGCCGGGTAGAGAAAGAAGCGCCTCGGAAAGAAAGCGCCGATAGTGATCCATATCGGATACGCGGGCTTTGACGAGATAATCAAAGCCGCCCGCAACCATGTGGCATTCCAGAATGTCGGGATTGTTGCGGGTGAAGGTCGAAAAGGTTTCGAAGACCTCCGGTGTGGTGCGGTCGAGCTTGATCTCTATGAAGACCAGCATGGCGCGGTCGAGCATCTTGGGCGATAGCCGCGCTGAATAGCCGAGAATATACCCTTCACGGGTCAGTCGCTTGACGCGTTCGGCGGTCGCCGTCTGCGAGAGATTTATGCGATCGGCTAGTTCGGTATTGGTCAGGCGTCCGTTCTCCTGAAGGGCGCGCAAAATACTCCTGTCCATCGCATCGAGATTCTTCATCAGTTGTCCCCAATGGCCGTTTATGTGCGACGGCTCTGTTCTTGATTTTTGGATATGTGTTTGAGTTGCCACGGAAATCAATCCGAAATCGGCCCCCGACGCAAGATGAAACTTGTTGGGTGGTCCTACAAATTTTCGAACTGTTCCGATGAAATCGGCTTAAACGTAAGCATATATGCAAATAACAATCACAAGTTGCAATCTATGTGCAACTTGTGGTAGGAATAATGTGCATACTGAAAGTTATATTGCACCTGTAAATTTAGGCATGGGGTATAGGGGTGCCAGAAACCGGAGGATTCGTCCTTGTCCTTCCGTTTTGTCCATCCCGGTTCTAAGGAAATCCGGACAGCCCCAAACTGTCCGGATTTTCTTTGCGGGTAACAGGATCATCCGGCAAAATCCGCGAATGCATGGCGGGATCGCCGTTAGAGTGCCGGTCTGTATTGCTCAATCCCACCCTTAAATTTTGCGGTTGCAAGGATGCACATTGAAGGCTAACTGTATGTCCATGAACATTTCGCGCAATATCGTCATCAACGGTTGGTGGTGGGCCCGCCCATAGCGGCCACGCAGGCGTTCGTGCATTTGCGTTTAGGAAACAGGCCGCTGGGATTATCCGGGCGGCCTTTTTGTTTGGCTGTTTGAATAAGACCTCAGAAATACCGGGTTCTGGAAGTGTTTGGAAACAAGCGAGATTTGGGATAGCCGATCATGAATGCGAAGATTGCGGATAGCGAGATATTCCAGCACGAGACGGCAGGCGGCATCGTCGTCGAGCGCGTGCGTCACCTCACGGCCTATAAGGGTGCGATCGAGACCTATATCGATGCACTGAACGAACGGCGCGGCGCGGTGTTTTCGTCCAACTACGAATATCCGGGTCGCTATACGCGATGGGATACAGCTATCGTCGATCCTCCGGTGGTGATCACCTCGCGTCAACGCACCATGCGCATAGAAGCCCTGAATGCCCGCGGGATCATTCTTCTGCGGCCTATCCTGGACACGGTGAAAGCACTTGCCGAGGTGACGGTCGACAAGGCCGAGGAAAACCGTATCGAACTGACCATTGCCGAACCGAGCGGAACCTTCACCGAGGAAGAGCGCTCGCGCATGCCTTCGGTCTTCACGGTTCTGCGCGCCATTGTCGGCCTGTTCTTCTCCGAAGAAGACGCAAATCTTGGCCTTTACGGTGCATTCGGTTACGATCTGGCGTTCCAGTTCGATCCAATTCAGTACAAATTGAAACGGCCGGACGATCAGCGTGATCTGGTGCTGTTCATCCCTGATGAGATTTTTGTTGCGGATCACTACTCGGCGCGTGCCTGGGTGGATCGTTATGAGTTCACTTGCGGCGGTTCTTCCACGCATGGTCTTGCACGGGCAACGCCCGCGCAAGCCTTCAAGCCTTCGGAAGCCAAGCTTGCGCGTGGTGACCACAATCCTGGCGAATATGCGAAGCTGGTCGAGCGTGCCAAGGAAAGCTTCAAGCGCGGCGATCTCTTCGAAGTGGTGCCGGGCCAGACCTTTTATGAGCGCTGCCACACCGCACCGTCGGAGATCTTCCGTCGCCTGAAGACGATCAATCCGTCGCCTTATTCGTTCTTCATCAATCTGGGCGAGAACGAATATCTGGTCGGCGCATCGCCGGAAATGTTCGTGCGCGTCAATGGGCGCCGCATCGAGACCTGCCCGATTTCCGGCACCATCAAGCGCGGTGAAGATGCGATCTCGGATTCGGAACAGATTCTGAAACTGCTGAACTCCAAGAAGGACGAATCCGAACTGACCATGTGTTCGGATGTAGACCGCAACGACAAGAGCCGCGTCTGCGAACCGGGTTCGGTACGCGTCATCGGCCGTCGCCAGATCGAAATGTATTCGCGACTGATCCACACGGTCGATCACATCGAAGGTCGCCTTCGTGATGGCATGGATGCTTTCGATGGGTTCCTCAGCCACGCATGGGCTGTGACGGTAACTGGCGCGCCGAAGCTGTGGGCTATGCGTTTCCTTGAGGAAAACGAACGCAGCCCGCGTGCATGGTACGGCGGTGCCATCGGCATGATGCACTTCAATGGTGACATGAATACTGGCCTGACGCTACGCACCATTCGCATCAAGGATGGTGTGGCTGAAATCCGCGCCGGTGCAACGCTTCTGTTCGATTCCAATCCGGATGAAGAAGAAGCCGAAACCGAATTGAAGGCATCGGCGATGATCGCGGCTGTGCGTGAAGCACAAAAGAGCAATCATGTTGCCGAAGAGCGTGTTGCGGCGAAGGTGGGTGAGGGGATCTCGATCCTGCTCGTCGATCACGAAGATTCCTTCGTGCACACGCTCGCCAATTATTTCCGCCAGACGGGCGCTACGGTTTCAACCGTGCGGTCTCCGGTTGCCGATGATGTGTTCGACAGGGTGAAGCCTGACCTCGTGGTCCTGTCACCCGGACCCGGCACGCCGCAGGATTTCGATTGCAAGGCGACCATCGACAAGGCGCGCAAGCGTGAACTGCCGATCTTCGGTGTCTGTCTTGGGTTGCAGGCGCTGGCTGAGGCCTATGGCGGCACATTGCGCCAGTTGCGCATCCCGATGCATGGCAAGCCGTCGCGTATTCGTGTGTCGAAACCGGAACGCATTTTCTCCGGCCTGCCGAAGGAAGTGACGGTCGGGCGCTATCATTCGATCTTTGCCGACCCAGAACGTCTGCCGGATGATTTCCTCGTCACAGCGGAAACCGAAGACGGTGTCATCATGGCTTTCGAGCATAAGAAAGAGCCGGTGGCGGCTGTTCAGTTTCACCCGGAATCCATCATGACGCTCGGCCACAATGCCGGAATGCGCATGATTGAAAATGTGGTGACGCATCTGGCGGGCAAGCAAAAGGCGCGCCGCAGCAACGCCTGATCCTACACATCTCGTCCCGATTTGAAACCAGCCGCAGCTCACGCTACGGCTGGTTTTTTATGCCTGGCGCCGCTTTTCCATTGCTTGCTCCGGCAACTCATTTGCAACTGTAATGCCTTGCATTTGCAGGAGAAAATTAAATGCCGGAACTGAAAAAACAGGGGTACGAAGTTTTGCTTTTCTGGGGTATAGAACGGCGGTGAATTGCTGCTGCATATGCCAGAAGCGTTGTGGATACGTCCCGCGTTCAAGCCAATGCATGAGGGGCCAACAGTTGGCCGTCCCGATTTCGGGAAAAGATCAAGATAATAAGGTTCATCATGGACGCGAGTGCAAAGGTTCGGCGGCTTGCCGCTTGGTCTATTCCCATTGCTTTCGGTGTGATGGGGCTGAAATATCTGGCCTATGCACTGACCGGTTCCGTGGCGCTTTATTCTGACGCACTGGAATCCATCGTCAATGTGATTGCGGCAATCGGCGCATGGTGGGCCATTCGGGTCAGCTATCTGCCAGCCGATGACAATCACCCCTTCGGACATCACAAGGCCGAGTATATTTCGGCTGTTGTGGAAGGCGTCCTGATCACGGTCGCCGCACTATTGATCTTCCGCGAGGCCTGGTTTGCGCTGCAAACGCCGCGGATGCTTGATGAACCCTGGCTGGGTCTGGGCATCAACACCGTCGCAGCGGCCATAAACGGCTTCTGGGCGACATTGTTGATTCGCACCGGCCGCAAGTCCCGCTCGCCTGCGCTGGAAGCCGACGGAAAGCACATCATGACGGATGTGTTCACCTCTGCGGGCGTTCTGGTCGGTCTTGTCGGTGCAGTGGTTACCGGTTGGGCCATACTCGATCCATTGCTCGCCATTCTGGTTGCGATCAATATTCTCTGGCAGGGCTGGCATGTCATCAATTCCTCGGTGCAGGGGCTGATGGATATTGCTGTCGAACCTTCCGAGGAAATGCGCATTCGCGACGTGATCTCGGCCAATGCAGGCGGGGCTATCGAGGTTCACGACCTCAAGACGCGTATCGCTGGCCGTGTCACCTTCGTCGAGTTTCATCTGGTCGTTGCGGCCGATATGAGTGTCGGCGATGCCCATGTGATTTGCGACCGTATCGAAGACGCTTTGAAGAAGCAGATCGAAAGCGCGCGCGTGGTGATCCACGTCGAACCGGAGGACGAGGCAAAGCTGCCTCCGGGGACAAGCGCGGTGCCGTTCGCCTGATTGTCTGGTCCAAAAGTCGATCCAGACACGGAATGAAATACTGTCTTGCACAGTACAAATCTCGCGTGTAAAAGCTTTCCTCATGACGATCAGAAACGCAACATCCTTGGAACATTCCGCAGCCGCCTTCGGCGCGCGCGTTGATGTTTGCGTTCTAAACTCGCTTCTTACCCTCGGCCTTAGCGGCGATCGCCGGGCTCGCTGAAGGAGCGTCCGGCGGTCGAAAACGGTCCCGCTGGCCTGTGCTCCTTTTCAAAAAACCCTTATAATCGATCAGCAGTATCCGCGCTTGACGGGCTTCAATGCCGTCGGAAGCCGGGAGGAAACGAGAAATGAATCAGTCTATCGCCACACCGCAATCAGAATCCAGTTCCGAGCGCAAAGGCATGCCTATTGCAGGCACCAAATATTCGCCTTTCCCGGCCCCGCAGCTCGATGACCGCACATGGCCGTCCAAGCGCATCGAAAAGGCGCCGATCTGGTGTTCAGTCGATCTGCGTGACGGCAATCAGGCCCTGGTCGACCCCATGGGGCATGACCGCAAGGAGCGTATGTTCCGCCTGCTGGTCGATATGGGTTTTCCGGAAATCGAGATCGGCTTCCCATCCGCCTCGCAGACGGATTTCGACTTCTGCCGCTGGGCCATCGAACAGGGCAATGTTCCCGACGAAGTGGATTTGCAGGTTCTGGTCCAGTGCCGCCCCGAATTGATCACGCGCACTTTCGAAGCGCTTGAAGGTGCAAAAACACCAATCATCCATTTCTACAATTCCACCAGTGAATTGCAGCGCCGTGTGGTTTTTGCCAAGGATGTCGGCGGTATCAAGCGGATCGCAACTGATGCCGCCAAGATGATCATGGATATGGCTGCGAAAGCAGGGGGCGGCTATCGCTTCCAGTATTCGCCCGAAAGCTTCACCGGCACCGAGATGGATGTGGCGCTGGAAATCTGCAACGCGGTCATCGAGATCGTGAAGCCGACTGCTGACAACAAGCTGATCGTCAATCTGCCCTCAACGGTCGAGATGAACACGCCGAACGTCTATGCCGACCAGATCGAATGGATGTGCCGCAACCTCGACAATCGCGAGAACCTGATTATCTCGCTGCATCCGCACAACGACCGTGGCACGGGCATTGCTGCAACTGAACTGGGCCTGATGGCAGGTGCTGACCGTGTGGAAGGCACGCTGTTCGGCAATGGCGAACGTACCGGCAATGTCGATGTGGTGACGCTGGCACTGAACATGTACACGCAGGGCGTGGACCCGGAACTGGACTGCACCGACATCAACCGGATGAAGGAAGTCTATGAATATTCGAACCAGTTGAAGATTGCCGAGCGTCATCCCTATGTCGGCGAGCTGGTCTATACGGCCTTCTCCGGATCGCATCAGGACGCGATCAACAAGGGTATGAAAGCGCGCCGTTCTGCCAATTCACCAATCTGGGAAGTGCCCTATCTGCCGATCGATCCGCAGGACGTGGGCCGTTCCTACGAGGCGATCATCCGCATCAATTCGCAGTCGGGCAAGGGCGGTATCGCCTATATCCTTCAGGCGGATTACGGCTTGAACCTGCCGCGCAATCTGCAGGTCGAATTCCGGGAAATCATCCAGAACATCACCGATGAAGAAGGCAAGGAACTGCCGTCGAAGCGGATTCACGAGGAGTTCCAGAAGCTCTACGTGACGCAGCCGGATGCCCGCATCAAGTTCGTTGATCATCACACCATGCCTGATCCGGAGCAGAAGGGCCGTCGTATTCTGACCGCCGAAATCACCGATAACGGCGTGACCAAAAATATCGAGGGCAAAGGGACGGGGCCGATCGACGGTTTCGTCGATGCATTGTCGAAATATCTCGGCGTGAAGATGTCGGTCGTGGATTATTCCGAACATTCACTACAGCAGGGTTCGGATGCGTCGGCCATCTCCTATGTCGAAATGGCTCATCCGGGCGGCAAGCTGTTCGGTGCCGGTATCAACGACAATATCGTCAGTGCTTCGCTGGAGGCCATCGTATCGGCGGCCAACCGCGTCATCGGCAAGTGAGCGAACATAAATGAAATGAAAACGGCGCTTCGGCGCCGTTTTTTATTGGCCGGATCAATAGAGAACGCGCTCGTTGAGCTTCGTTATTGTCTCGCTGGCATCGGAAACGCCGTGTTCTTCCATGAGGCAGGACCAGCCGCCGTCAGGACGTTTATCGATATTGAATATGTTATAGCGGGCGGCGGGTTTATGGCCGCCGAAATTCTGGCTTGCAGACGGTACGCTGATAACGGGAATCTTGCCGTCCGGTCCGTCGATCTCATAATGCGTGATCAGATGCGTATGGCCGTGAAGAACCAGCTCTGCACCACGCTTGCGTATGATCTTCTGAAAACGGCGAATGCCGTAAAGGCGTTTATGGGCAGGCGTCGCGCCATAGATGGGCGGGTGATGGATCATCACGATACGGAAGAGCCCGCGGGCACCGGCTTCATCGAGCATTGCAGCCAGACGTTTCCCTTGTTCAGACCGGAAGTCGCCGCTGGCCATGAAGGGAGCTGTCGCGCGCGCCGAAGAAACACCGATCAGCGCAACGGGTCCACGCACGCGCATATAGGGGAATTGCGGACGATTGCCGTGATTGTCGATGCCGTCACCGCGCATCCACGGTTCCCATTTCCGGCACGACTTGTCGAGCGCGCCGGGCACATAGGCGTCATGATTGCCGGGAACCACCGAAACATCATCCGGCTTGCCCAATTTGGACAGCCACTCATGGGCGATGTCGATTTCCAGATTGAGCGCCAGATTGACGAGATCGCCCGTCACCGCGATGTGGTCGGGTGATTGCGCCTGCATGTCGGTAATGAGCGTGTCCAGCACGGTTCCATGCATCGCGTTCTTGCGATTGCGCAGCCAGTTGATGTAGCCGGTGATGCGTTTCGATGCCAGTTCGCGATATCTCACGCGAGGCAAAGGCGAAAGGTGTATATCGGAGATGTGCGCGAGACGGAACATCAGGCTCATTTACTGTATTATCTTTAAAATCGAAACCTGTTTAGCGACTTTTTGTTGATGTCATTGCTGTTTTGGATAGAGGTATATTGCCTCGCGGAGAGACGGTATGCGCTTTCGTCATTTCATATTTCATACTTATTTTTTAATGCGACGCCCGATGACGCTGGGCGTCAGGGCTATTGTCTTCGATGAAAAGAAGAATTCCGTTTTTTTGGTGAAGCACACTTATGTGCCCGGATGGCAATTGCCGGGCGGAGGCGTCGAACGCGGCGAAACCTTCGGGCAGGCGTTGGAAAAGGAATTGCGCGAGGAAGCCAATATTGTTCTGAAAGGCCCGCCACAGCTTTTTGCGCTTTACAAGAATGCGCATGCATCGCCGCGTGATCATGTGGCGCTCTATATATGCAGGCAGTTCGAGCAGACAGCACCGCGATTGCCGGACAGGGAAATTGCGGAATGCGGGTTTTTCCCGCTGGATGATCTGCCGGAAGGAACGACACCGTCCACCAAGCGGCGCCTGCAGGAAGCGCTTCACGATCTGGAACCACTGCCGCTTTGGTGAAGGCACGACTGCCGCGCCTTCACCGGAACGATGATTGATTAGAAGCGGTAGGTGATACCCGTACCAATCAGCCAAGGGTTAAGCTTGGCCTTGCCGCTGACTTCCACGCCGCCAGCAAGAGTGGCGTCGAATTTTGGTTCGAGGAACAGTTTCTTGACGTCGAAGTTCACGCCCCAATGTTCGTTGAGCATGTAGTCGAAGCCGATCTGCAGTGCGCCGCCGAATGCATTCTTGACCTTCAGATATTCAACGCCGGTCGCATCCTGATTGTAGAACATGGTGTAGTTCACGCCTGCACCGACATAAGGCTTGAAGGCACCGAAATTGGTGAAGTGGTACTGCAGGGTAAGGGTCGGAGGCAGAATCCATGCCTTGCCGATCTTGCCCAATCCGTCGATTGAGCCGGCGCCGTTGATATTGGCGTAAGTCGTGCCGAGAATGAGTTCGGCTGCGAAATTGTCCGTAAAGTAATAGGTGATGTCGAGTTCAGGCGTGATCGACTTCGAATAATCGAGATCCGAACCTGAAACACCGTTCACATAGCCGGAATTCTGGGGAACGACGCCAAGTGCGCGCACGCGGATCTGCCATGGCGACAGGGCTTCGGGCACGGCCTGAATTTCAGACGCAGGCTGGGCTACGATGGCGTCCGCAGCGAATGCAGCCGGTGCGGTAAATGTCAGCGCGGTCGCAGCCAGCAATCCCTTCGTGAAGCGGTTCATCTTCTCTCTCCTTAAGTCGTGGTCGGTCCTGGGATAGTAGTGATGTGTGCAATCTGAACCGCGCAGCGAAACGCCCCATTGATCGAAATCAAAGGGGCGCAAGAGATTTGAGAGAGTGCTGATGTTCTAGCTATAGTGTTGCAGGAAGAACGCAGTTCCTCGGGTCAGGCCTTCGGGAAACGATCCCGGTCATGAGGCGCAGAAAAATCGATTTCCGGCCCCTCGGGAACGATCCTTGTCGGATTGATGTTCTTGTGGCTGCGATAATAGTGGCCCTTGATGTGTTCCATGTTCACTGTCGAGGCCACACCCGGCACCTGATAGAGTTCGCGCGTGTAATTCCAGAGGTTCGGGTAATCGGCAAGGCGACGCAGATTGCACTTGAAATGGCCGACATAGACCGGATCGAAGCGCAACAGCGTCGTGAACAGCCGCCAGTCGGCTTCGGTCAGGCTGGAACCGGTCAGATAACGCTGGCGGGAAAGGCGGTCTTCGAGCGAATCGAGTGCCGCAAACAATTGCCCGAACGCTTCCTCATAGGCCTCCTGCGTCGTGGCGAAACCGGCGCGATAGACCCCATTGTTGATATTGGGGTAGATGAAGTCGTTGAGCGCATCGACTTCGCTGCGCAGTGCTTCCGGATACAAATCGAGGGAAGCATCACCAAAGTCGTTGAAGGCGGTGTTGAGCATGCGAATGATTTCCGACGATTCGTTGGACACGATCGTCTGGCGCTGCTTGTCCCACAGAACCGGAACGGTGACGCGGCCGGAATAGTTCGGATCGGCGCGGGTGTAGATTTCATAAAGCCGCTTCGAGCCGTAGAGCGCATCGCCGGTGCTGCCGGTCGTGCCGGAGAATGTCCAGCCTTCATCGGCCATCAGATAGTCCACGACCGATACTGAAATGACGTCTTCCAGTCCCTTCAGCGCACGGAAGATCAGCGTGCGATGTGCCCACGGACAGGCATAGGAAACGTAGAGATGATAGCGCCCCGGTTCAGCCTTGAAGCCGCCTTCGCCGGTCGGACCGGCGCTGCCATCTGCGGTTACCCAGTTGCGAAATTGCGATTTCGAACGCTCAAAACGACCTTTTGTGCTCTCGGTGTCGTACCAGGCATCATGCCATTTGCCATCGACCAGAAGTCCCATGAGATTTCTCCTTTTGGAAAGAGAATAGGGCTAGAACCGTCATTTTGCAGCATCGCAAGCCGTGAACAGTGCGTAACGGTGCCAAAAAGATCAATTCAAACCGCCATTTTGAAAAAAATAGTTTTACCTCTGTCCAATTTGGTGTAATGCAACTTCCAAATTGCGGTCATCCAAACTCTGGCCGCCGAGGAGAATGATTAATGGAAATGCTTTTCATCCGACGATGAAACTTGGACCGTGCCCAACCGCGCGGAATGCATTCCATTGACCTGACGGTCCCCGACTTCTCCTATTGCGATCTAAGCCCATGCAGCAGCTTGAACTGACCTACGCGCAGGAATGCCCGGCGCACGACATTGAAATCGAAGCCATCAATGCCGAAGCTTTCGGACCGGGACGGTTTACCCGTGCCGCGCATTTCATCCGCGAAGGCGGTCCGCACGCTCTCGACCTTTCCTTCGTTGCGCTTATGGGCGGTATCGTGGTGGGGTCGGTGCGGCAGACGCCGGCTGTGATCGGCAAGACACCCGCACTCCTGCTCGGACCGCTTGCGGTCAGGCCTGAATGGAAGAAGCGGGGTATTGGCGGCAAGCTGATGCGCATGTCGCTGGAAGCGGCGACGAAAGCCGGTCACAAGCTGGTCATTCTTGTCGGTGACGAGCCTTACTATGCTCCGTTTGGCTTCAAGATGGTGCCGCCCGGTTCGATGATCATGCCAGCGTCGGTCGATCCGCGCCGGATGCTCGCCTGCGAACTGACCGCCGGTGCCGCAAGCGGTGTCAGCGGCACCGTGCGTCATGCCAACCGGGCTTCTCTGTAGTCTCTGCGAAACGCTTACCCTCGATCCTTCGGCAAGCTCAGGATGAGGGCATTGGGTGAGGGGCGGGTTAACGCCCTTCGCGATACCACATGCTGCCGAAGACGAAGAGCAGCAGGCCGAGTGCCAAAAAGCCAGAGAACAGTGGCAGGCGATTGACGCTTTTCAGTTGCGTATCCGACGTCTCACGCAAGCCGATCCAGTCATTGCCGCTGGCCGCACGATTGCTGCCGACTGCGGTGATCGTGGGAACCCGTATCGAACTGTCGGCACTCGCATGCACGCGATGGACCGAGCCGCCGGTCGCCTCGGCAAGTGGCTTCAGGCGACCTGCCGTGGAGATGCTGTCTGCAAATTCCGGCGCATCGATCGGCCCTACATGGGCCAGTGCTTCCAGATCGCCGTTCTTCACCCGGAAGATACCGATCTCGTCCGTTTGCAGCGAACCTTCGAACAGGCCCGGCTTGCTTTGCACCAGATTGACCTGCAATGCCTTGCCGGAAGGTGTCGTAACGGCCGCTGTACCCGGATTATCGCCCATGGTCTGGCGACGGATGGAAAGCGTGCGGCCATTGCCCGTTGCTGTGAGCGCTTCCTCCTCCAGCTCAGGTTCCTGCATCAGCCAGTGGGCAATGCGACGATAGAGGGAAGCATAGGGGCCCCCACCTTCGAAACCACGCGCCCAAAGCCAGCCCTGATCGGAGAGGAACATGCCGACGCGGCCTTTTCCGACGCGGTTGAGCACCAGCAGCGGCTTGTTGTCTGCACCGCTCATTACCGTTTCGCCCTGCGGCGCGGTGATGTCGATGGTGCGGAACCAGCGGCTCCAGTGCGGCGGTTCCTGTTCGCTGCCGTCGAGGCCGCGCGTGACAGGATGGCGTTTGCCAATATTCGTGAGGCGGGGATAGAACGCCTTCTCCGTCACGGCTCCGGTGGGCATGGCTGGCAGGGCGCTATAAAGCGGCGTACGTGCAATCGACATGTCGCCTGCATATTCCGGTCCGGCTGCGACCAGCAGCGCACCGCCATTTTCCACATATTGCGCGATGTAATCGTAATAGAGCAGCGGCAGCACATCGCGGTGCTGGTAGCGGTCGAGAATGATGAGATCGAACTCGTTGACCTTGTCCACGAAGAGTTCACGCGTCGGGAACGCGATCAGCGACAATTCGTTGATCGGTGTGCCGTCCTGCTTTTCCGGCGGGCGCAAAATGGTGAAGTGAACCAGATCGACGGCAGCATCGGATTTCAGCAGGTTGCGCCAGGTGCGCTCGCCATTGTGCGGCTCGCCGGAGACGAGCAGAACGCGCAGGTTCTCACGAACGCCGTCCACGGTCGCCACGGCACGATTGTTGGTGTCCGTTACTTCACCGGGAAGCGCTGGCGTGGCGACTTCGACAATGTTCACCCCGGCGCGCGGCAGGGTGATGGTGATCGGAGTTTCCTGCCCGACCTGCGCTTCTTCCTCGCTGACGGTTTCGCCATTGACGCGGATTTCGACCGGCGCAGGACTGCCGAGGCTCTTGCCTTCATCGATAACCGTAAATGACATTTCGAGCGGCTTGCTGCTGATGCCATAGCGTGGCGCTTTATTGAAGCGGATACGACGGTCGAATTCGTCCGGTTTGCCGGTCACAAGCCCATGCAGCGGTGCATCGAAACCGAGCGCATTCTTGTTGGCGGGGATATCGTGCACCTGACCGTCGGTAATCATGATCGCACCTGCCACGCGGGATGGCGGCACGTCGAGAAGCGAACGCGCCAGCGGTCCGAACAGCCGGGTTGCGTAACCGTCTTCGTTTTCACCGGGTTTGCCAGCTTCCACCACGCGGGTTTCAAATTGCGGCATGGTTGCAAGCTGGTCCTGCACCGCCTTCAAGGCGGCATCCGTATCGGCACGGCGGCTTCCGAGTTCCTGGCTCTGGCTCCGATCCACCACCACAGCGACCACGCTTTTCAGCGCTTCGCGTTCTTCATTGATGATGACAGGATTGAAAAGAGCAAGCGCAAGCGCTGCCGCGGCCAGCAACCGGATCAGACCACCGCGCATCCGCAAGGCGATAGTTGCCAGCACCAGAAGTGCAAGCGGCACGAGAATGGCGATCAGCCATGGCGTGGAGAGGAAGGGGTCGAACTCGATATTCATGCCCGCCTCCTTCTCTGTTGCTTGAGCATGCTTTTACCGGAAAACCGGTTCCCATTTTTCCGAAACATGCTCTAATTCCCCAGCCGTTCGATCAGGTCCTTGGCGTGAACCTGATCGGACTTGTAGTTGCCGGTCAGCATATACATCACGATGTTCACACCGCCGCGAATGGCATAGATGCGCTGCATCGGATCATTCGGCACGGTCGGAAGCAGCGGATTGCCCTGATCATCGACAGCCCATGCGCCCGCAAGATCATTGGCCGTAATCATGATCGGCGTCACACCGTCTCCGGTACGCACTGGACGATCGTGTGATGACGCGTTCGGTGTCGAGGCTTCGACCCAGAGCGGGCTTCCTTCATAGCGGCCCGGAAAGTCGGGCATGATGAAGAAGGATTTGGTCAGCACGTGATCGTCCGGCACGGGTTCAAGCGGAGGAACGTTCATCCCGTCGAGAATGGCGCGCAGGCGCTGGTTGGCAGGTGAGGCGGACGGATCGAGACTGGCTCCTGCCTGCAACTGGTCGCGCGTGTCGAAAAGCACCGTGCCGCCTTGCTGCATATAGGCATCGACCTTGGCAATCGCTTCCGGGCTTGGCATCGGCGTGGTGGGATCGATTGGCCAGTAGATCAGCGGATAAAAGGCCAGTTCGTCCTTGGCGGGGTCGATACCGATAGGGTCACCGGGTTCAAGAGCGGTCTTGTCCGTCAATGCGAAGTTTAGGCCGCGCAGTCCTGCCTTGCTGATATCGTCGGTCTGGGCGCTGCCGGTGATGACATAGGCAAGATGCGTCTGCGAGACGGAGTTGATGATCGCCTCGTCTCCCGGCTTGCTGTCATCATGCACCTGCGCTTGAGGCTGAGGTTGGGCCTGAGCTTTTGCTTCGCCCATTCCGGAAGGAAGAAGATTGAAGGCGAGCGCACCGGTCAGCAGCACAGCAATCCCTGCTGCCTTGGCACGCACCTTCATGCGGCGACGGAAGGCACCGCGCAGCCACAGCATCAAAAGCGTATCAAGTGCGAGAAGCATTGCAGCGGTGGCAAAGAATGGCCCCGCCAGTGAAATCGACTGGTCCGATGTGTAGGAGGCAGGCGTTATTCCAACGGAAAGTGCCGGCTGGGCAATCGGTTGCAGCTTGATGTTCGCTCCTTCGAAGATATTGAGAGCTTTCAAACCGTCCTCATTGCCATAAAAGCCTGGCGGCGTGTTGATGCTGACGCTGACCTGCCTGTTCTTTTCGACAATCAGCGGCTTGGCTTCTGAAGTCGGCGGGGTCAGGGTGCCGGAAGCCGAAAGGAGCTGGTAAGGCGGCAGCGAGACCGAAGCCTGATTGTCCTGCGCGCCGGTTCTCTGCGACAGCGACACGATGCGGCGCAGCATTTCCACGAAGGAGCCCGAAATGGGCAGGCTCGACCAACTGGCATCCGGAGAAATGTGGAACAAAACGATATTGCCACGCCCGCGCTGTTCGCCTGTTACCAGCGGTGTTCCATCCTGAAGAATGGCGTAAGCCTTGTCATTGAGATCGAATGACGGCTCGGCAAGGACTTGCCGGGTGACAGTCACATCATCTGGCACAGCCAGACCTGCGAAAGGCCCCTTATCCGGGAATGTGCGTAATTTCTGCGGTTCGGACCACGACAGCGTTCCGCCCAAGGCGCGCTCGCCCTTGCGCAGTTTTACCGGCAGGAGCGGGTCGTTGTCGCTGGCACCGGCAAGACGCGGGCCTGCAAATCGCACGAGTGTGCCGCCGTCTTCGATCCATTTGGAAAGCTGTTCGGTGACAGGCTGCGGCAACGTGCCGATATCGGCCATGATGAGGATCGATGGCTTTGCGTCCAGCACTTCCGGCACGGATTGCAGAAGATCGGCAGAGCGCGGTTCGATCAGATTGACGTAGGGCGAAAGCGCCCGGGAAATATAATGCAGCGGCGAGAGCAGCGGCTGTGCCAGATCACCGTCACCGCTGGCGATAAGGCCGACCGTGCGTCGTTCCGATCCCGCGTCGATGAGCCGGGTCGCGCCTGCCTGCTCGATACCGTCAACACGGATCAGGCGGAAATCATTGCGAAGCTCCACCGGCAGGTTGAACCGTGCTGTGCCTTCCGCGCTTCCAAGCGCGAAAGAAAGCGGCGCTTCGGCGATGCGGCGTCCCTTGTCGTCATAGGCAGCGGCCGTGAGCGTGCGTGGTGCCGACACGCCTTCCGGGCGAATAGCGACGGCTTCCAGACTGTCAGCCTTGTTGTCTATGCCGGTCAGCGCAAAGGTGCGGCTGAGGCTGGCTCCATACCAGAGAACGGAGGCCAGATGCCCTGACTTGTCCAGTTCCGCAAAGGTTTCCGCATCACCTTGCGATGCCAGCCCGTCACTCATGAAGGCAAGACGAACCTTTGTATCTGCGGGCAGGGCGGATACCAGCCGTTCCATTGCCGACTTGCGGTCGACCGGGATCGGGCGCGGCTCCAGTGCCTGAAGACGCTCGGTAGCGCTTTTGCCGTCATAGGGGCCGATTTCGGCATTGGCCGGTTCCGCCGAGCCCACGATGTAGATCGGCGCATCGGTGCCCTCCGCATCGGAGATGAGTTTTTCGGCAGCATTGACCTGCTGTTGCCAGTCCTCGGCGGAAGCCCAGCCATTATCGATGACGATGGCGAGCGGTTCATCGCCTGCAAGCACAACAGGACGTGGATTCCAGACCGGTGAGGCAAGTGCGAGAATGACGAGCGCGGCAATAAGAAGCCGTAATAGTGTCATCCACCACGGGCTTTTCGACGGCACTTCCTCACGCTTGAAGACCTGCGCCAGAATGCGGAGCGGCGGAAAGGTTTCCTCCTGCGGACGCGGCGGCGTCATGCGCAGAAGCCACCAGATGACCGGCAGGGCGATCAGTCCTGCGAGGATGAGCGGCGAGCCGAAGGCGAGCGGCAGAAAATTCATAAGCGGGCTCCTCCCGCTGCTGGCAGGGCGGCGCTTAAATTTCCGCTGGTGCTCAATGCGTCATGAAGGCGTGCCAGCGCTTCCGCCGTCGGCCTGTCCGTTCGGTGAACGGTATAGCTCCAGCCAAGCCGCTTGCAGAAATCCGACAGGGTTTCACGGCGGGCGATGTAGAGGCGGCGATAGTCATCAGCATAGGTCTCGGCCCGACCGGCGACGAGTGTGGCGCCGGTTTCGGGATCGCGAAATTCTGTGCGGCCGGAATAGGGAAATGTCTCTTCCGCCGGATCGGCAACTTCCACCAGATGCGCGCGGACACCGCGTTGTGCCAGACGGTCGAGAAGGTCGGTCAGTTCATCGAACGGATGCAGGAAATCGGATACGAGGACGACTTCGGAAAAGCGGCGGATCTGGCCGATGTCCGGCAACGCTGCAACGGGGGCTTCGTGCATCAGCGCGCCCGCCAGACGCTCGGCTCCGTTACGGGCCGAAAAAGGCTGGATAAGCGCCGGAAAGGCGATGCGTTCGCCTGAACGCGACAGAAGCTCGGCAAGAGCGAGTGTCAGCACGAGCGAACGTGCTTCCTTGGAAACGGGTGCGAGCTGCGAGCGATAGAGCATCGAGGGGGAGAAATCGCACCAGAGCCAGACCGTATGGGCGGATTCCCATTCGCGGTCGCGCACATAGGTATGATCGTCGCGGGCGGAGCGCCGCCAGTCGATGCGCGCAAGGGATTCGCCGTCCACATAGGGGCGGAACTGCCAGAAATTTTCGCCCGGACCACGTTTGCGCCGTCCGTGCCAGCCGTTCATGACGGTGTTGACCACGCGCTGAGCTTCAACCAGCAGATCGGGGATGGCCGCTGCTCGCGCACGGGCGCGGGCAAGTGTCTCCTTGCGATCTGCGGTGGAAACTTCTGCGCCAATGACCATCAGACGGCAGCCTTCACCAGATTTGCGATGACGTCGCGAATATGCATGCCATCGGCGCGCGCGGCGAAATTGAGCGCCATGCGGTGCTGAAGAACCGGCTCGGCCAGCGCCTTCACATCATCGACGGAAGGTGCGAGACGGCCGTCATAGAGCGCGCGGGCGCGGGCGCACAACATCAATGCCTGACTGGCGCGTGGGCCGGGGCCCCAGGCAATATGCTTCTTCGCATGATCGTTATCGGCATCGGGGCGGGCGGAGCGCACCAGCTTGAGGATCGCTTCCACGACGCTTTCCGATACCGGCATGCGTCGCACCAGCGTCTGCATTTCGATCAGCCGTTCGGCGTTGATGACCTCATGGGCCTTTGCTTCGGAAACACCGGTTGTTTCCAGAAGAATGCGACGCTCTGCATCCAGTTCAGGATAAAGAATGTCGATCTGCATCAGGAAGCGGTCGAGCTGGGCTTCCGGCAGCGGATAGGTGCCTTCCTGCTCCAGCGGGTTTTGTGTCGCAAGCACATGAAACGGTGCCGGGAGATCGTAGCGCTGGCCAGCGACGGTGACATGATATTCCTGCATCGCCTGCAGCAGCGCGGACTGGGTGCGCGGCGAAGCGCGGTTGATTTCGTCGGCCATCAGGAGCTGAGCGAAGATTGGGCCCTTGAGATAGCGGAACGAGCGGCGCCCGTCCGCATCCTGTTCCATGACTTCCGAACCGATGATGTCGGAAGGCATCAGGTCGGGCGTGAACTGGATGCGCTGGCCGGAGAGGCCGAGGACGGTTCCCAGCGTTTCGACCAGCTTGGTCTTGGCAAGACCCGGTACGCCGACGAGCAAAGCGTGCCCGCCAGCCAGAACGGCGACGAGCGCGCGCTCGATCACGTTTTCCTGACCGAAGATCACAGTCCCGACGCTTTCCTTGATGCGTGCGATGTCTGCGAGCGCCCGTTCGACCTCCGCAATGATCTTTTCGGGGATCTGTTCGGGATTGGCGGTTTCAGGCGTGATGACGACACTCATGGGAACCTCGCAATATGACCGCTCTGGCGGAACTGCCTCATAAATCGCTATATAATACTGACAAGCCGCGAAAGGGTGACTATTTCATGGCTTTGGGTCTATTTGCGCAGGAATAACCGAGTCGGATGAGAAAAAGCACCCCTGAAGGCAAAGACACGCCGCACAATTCCATGCGGAACACTGAGACGACCGGCGGACTGGAAGCCCTGATCGCGCGCGCCCATGCCGATGCGCAAGGCGGTCCGGCGACGAAAGAGCGCGGAATCCCGCCAGTTGAGCGCTGGAACCCGGATTTTTGCGGCGATCTCGATATGGAAATCAAGGCGGATGGCACCTGGTTCTATATGGGTACGCCGATTGGCCGCAAACAGCTTGTGCGGTTATTCTCGACCGTGCTGCGCAAGGATGACGATGGCCGAACCTATCTGGTGACGCCGGTGGAAAAAGTCGGCATCCGCGTCGAGGACGCGCATTTCATTGCGGTGGAGATGGAAGTTTCCGGCGAAGCCGAAGCGCAACTGCTGACGTTTCGCACCAATGTGGGTGACGTCGTGACCGCCGATGCGCAGCATCCCTTGCGCTTCGTGATCGAGCGGCCAGACGGTGGTCTCAAGCCTTACCTGCTTGTTCGCGGACGGCTGGAGGCATTGATCGCGCGTGCTGTCATGTATGATCTGGTGGCGCTTGGCGAGGAAATCGAAATCGACTGCGTGCCGACATTTGCCATTCGTTCAGGCGGCGTGGTCTTTCCGATCATGGCTTCCGATGCGCTGGAGGCTGCACTTCAATGAGTGAATTCCCCGCTTTTTCAGCCGGTGATTTTGCCGAACGGGTTCGGCAATGGCGCCCAGACCACGATGATCTGATCGGCGATCATTCGCTTAATCCCGATATTACACAATTGATGAAGATGGCTAAGATGCGCGACGCTGCCGTGCTGGTGCCGGTGGTCGATCGCGGATCGGAAGCCACGCTTCTTCTGACTCAACGCACCGATACACTGCGCAAGCATTCCGGCCAGATCGCCTTTCCGGGCGGCGCAATAGACCCGGAAGATGGCACAGCTGAGCGGGCAGCGCTTCGCGAGGCGAATGAGGAAATCGGGCTGGCGGCAGATCGTGCGGAGATCATCGGCAACCTGCCGCGTTATCTCACCGGCAGCGGTTTTTCGATCACGCCCATTCTGGCGGTGGTGAAAACGCCGTTTGACGTTCATCCGAACCCGGATGAAGTCGCAGATATTTTCGAGGTGCCGCTTTCCTTCCTGATGAACCCGGAGAACCACCGGCGTGAAAGCCGGGTATTTGACGGCAAGGAACGCTTTTTTTACGCCATGCCCTATCACGAGCGATTCATCTGGGGGGCAACCGCCGGTATCATTCGCGGACTTTATGAAAGGCTCTACGTTTGAGCGAGAATAAGAATATTTCCGGCAAGGCGGAATGGCTGAAAGCAAAGCCGTTGCAAGCCCTGTTCAAAGCGCTGAACAGTGATGATGGCGAGGCACGTGTCGTGGGTGGCGCGGTGCGTAACACGCTGCTCGGCACAAAGGTCAGCGATGTCGATCTGGCAACGACGCATCTGCCGCAGGATACAGTCAGACTGGCGAACGAGGCCGGTTTCAAGCCGGTGCCGACCGGCATCGAGCATGGCACGATCACAGTTGTCGTGCAGGGCCATCCGTTTGAGGTCACGACGCTGCGGCAGGATATTGAAACCAACGGCCGCCATGCCAAGGTCGCCTTTGGGACCGACTGGAAAGCGGATGCGGAGCGGCGCGACTTCACCATCAATGCGCTCTATGTGACGGCTGACGGCACGATCATCGATCATGTCGGCGGTCTTGCCGATATCGAGAGCCGGACGCTGCGCTTCATCGGCGACGCGGAACAGCGCATTCGCGAGGACTATCTGCGCATCCTGCGCTTCTTCCGTTTCTTCGCCTGGTATGGTTCGGGACGGCCCGAGGCTGACGGCTTGCGAGCCAGCGCTCGGTTGAAAGACGGGCTTGAGCAGCTTTCCGCCGAACGGGTCTGGTCGGAACTGAAAAAGCTCCTGTCTGCTCCCGATCCGTCACGCGCGCTCTTGTGGATGCGACAGGCGGGCGTGCTGAACCTTATTCTGCCTGAAAGTGAGAAATGGGGTATCGACGCCATTCATGGGCTGGTGCGGACCGAGACCGATCTTGGCTGGCAGCCCGATCCGCTTTTGCGGCTTGAGGGCATTATTCCGCCCGACAGCGTGCGGATGGAGGAGATGGGCAAGCGGCTGAAAATGTCGAATGCGGAAAGGGCGCGCCTTGAAGCATGGGCACGCGCCGATGCGGTCAAGCCGGAACTTTCCGAACAGGCGCTGAAGAAAACAATCTATCGTGGCAGCAAACAGGCTGTGCTGGATCGTATTCGTCTGGCCTATGCGGCGGCGAGGGCCGACGCTGCGGGCAGCGACGATGCGATGATCCGCGCCGGTGGCTTCGCGCGCCTGCTGGATGCCGCCGAACATTACGACGCCCCTGTTTTCCCCGTCACGGGCAGCGATCTCCTGGCCTTGGGTATCCAGAAGGGACCGGGACTTGGAGAGGCATTGCGGTCCCTTGAAACTTTCTGGATAGACTCCGGTTTTAGCCTTGACCGTGCCACGCTTCTGGGCAAGCTTGATCGTGATAAATTGAACAACTGACGGCTTGCTTGCAAATTTCAGCCGTAGTTTCATCGCTTTATGACTGGAGCATGTTTCCCAAAAGTGGGAACCGGTTTTGGGATAAAACATGCCCAAAACAGGTAATGAGAACTTTTTAGCGCGCGTTTTGAAAGAGCATGAGATGTCCAATCCCGATACATCGATACAAGACAAGGCAGCTACCGATCCGCAGCAGAAGTTTGGCACAGAAGGCCTTGCCGCAATGGACAGGCCGAGCAAGGTCACCCGTTTTTTCATGGGGATCGTATCCTGGGCCGAAGGTCTCAATCTGAAATATGCCAAGCTTGGCAATCCGCCTGTCTATGACAATGCGACCTTCCCGTGGTCAGCCGAGATCGAGAAGGAATGGCCCGCCATCCGCAAGGAGCTGGAAAAGGTTCTTCTGCGCCAGAGCGAACTGCCTTCCTTTCAGGATATTTCGACCGATGTGAAGACAATCTCGACCGACAATCGCTGGAAGACCTTCTTCCTGCTCGGTTTCGGTGTGAAGGCGGAACAGAACATCAAGGCTTGTCCGGAAACGTGGCGTATCGTCAACAAGATCCCCGGCCTGACGACAGCGATGTTTTCCATCTTCGAGCCGGGCAAGCATCTGCCGCCGCATCGCGGGCCCTATAACGGCGTGCTGCGCCTGCATCTTGGCCTCATCGTGCCAGAGCCGAATGACAAGCTTGCCATTCGCGTGGACAAGGAAGTCTGCCATTGGCATGAAGGTAAGGTGCTGATTTTCGACGATGCCTATGAGCATGAGGCGTGGAATCACACCGACAAGACACGTGTGGTTTTGTTCGTCGATTTCGTGAAGCCGCTGAAGTTCCCGGCCCGGCTGGTCAACTGGTGCCTGATGAACCTCGCGATCTTCACCCCCTTCATCAAGGAAGGGCTGGATAATCACAATGAGTGGGAGAAGAAGTTCTACGCGGAAGCGGAAAAGCTTCGTAACCAGCCGAAGAGCTGAACGGTTTGACACCGACGCTCAGCGCTTATAAATGAGCAGGAGGGCGACAAGCCCTCCTGTTTTTATGTGTTCCCTGTTGGCTGCCACTTTGGGTTTTGCCGGGAATACCGTGATGAGGAATTGTTGATGCTGGAGATTGTAGGAAGCCTTTGATCGTTCCGAACAAGCTGTAGATGGCAGGCGCCGAGAGCGTCTGACCGGCAGTGTTCAGGAGCGGAAACGGCATTGGCCGTGGATGGTTTACCATCCGCGAGCGCTGGTGCTTGTCATGGTTTCCATCCAGGCATGAACAACAATGAATATCTCACGCATGGAACAGCGCGTATTGCACGTGCTGGCGCAGGGCGGTTACATCCGTCATCTGCGCGAAGACGGACGTATCTGCGAAATCGAATGCTTTACCCGTGAAGGCTATCTGCTTTCCGATTGCACGATGGCAGTTTTCCAGCAATTGCGTCGCAAGCGACTGATCGAATCCCGAACGGGTAGTCCTTATCGCATCTCGTTCAAAGGGCGCGAAAATGTGCGCGCTCAGCTCAATAACCGGTGAAGGAGAGCGTCATGCATATTCGCAGGGAAACGTCTGAAGACGCTACCGAAATCCGCCACCTGACGGATGAAGCATTCCGTACCGTGGCTTATAGCAACCAGAAGGAAGGCGAGATCATCGATGCGCTTCGTGCTGCAAAAGCACTTACCTTGTCGCTGGTTGCGGAAGGGGACGGGCAGGTTCTCGGCCATGTCGCCTTCTCGTCCGTCCTGATCGACGGCGAGGATAAGGGTTGGTATGGGCTTGGTCCTGTTTCGGTTCGTCCCGACCGGCAAGGCGAGGGGATAGGCGGCAAGCTTATCCGCGAGGGCCTTGCCACTCTGCGGCAGGAAGGTGCCAAGGGCTGCGTTCTTCTGGGCGATCCCGGCTATTACGGGCGCTTCGGTTTCAAGGCCGATGTGCGGCTGAAACTGCCGGGCGTGCCAGCGGAATATTTCCAGTGTCTGGCCTTCGGGCCGGACATGCCGGAAGGCGACGTCGCCTATCATGCCGCATTCGATGCATAAAAGCATTTCCAGTAAAAGTGCGCAGCGGTTTTGCGCAGGATAATGCGTAGAAACAGACAAAGGGCCGGGAAACCGGCCCTTTATTCATGACTGTTACGGCCACTTCACCACAGGCGGCATGGAAGACAGGATGGAATTCACATTGCCACCGGTCTTGAGACCGAAGATCGTTCCGCGGTCGTAAAGCAGGTTGAACTCGACATAGCGGCCACGGCGGATGAGCTGTTCGTTGCGATCCGCGTCGGTCCAGTCCTTGTTGAAGTTCTGACGCACCAGATGCGGATAGACGACGGAAAAACCGCGGCCCACATCGCGCGTATAGGCAAAATCCGCGTCCCATCCGCCTTTTTCATCAGACGAATGCAGCCAGTCATAGAAGATGCCACCGGTGCCGCGCGGTTCATTGCGATGCGGCAGGAAGAAGTACTCGTCGCACCAGTCCTTCACGCGCTGATAATCGACGATATCCTTGTGCTTCTCGCAGATGAAACGGAAAGCCTTGTGGAAGGCAAGCGTGTCCGGGTCATCCTGTGTGCGGCGGCTGTCCAGAACCGGCGTGAGGTCAGCGCCGCCGCCGAACCACTGGCGCGTGGTCACGACCATGCGCGTGTTCATGTGGACGGCAGGCACATTCGGGTTCTGCGGATGGGCGATGAGCGAAATGCCGCTGGCCCAATAACGCGGGTCTTCCTCTGCACCGGGGATCTGCTTGCGGAATTCCGGTGAGAACTCGCCATAGACCGTCGAGACATGCACGCCGACCTTTTCGAAGACGCGACCATGCATGATCGACATGACGCCACCGCCGCCACGGCCTTCATCCTTCTGCCACGGGGTGCGAACGAAACGTCCGGGTTCGCGATCCGAAAGCGGGCCCTGCAATTCATCCTCAAGTTGTTCGTAGCTTGCACAGATACGGTCGCGCAGTTCCTCGAACCAGCGCTGCGCCGCCTGCTTTTTGTCTTCGATGTCTGTCGGGATGATTGCCGGAATTTCGTCGCGTTGCATTGTCTGGTTCCTTCCGGCGCGGTTTGCCGGATCGCTCGGCGGTATCGCGCAAGCCAAGGTTAAATGGATGAACTATTGTTTCATGGCTTATCAAAGTCCGCGACTGGCGCAAAGCGCGAAGCGTGTGATCGCAGGGCAGTATAGACCCTCTCCCCAAGAAAAGACTCGTCTTTGTGAAACTGCTCCCCTATCTTTCTCTACCTAGGGTTTGGAAGTCATTCAGTTCCGGTTTTGCCGGGAGGGCATCGCATGACAGTAGCACCGCCCCGTCCACCGCTCGAAGGCTTGCGCAAGCAGCTTCAGAAGAGCCGTGTCCAGAAAGGCTTGAAGCAAAGCCGCATGCCGCGCGATGGGTTCGTTCGTGAGACATTCACCCTGCCGAGGCTGGCGGCGCGCGAAAAAGCGCGCGAATGGTTTGAGACATTCCCCAAGGCGGCCTATTGGACCGAAATCGAAAGCTGGTGCGAGCGGCCGGATGATGTGATCGAATTCACCATGCGCCGGCTGGAGACGGCCGATTGAGCCGCGCTTTAGAGCGCGTTTTGATCTGATTGAACCAGATCGGCTCTCTAAATGATTATTTTAACACGCATCTTATCTGAAAACCGTTTCACACTTTTCGAGATGCGCTTTAATCGCGACGGTCAAAGCCTTGAAATATGATTCAGATTAGAAGTCCCAAAGGCGCCCCATAGGGCGCCTTCTCTGTTTGAGTCGTTATACTGTTACAGCCTTATTTCGCCGTCGTTTGCGGTGCTTTTTCCCACGCATTCCAGTTCTGGATGATGCTGTCGGCATAGGCCTTGCCGACGCGATAGGCGTTGGTCGTGGCGAGCGGGAAACCGCCGGAGTTCGCGGCGAGCGATTCAGCCGCCGTCTGGTCCTTGCCCTGACGGTCGAAGTTCGACGCAGTACGCAGCAATGCAATGCGGTCGAAATCGAGCTTGCCCGCTTCGGCAGCGCGCTTCAGCGACGTCAGCGTGGCGTTGTCTTCCATCTGCGATGTGCAATAGTCGGCCTTGCCGTCAGTCAGAAGCTTCGACCATTCGGTCATGGCTTCGCCGAGCTTCGCACCATGCCAGTAGGTATCGCCCGAAGCCGTGTCGCAGACCGTGACCTTTGGCGCGCCGGTTGCGGCTTCTTGCGTGTAGTGCTTGCGATATTCCTTCGCTGCATCGCTATCGAGAAGTTCGACGCCCTTGGTCGTGGCCAGCGCGTAGTCGGCCAGCTTGCCGTTCAGTTCGAAGACTTCCGTGCCTGCCGCCCATTTCGGCTTTTCGCCGGGCTTTGCAGCGCCGAGGCCGAAGAAGTCCGTGGGCCAGCCTTCCGGTGCTTCACGAATATCGATGCGATGGTTGAGATTGGCATCGATGGAGTATTTTGCCCAATGCGCCGATCCGAGCGTGCCGTGCTTCGGGTCGACACCGGCAATGCCGGCGATCACGAAATAGGTGTGCGAGAGGTCGAGCTTGTCGCTCAGGGCCATGGCGGAAACCGAGCTTGCGGCATTGGCGAAGCCCATCGCCGTCGTCATGTGGCAGAGGCCTTCGGCGGTGCAGTCGATTTCCGGATATTCAGGATTGAGGCCCGGCAGCTTGATCTTCTGCGTGAATTTCTCGCCTTCAAGCCATGGCTTGGCTTCTTCGCCGAACATGGTGATGACCATTACCTTCGGGGCGATGGGCGAAGCTTCCTTGGCGAAGGCGGGGGCGCTTGCCAGCAGGGCAGAGGTGGAGACAGCAAAGGCAAGAGTGCGAATAGACAGGTTCATGGACGAAGCGAGCCTTTCAGACCGGAGGGGGGTGAGGTGCCTTGCGAAACCGGTCCTTTCGCCAGGCGCAATCCTGAATTTGTCATTCCGGGTGGAGAGAATCGATCTTTTCCCTCCGTTGGCGCAGAGCTTCGCCCGCCGTCATGGCAACGGAAACCGCAAGATTTAGCGATCTGGTGCCGGGCATCATCGGGATCAGAAGCCGTGCATCGGCGGAATCGTGGACATTGTCGGGAACGCCTGACGACTCACGCCCGAAGAGCAGAATGTCATTTTCCTGAAACTGATAATCCGTATAGGGGATCGCCGCCTTGGTGGACAGCAATACGATGCGGCGCGTTGCCTGCAGGCGCCAATCATTGAAATGCTGCCAGCCGGCATGGCGGGTGAGGGCGGCCTGCTCCAGATAATCCATGCCGGCGCGCTTCAGGGACCGGTCGGAAATGTCGAATCCGGCAGGCTCGATCAGGTCGACCGCGAAGCCGAGGCAAGCGGCCATACGCAGGATGGTTCCGGTATTGCCGGGAATATCGGGCTGGTAAAGTGCGACGCGCAGTTCCATATGAAGCGGGTAGCCCACAAATCCGATGGCTGCAAGCGTTCAGAATGGTTGCTCATTACGCGTCAACACATCAGTTAGCTGGATCGTGGTCGCAAGAATAATATCACTCTGGCATCACGAAAATATTCCTGTTTTGTTCCCCTTCCGTCTTGGCAATTCCTGCAGGGCCACCTAAAAGGATCACCATGTTCAGATGGTTTGAAAAACGACTCGAAGCCTATCCCGAAGAACCGCCGCGCGAACCCCCGCGCGGACTGGTAGCCTTTTGCCTTTATTACACGCGCGGCGCATGGCCGTGGATCATCGGCATGGCGATCTTCACGACGCTAATCGCAGTGATCGAAGTGTCGCTCTTTGCCTTCATGGGCAATATTGTAGACTGGCTGTCTCATCAGTCACGCGAGACATTCCTGAGCAATGAAGGCTGGCGGCTTGCACTGATTGCGGGTGTCGTTCTGGTTGTCCTGCCGGGCGTGGTGCTGATCCATTCGCTGCTCATCCACCAGACATTGCTCGGCAATTATCCGATGCGCGTGCGCTGGCTGATGCATCGCTACCTGATCCGTCAGTCGATGGCGTTCTTTCAGGACGAATTTGCCGGGCGCATTTCGACCAAGCTGATGCAGACTGCGCTCGCCGTGCGTGAAACGGTGATGAAGCTTCTGGACGTGCTCAACTATGTCATCGTCTATTTCGCGGGCACGCTGTTCATTGCAGCATCTGCGGATCTTATTCTGATGATCCCGTTTGCCGTCTGGCTTGGCGTCTACATCATATTGCTGCGTATCTTCATTCCGCGGCTGCGTGTGATTTCGGAACAGCAGGCCGATGCGCGTTCATCGATGACCGGACGTATTGTCGACAGCTACACCAACATTGCGACGGTCAAGCTTTTCTCGCATTCAAGCCGGGAAGAATCATACGTCCGCGAGAGCCTCGATGGCTTCCTCGGCACTGTGCATCGGCAGATGCGTCTGGTGACGATGTTCCATTTCACCCTTTACATGGCGAATTGCATTCTGCTGTTTGCGGTGGGTGCAATCGGCATCCAGCTCTGGATGAATGAAGCGATTTCGGTTGGTGCCGTAGCTGTTGGCATCGGCCTGGTGCTGCGCCTCAATGGCATGTCGCAGTGGATCATGTGGGAAATGTCCGCCCTGTTCGAAAATATAGGCACGGTTGAAGACGGGATCACGACGATTGCGCGCTCGCATGAAGTTGTGGATGTGCCCCGTGCACCGGCGTTGCAGGTCACCAGAGGCGAGCTCGATTTCGACAAGATCGGCTTCCATTACGGCAAGGGCAAAGGGGTTATCGAAAATCTCACGCTCACCATTCAGCCGGGCCAGAAAGTGGGATTGGTCGGACGCTCCGGTGCTGGTAAATCCACGCTGGTCAATCTGCTCTTGCGCTTCTACGATCTGGAAAAGGGCCGCATTCTGATCGACGGGCAGGATATTTCCAAAGTCACGCAGGATTCGCTGCGCGCCAATATCGGCATGGTGACACAGGATACCTCGCTCCTGCATCGTTCGGTTCGCGAGAACATCATGTATGGACGACCGGATGCGACGGAAGAAATGTTGCAGCAGGCTATCCGGCTGGCGCAGGCCGACCAGTTCATTCCGTTATTGACTGACCTGAAAGGCAGGCAGGGACTGGATGCCCATGTTGGCGAACGCGGCGTCAAACTTTCGGGCGGACAGCGCCAGCGCATCGCCATTGCGCGTGTGATGCTGAAGGATGCGCCGGTCCTCATTCTGGACGAGGCGACATCGGCGCTCGATTCAGAGGTTGAGGCGGCTATTCAGGACAGCCTCAACACCTTGATGGAAGGCAAGACCGTGATTGCGATCGCGCACCGCCTTTCCACCATCGCAGCGCTTGATCGTCTCGTGGTGATGGACAAGGGGCGCATTGTTGAAGATGGCACGCATGAGGAACTTGTGGCGCTCGGCGGCATTTATGCAAGTCTATGGGCCCGCCAGTCCGGCGGCTTCCTCGGTTTCGATGATAATTCCGAGGATGCGTTGATAAAATAAGGACACACGCCATTGATGAAAGCGGTTTACAGCCTGTTCGAACGTTGGGTCGATCCCTTTCGCGAACCGGACAGGCTGAGGCCGCCGTCAACCACGCTCGGCTTTCTCTGGCATTATGCAAGGCAGGTGAAAGGGCCGCTGGCTGCTTCCCTTGTGGTCGGCGGGCTGCTGCCGCTGGTCGAGGCCGGACTGTTCTATTTCACCGGCAGACTGGTCGATATTCTCGACCAGACGGGAAAAGGCGGCGTTGAGCGGAGCTGGTCGGCGCTTTTGCAGGCGGCAGGCCCCGAGCTGCTTTTCATGGGGATCACGGTGCTTGTGATCCGCCTTGTCGTGACGGCGATCAATACGCTGCTCGAAGACCAGACCCTGTCGCCGGGCTTCTACAATATGATCCGCTGGCAGGCGAATTCCTATGTGCTCCGCCAGTCCTATGCATTCTTCCAGAATGATTTCGCCGGGCGGATTGCCACCAAGGTCTGGCAGGCCGGTCAGGCGGCAGGCGACCTCATTGAAAGTCTCATTCAGGTCGTCTGGTTCATGGCGATCTACAGTATTACCACGCTGTTTCTGGTTGGCCGGCTCGACTGGCGGCTGGCGGCAGCCGTGATCCTGTGGATTATCGCTTTCGGTTTCATCGCACGGCGTTATCTGCCGCGCATCCGCAAGAGTGCCGAGGCTTCGGCCGAGGCGGGCTCGATGATTAACGGGCGTATCGTCGACAGCTATTCCAACATCCAGACGATCAAACTCAATACTGCCGACGATGACGAGCGCTATCTGCGTGACGGTTTCGAGCGTTATCTTGGTGCCATTCTCCCCTTCATGCGTTCGCTGACTGGCGTCCGTGTTTCGCTCACCGCGCTTTCCGGCCTGATGATCGTGACGGTTGCGGCAATTGCCATCGATCTGTGGACGCGCGATGCCATCACGGTCGGGCAGGTGTCGTTCACGCTTGGTCTGGTGTTGCGCCTCAACATGCTGCTCGGGCGCCTCATGATGCAGATGAACGGAATGCTGCGCCAGCTCGGACTGATCGAAAATTCCATGCGGCTGGTTTCTGCCCCGCTCGGTCTGGAGGACCGACCCAACGCAAAGCCGTTGCAGGTGACAGAGGCGCGCATCGAGGTTCAGAACGTCACTTTTCACTACGGCAAGGCTGCGGGCGTTCTCGACAACATCAATCTGACCGTGCGCGGTGGCGAGCGGGTCGGCCTCGTCGGTCATTCAGGCGCGGGTAAATCGACCTTCGTGAACCTCATCCTGCGTCTCTACGATGTCGAGAAGGGCGCGATCCTCATAGACGGACAGGACATTCGCGACGTCACCCAGACATCGTTACGCCGCGCCATTGCAGTCGTCAGCCAGGAAACGGCTCTGCTGCACAGATCGTTGCGCGACAACATCATGCTGGCGCGCGACGATGCAACCGATGAAGAATTGCTGCAGGCAGCACGACAGGCCGAGGCCGATGGGTTCATTGCCAATCTGGAGGATTTCCAGGGGCGGCGCTCCTTCGATGCCTTTGTGGGGGAGCGCGGCGTCAAGCTTTCCGGCGGGCAGCGCCAGCGCATTGCGATAGCGCGCGCCATTTTGAAGGATGCACCGATCCTCATTCTCGACGAGGCAACATCCGCACTCGATTCGGAAGTGGAAGCTTCCATTCAGGAGAATCTGCAGCGCCTCATGGACGGCAAGACAGTGATTGCGATCGCCCATCGCCTTTCCACCATTGCAGCGCTCGACCGTCTCATCGTGATGGATCAGGGGCGAATCGTAGAGGAGGGCACGCATGACGAACTTGTTGCCCGTGGCGGCATCTATGCGGGACTTTGGGCCCGCCAGTCCGGTGGTTTCATTGGGCGGAACGGCTAAAGTCGAAAGCTTTGCGTTATCTGTGCTGCATTGTCGGTTTGTTGCGCATTCGTTGAATTGAGCAAGCAAATCCGCCTGCGACATCGTGCCGTCATAAGGGGTTGGTGGCTGGACAAGCGTTTTTTACACGCCTAAACCGGAATGTGAAATGGAGGGAATTTCGTCCTGTGAGCACTTGCGGGACTACTTTTGCGTAAGTGCAAAAGAGGACGAGGGGAGAGTTCAATTGAACATGCAGGTTGAAAAGGAATTGGCACGTGAGCGCACACGACACGGCTGAGCCGACACGGCGTGATTTTTTGTATATTGCGACGGGAATGGCCGGTGTCGTCGGAGTTGGCGGACTGGCCTGGCCGTTTATCGACCAGATGCGTCCGGACGCTTCGACACTCGCGGCTGCGTCCATCGAGGTTGATGTTTCGTCCCTTGCGGAAGGAGCATCATTAACTGTTAAATGGCGTGGTAAGCCGGTTTTCATTCGTAACCGCTCCGCCAAGGAAGTCGAGGACGGCAAGACGACCGTAATCGGTGATCTCAAGGATCCGATTGCACGCAACGCCAACCTTGCGTCGGACGCGCAGGCGACCGATCTCGCCCGCTCGGCAGGCGAAGGCAAGGAAAACTGGCTGGTGATGATCGGCGTATGTACCCATCTGGGTTGCGTGCCGCTTGGTGAGTCCGGTTCTTTCGGTGGCTGGTTCTGCCCATGCCATGGCTCGACCTATGACACTGCCGGTCGTATCCGCAGTGGTCCGGCACCGGAAAACATGCACATCCCGCAATATGCGTTCACTTCCGATACGGTCATCAGGATCGGCTAACAGGTCTTGGGGAGAGAAGAAATGAGTGCTGGACACTCCACATACACGCCGAAGACCGGCATCGAAAAATGGGTGGACGAACGGCTTCCTTTGCCGCGTCTCGTCTATGATTCCTTCGTGGCCTATCCGACGCCGCGTAACCTGAACTACATGTACACCTTCGGTGGCATTTTGAGCTTCATGCTCATTTCGCAGATCCTGACCGGCGTTGTGCTGGCCATGCATTACGCTGCGGATACGGGCATTGCGTTCAACTCCGTCGAGAAGATCATGCGTGACGTCAACTCCGGTTGGCTGTTGCGCTATATGCACTCCAACGGTGCATCGTTCTTCTTCATCGCCGTTTATCTCCACATCGCTCGCGGTCTCTATTACGGCTCCTACAAGGCGCCGCGTGAGCTTCTGTGGATTCTGGGCGTGGTGATCTTCCTTCTCATGATGGCGACTGCCTTCATGGGCTATGTGCTGCCCTGGGGCCAGATGTCCTTCTGGGGTGCCACGGTTATCACCGGCTTCTTCACGGCCTTCCCGATAATCGGCGAACCGATCCAGCAGCTTCTGCTGGGCGGCTTTGCGGTCGACAATCCAACGCTCAACCGCTTCTTCTCGCTGCATTACCTGCTGCCGTTCATGATTGCGGGTGTCGTTATCCTGCACGTCTGGGCGCTGCATGTGACGGGCCAGACCAACCCGACCGGCATTGAAGTGAAATCGAAGACCGATACGCTGTCGTTCACGCCTTATGCGACCATCAAGGACGCTTTCGGCGCGCTCGTCTTCTTCGTCATCTTCGCCTATTTCGTCTTCTACATGCCGAACTTCCTCGGCCATCCGGATAACTATATCCCGGCCGATTCTCTGAAGACGCCTGCTCACATCGTCCCGGAATGGTACTTCCTGCCTTTCTACGCGATGCTGCGCGCCATCACCTTCAACATCGGCCCGATCGACTCGAAGCTCGGCGGCGTTCTGACCATGTTCGGTTCGATCGCGATCCTTTTCGTCGTGCCGTGGCTCGATACGTCGAAGGTTCGTTCGGCTGTCTATCGTCCGTGGTTCAAGCTGTTCTTCTGGTTGTTCGTGATCAACGCCATCTTCCTCGGATGGTTGGGTTCGCGTCCTGCGGAAGGCTCCTACGTCTTCATGGCGCAGCTGGGTACGCTCTACTACTTTGCCTTCTTCATCGTCATCATGCCGGTCATCGGCCTGATCGAAACGCCAAAGCGTTTGCCGAACTCGATCACCGAGGCGGTTTTGGAGAAGAGTGGCAAGGCCGAGATTACCCCAGTGGAAATTAAGGGCTGAACCAGCGAGAGAGATGAAGGACGTAACAATGAAAAACATCCTCAAGAGTTTCGCTGCCTTCGGTATTGCTCCGCTGGTTGCGCTTGGTATCGCCCTGGCTACGATGGGTGGTGCCTCGGCTGAGGAAGGCGGTAATGCCGCGGAGCCGGAACATTTTCCGATCCACCATCCCAAGCAGGAAAAGTGGAGCTTCGCCGGTCCGTTCGGAACCTATGACAAGGGACAGCTTCAGCGCGGCCTGAAGGTCTACAAGGAAGTCTGTTCGGCTTGTCATTCGATGAACCTGGTGGCTTTCCGCACGCTGGAAGGCCTCGGCTACTCGCCGGAACAGGTCAAGGCGCTTGCCGCTGAATATGAAGTGCAGGATGGCCCGAATGCGGATGGCGAGATGTTCACCCGCAAGGCCCTCCCGACTGATCACTTTCCGGCACCGTTCCCGAATGCGGCCGCGGCCGCAGCCTCGAACAACGGCGCAGCGCCTCCGGACTTCTCGCTGATCGCGAAGGCCCGTGGCGTCGAGCGTGGGTTTCCGACCTTCATCTTCGACATATTCACGCAGTATGCCGAAGCTGGTCCGGACTACATTCACGGGCTTTTGACCGGCTACGACGAACAGCCTCCAGCGGGCATGCAGATTGCCGAAGGTACGCATTACAATCCGTACTTCATTTCGGCAAAGGCTCTGGCGATGGCCAAGCCGCTGAGCGACGACCAGGTCACTTATGACGATGGCGCGCCGCAGACGGTGGACCAGTATGCGCGTGACGTTTCGGCTTTCCTGATGTGGGCTGCAGAGCCGCATCTGGAAGATCGCAAGCGCACCGGTTTCCGGGTCATCATATTCCTGATCCTTTTTGCCGGTCTGGTTTATGTTGCCAAGCGTTCGATCTGGTCGAATGTGAAGCACTGACCGGTCAATCCGGATTAAAAAAATGGGCGCCGCGGGCGCCCATTTTTTTGTGGTATGGATGGATGGAAAGCGACCGTTTGGTTCGCTGGAATATCGTTGCCACAATTAAGCCATGAAAATGACGGTGCGTCGCCGCAATGTTCATGGCAGAAACGGGCGGTTTCTTTTGCAATTTGCTCGTTTGAGGGTGTAAAGGAGCTTGGCCCCAACTTTGCCTTGATTAATTTGACCGGCCCAACGGCCGCCTGAAAGGATGGAAAATGGAATCCGGATTTAAAGCCAGCTTGAAGGATGCGATCCGCACCATTCCGGACTATCCAAAGCCAGGCGTCCAGTTCCGTGACGTGACGACGCTTATGGGCGATGCGCAGGCATTTCGCCGTTCTGTCGATGAACTGGTCTATCCCTATGCAGGCAACAAGGTCGACAAGGTTGCGGGCATCGAAGCACGCGGCTTCATCCTTGGCGGCGCTATAGCGCATCAGCTTTCAGCCGGTTTTGTGCCGATCCGCAAGAAGGGCAAGCTGCCGCGCGATACCGTGCGGATTGCCTACAGCCTTGAATATGGCATTGACGAAATGGAAATGCACCGCGATGCGATCGAAAAGGGCGAGCGGATCATTCTGGTCGATGATCTGATCGCCACTGGTGGAACGGCGGAAGCGGCGGCGAAACTTCTGCTTCAGATGGGCGCAGACATTGTCGCGGCCTGCTTCATCATCGATCTGCCCGATCTGGGCGGGCGCAAGAAGCTTGAAGCTCTGGGTGTGCCGGTTCGCACGCTGGTTGCCTTCGAAGGCGATTGAGAATACGAGAAAGCCCGGATAATACTCCGGGCTTTTCTTATTTCAGGCGCCGGTCTTGGGCGGCAGCTTCACCATCGCTGCATTGTCGAAGAACAGCACTTCTTCACCGTTCTGGTTGTAGGCGCTTGTCGTCATGGTCAGCATCGACCAGCCGGGGCGGGAAGCAAGCGGCCGGATGGCATGGACCACACGCTTGTAGGTAATGGTATCTCCGGCATAGACGGGTTTCGACCATTTCAGGTTTTCAAAGCCGGGCGAGGGGCCGAATGTCGGTGGTGTCTCGCCGCGTTTCAGCGCGTCCTTCGTCGCCTCGACGATGGAAGCGACATTGAGCTTCATGAATACTGCCGTGGTATGCCAGCCGGAAGCGCAAAGCCCGCCGAAGACGCTCTTCTTTGCCGCTTCCGCATCCAGATGGAACGGCTGCGGATCGTATTTTCTGGCGAAATCGATGATTTCCTCGGCGGTAAACGTATAGCTGCCGATCACGAGGTTCTGCCCGAGATTTTCTTCCAGGAAACTCATGCTGCACCTCCTGAGGTCGCACCTTCCGGGGCCGCGCTTTCTGGAATCGCATCGTAATCGCGGCGTCCCATCATGCATGGATGCTGCATCTCGCACACGCTTTCGCCGCGCTGATTGAACAACTCATGATGGAACGTTACCAACCCGATTGCCGGGCGTGATTTGGAAATGCGCTTGTCCTTGATGGTCGTCACGCCGTTCAGCGTATCACCGGCAAGCACGGGGCGTTTCCAGCGTGTGAATTCGACGCCGGGGCCGCCCTGCGACGTGGAATTGGTGAGATAGGCATCGCAGACCATGCGCATGATGAGGGAAGTGGTCTGCCATCCCGATGCCGCCAGCCCGCCGAGGACGCTCGCCTTGCCCGCTTCCTCATCGAGATGGAATGGCTGCGGGTCGAATGCGCGGGCAAATTCGATGATTTCTTCCTTGTTGATCGTACGAGGGCCGAAAGGAAGGGTCATTCCCGTTTCCATATCCTCGTAGGCATATTTCGGCAGAGGCTTGCTCACCCTCAATCTCCTCCAAAACTGTTTGTGGAAATGCTCTGTATAATAAAAGGCCGCCGGTTTTCGGCGGCCTGATCGTATCAGGTATTGAAGCGGAACAGCATCACATCGCCGTCATGGACGATGTATTCCTTGCCTTCGTCCCTGGCCTTGCCAGCTTCCTTGGCACCGACTTCACCATTGAACTTGATGTAATCTTCATAGGCGATGGTCTGGGCGCGGATGAAGCCGCGCTCGAAATCGGTATGAATGACACCGGCAGCGCCCGGAGCCTTGGTGCCGCGACGGATGGTCCAGGCGCGGGTTTCCTTCGGGCCTGCCGTGAAATAGGTGATGAGGTCGAGAAGCTTGTAGCCGGCGCGAATGAGACGGTCGAGGCCCGGTTCTTCGAGACCCATGGCGTCGAGATATTCCTTGGCTTCTTCGTCGGCAAGCTGGGCTACTTCTGCTTCAATCGCAGCGGAAATGATGACGCTCTCTGCGCCCTGTTCCGCAGCCATTTTCGCAACGGCCTCGCTATGCTCATTGCCCTTGGCAGCATCGCCTTCGGCAACATTGCAGACATAAAGCACTGGCTTGGAAGTGAGCAGGTTCAGACCCTTGAGGATCAGGAGATCGTCTGGTGCAATGTCTTTCAGCATCAGGCGAACAGGCTTACCATTCTGCAACAGCTCCAGCGCCTGCTCCATGATCGGCAGAACCGTGGTCGCTTCCTTGTCTTTGCTGCTTGCGCGCTTACGGATCTGCACGATGCGGCGCTCAATGCTTTCAAGGTCCGACAGCATCAGTTCCGTTTCAACGGTTTCAGCGTCTGACACAGGGTCGATACGGCCTTCAACGTGGGTGATGTCGTCGTCTTCAAAGCAACGCAGAACATGCACAATGGCATCGACTTCGCGGATATTGGCGAGGAACTGGTTGCCCAGGCCTTCACCCTTGGACGCGCCGCGCACCAGACCCGCAATATCAACGAAGTTGATGCGGGTCGGGATGATTTCCTTCGAGCCTGCGATTTTCGCAATGCCATTCTGGCGCGGATCCGGAACCGCCACTTCGCCGGTGTTCGGCTCGATGGTGCAGAACGGATAGTTTGCGGCCTGTGCAGCGGCCGTTTTGGTCAGCGCGTTGAAAAGGGTCGACTTGCCAACATTTGGCAGACCGACGATGCCGCATTTGAAACCCATGATCGTACCTATCTCGATAGAATATTATTGTTGTGGCTATGCGTCATAGGACCGTGAAGCGTCAAGAGGCGGAGGCGTCGCGCCCCTCGGAATGGCTTAATTTTACGCATTCTCCCACGCAAAACCGCTTCGCACTTTTGCTGGAAATGCTTTAGTCCTTCTTGCCAAGCAGCTTTTTCAGCATTTCAGCCATCGGGCCGCTTTCAGGAATGCCCGGCTTCTTCTGGTTCTGCCGCGCCTGCCGAATATGGCTCTGCGCCTTGGCCTTTGCTTCAGGGGGGGCTTTTTCCACTTGCGCAGGGTCGGCCTTGAAACCGTTGGGGCGCTGATTGCCGTCGCCCATGGCAAGCGCAATGCGGTTCATGAAGCTGTTGTCGTCGCCCGGTTTGGCAAGCAGGCCCACATTGTCGGCGACAGCGCCCAGAAGCGTGTCCAGCCATTCATTGTCGGCCTTGGCGAAGTCGCCGAGGACATAATTATGCACCAGTTCTTTCGCGCCGGGATGGCCTATGCCAAGCCGCATGCGGCGATAATTCTGGCCGCCGGGGAAGGACTGCACATGTGCGTCGATGGATTTGATGCCGTTATGGCCGCCGGAGCCGCCGCCGGTCTTGATGCGCAGCTTGCCCGGAACGAGGTCGAGTTCGTCATAGATGACGACGAGATCGGCAGAGGTGAGCTTGTAGAAGCGCATGGCCTCGCCGACAGACTGGCCCGAGAGGTTCATGAAAGTCTGCGGCTTGATCAGCAGCACTTTCTCGCCGTCGATAACGCCATCGGCGATCTCGGCCTGAAACTTCTTCTGCCAGTTGGAAAAGCGATGGCGGCGGAATATTTCATCCGCCGCCATGAAACCGATATTATGCCGGTTATGCGCATATTTGGGGCCCGGATTGCCAAGACCTGCGATGAGCAGCATGGTTCAGAGCCCCCAAAATGCTGAAAGCGATTATTCGCCGTCCTTGGCTTCTTCTTCTGCAGCGCCTTCCGAAGCAGCTTCTTCCGACTTCAGGCCGGCAGGAGCAGCAATGGTTGCGATGGTGAAGTCGCGATCCTGAATGGCAGCGGTCGCGCCCTTCGGCAGCTTGATTGCCGAAATGTGGACCGAGTCGCCGATTTCAAGGCCGGTCAGGTCGAATTCGAGCGCTTCCGGAATTGCATTGGCCGGAACGATCAGTTCAACGTCGTGACGAACGATGTTGAGAACGCCGCCGCGCTTGATGCCCGGTGCAGCTTCTTCGTTCTTGAAGTGAACAGGAACGTTCACGTGAACGACCGACTTTGCGGAAACGCGCAGGAAGTCGACATGCTGCGGGAAGTCGCGGACTGGGTCCATCTGGTAGTCCTTCGGGAGGACCTGAATCTTCTTGCCGTCTACTTCGATCGTGGCAACAGTGGTCTTAAAGCCACCGCCATGAATCTTGTAGAAGATTTCCTTGTAAGGGACGGCGATTGCGAGGGGCTCCTGCTTGTCGCCATAGATGACTGCAGGAATCTGGCCGTTGCGGCGAAGTTCGCGGGAGGACCCCTTACCAACCCGGCTGCGCAGATCGGCCTTGAGCACGTAAGTCTCGCTCATGGCATTTCCTTTCGATGTTACTGGAGTGTCGTTTGCATCCCCGAAAGGAATCACGCAAACGACATGAAACAGCCCGTATCGTCTGTCACAGGGTGAAAGACCGGACCGCTCCATTCCGCGTTGCCTCCAAGGGTGTCTACGCGGATGGCGGTGGCTATAGACTATAGCGTGCGGCGGTGCAAGTTTTTTGGGCTCGCCTTCGCGCGAAGGCTGACAGGGCCATAGTTGAAAAAATGCTCCCGATGGCCTATATTCGGATCGGTAGCTGAAGCGCGAACTCCAGCTACCGTGTTCTTAGATAAAGAATTGAACCCGCACTGTGGCTCGCCAGCTGGTGCGGGTTTTCTTTATTCTAAGCGTGAATCTAATGGGTATTAACCACATAGAGTTCACCTCCGAATAGAGAGCAAAGCCTATGCCAAGGTCGGAGTGGCTCATCCTCCCCGACGCGCCCGCTGGCTGGTCGCTTGCTGCTTTTGCCCCTGTTCAGATTGCTATCAAAACTTCTGGTTGAAATCTACTGCCCGGCATCTGTGGGCATTTGTCTTAACGGGTGGCAATGGCAGCCGCAAAAGTGTTAAGCGAATGCCTGATCGACCGCAGGCTTGGCCGTGCGAGTCGTCTGTTTCGGTCATTCTCAAACAAGGAGGCGAGATGCAGGTCGGTATCGACATGGGTGCTGTTGCTGGAAGCGGTTCTGCCTCGGCAGCAGCGCTTGGCGGCGGCAAGCAGGCCATGCTTGATCTTGAGGAGCTTCTCGCCACGCGCCTGCTCGTGCAGGGCAATTCCGGCTCTGGCAAGTCGCATCTTTTGCGCCGCCTGCTGGAACAGAGCGCGCAATGGGTGCAGCAGTGCATCGTTGACCCGGAAGGGGACTTTGTCACGCTTGCCGATCTTTACGGCCATGTTGTTGTCGATGCCGCTCGCACCGAAGCCGAATTGACCCGCATTGCCGGACGCATCCGCCAGCACCGTGTTTCGGTGATACTCAATCTCGAAGGCCTCGATGTCGAACAGCAGATGCGCGCGGCTGCGGCTTTTCTCGGTGGCCTGTTCGATGCCGAGCGCGACTATTGGTATCCAATGCTCGTGGTGGTGGATGAGGCGCAGCTTTTTGCGCCCGCCGCCGCTGGCGAAGTGTCGGACGAGGCGCGCAAGCTTTCGCTGGGCGCCATGACCAATCTGATGTGTCGTGGGCGCAAGCGCGGACTGGCCGGTGTCATTGCCACGCAGCGTCTGGCCAAGCTTGCCAAGAACGTGGCTGCAGAAGCTTCCAACTTCCTGATGGGCCGCACATTTCTCGATATCGACATGGCGCGCGCCGCCGATCTTCTCGGCATGGAGCGCAAGCAGGCTGAAATGTTCCGCGATTTGCAGCGTGGACATTTCGTGGCGCTTGGTCCTGCTTTGTCGCGTCGTCCGCTGCCGATCAAGATCGGCAAGGTTGAGACATCGGCACGTTCGTCATCGCCGAAACTGATGCCGCTGCCCGATGCGCCGGAAGATGCGCTCGATCTCATTTTCACGCCTGCACCGCAGGAAATCCGCACTGTTGTGCGCAGGACGCCGCCACCGCCACCGCCGCCATCGACGGCGGAAATTCTGGCGCAGGTAGCCAAGCCCAAACCCGAGGCAGAGCCAGTCGAAGCGCCTCTGTTCCCCGGTATCGTTGAAGTGGAACGCGACGAGCTTCTCGATAAGGTCATGCGCGAGATCGTGGATGACCCTGAAGCCTCTTTCCGGTCCGTGGCCGTTCTCTATCAGGATTTTCTGGTGCGCTGCCGCATTCACCGTGTTCCGGGCGAGCCGCTGGCTTTGCCTGCTTTCCGCCGCAGACTGGCGGTGGCGCAGGCCAGTATCGAAAGCGATGTGGCCAGTGGCGAGACATGGCAGCAGGCGCTGTCGCTGTCGGAAAGCCTCACCGACGATGTGCAGGGCGTGTTCCTGATCGTCGCGCAGGCGGCTGTCACCGGTGCGCCTTGCCCCTCCGATGCGGCGCTGGCGCGCGCCTACGGCACGCATTCGTTCAGCCGCGCGCGGCGTCTGCTGACCTACTTCGAGGAGCGCGGGCTTCTGGTGGTGCGCAATGATTTCAAGGGAATGCGCATCGTCAATTTCCCCGACCTTGCCTGTGAGACCGCTCCGGGCGACCCGAATGCGCCGGATGAGCTGGCAGAAGAAGGCGCTGCGGCTGAATAGAATAAGCTGTTGCCTGTGAAAACTGTCATGAACCTGTAATGATCCTCGCCGACAGCTTGCGATGGGATCATTCAGGATGACAGCGTGACAGAGCCAGTAAAGCAGCCCGATTTCAAAGAACTATTCACAACCTTCGGCAAAGTGGGTCTTCTGTCCTTCGGCGGACCGGCGGCGCAGATTGCCATGCTGCAACGCATCCTTGTGGATGAGAAGAAATGGATGGATCAGGAACGGCTGATCCATGCACTCAATTTCTGCATGTTGTTGCCGGGACCGGAAGCCATGCAGCTCGCGACCTATTCCGGCTGGGCGGTGAAAGGCTGGCGTGGTGGCTTGCTGGCAGGGCTTTTGTTCGTGCTGCCCGGCGCAGCCGTCATGCTTGCTTTGTCGGCGCTTTACATTGCCTTCGGGCATATCGAGGTCGTGGCCGGACTGTTGTTCGGTCTCAAGGCCGCGGTGCTGGCTGTCGTGTTTGAAGCGCTTTATCGCATGGGAAAGCGCACACTGGCCTCTGGTTTCGCCTATGCGGTGGCGATTGCCGCGTTCGTTGCCATTGCGCTTTTGAAGCTGCCGTTTCCGCTCGTCGTGCTGTTGGCGGCGCTTGCCGGTGGTTTGCGGCATCTGGTTCAGGGGCACGGAACCGTGACTATAGTGGGCGAAGCGACGCCCGGCGCCTTGCGCGAATTCACGCGGCAAACGCTCGTCTGGGGCGGGCTCTGGCTCGCGCCGCTCATCCTTCTCTATCTGGCCTTCGGCGGCGCGCATGTTTTCGTGCAGGAAGCGGCCTTTTTCTCAAAGCTTGCCGCTGTGACTTTCGGCGGCGCCTATGCAGCCCTTTCCTATACGGCGCAGCAGGCGGTCGAGCATTTCGGCTGGATGAAACCCGGCGAAATGCTGACCGGGCTGGGCCTAGCCGAAACCACGCCGGGGCCGCTGATCCTCGTGCTGGTCTTTGTCGGTTTCGTCGGGGCTGCGAACCTGTCGGGCCTGCCACCGCTTCTGGGCGGTTTTTTCGGCGGATTGATCGCGCTCTGGTTTACCTTCGTGCCGTGTTTTCTATGGATACTGGCAGGGGCGCCATTCGTGGAGCGGCTGCGTCAGGTGCGCTGGCTGTCGGCCATGCTGGGCGGGATTACGGCTGCAGTCGTCGGCGTAATTGCCAATCTGGCGCTATGGTTCTCGCTGCACGTCCTGTTTTCGCAGGTGATCGAGAAGGCTGTGGGCCCCTTCACATTGCCGCTGCCGGTCTGGAGCACAATAGACAATGCCGCCGTCCTGATCGCAGGTGCGGCGGCATTGTTGCTTGTCGTCTTCAAACTGAACATGCCGCTCGTGCTGTTACTGGCGGCATGTCTCGGAATTGCTATCCGACTAGTGTTTTGATTAGTCGAACAGGCTCGAAACAGATTCTTCCGCTGCCGTACGCGCAATGGCTTCGCCGATCAGATCGGAGATCGAAAGCACGCGGATATTCGGCGCATCGTTGATCGCTGTGGTCGGCTGGATGGAATCGGTGATGACCAGTTCCTTCAGCTTCGACGCAGCGATACGGGCAACCGCGCCGCCGGACAGAACGCCATGCGTAATGTAGGCGGTGACGCTGTTCGCGCCCTTGGCCAGCAGGGCTTCAGCCGCGTTGCAGAGCGTGCCGCCGGAATCGACGATATCGTCGAACAGCAGGCAATCTTTGCCGGCAACGTCGCCGATGACGTTCATGACTTCCGATTCACCCGGACGTTCGCGACGCTTGTCGACGATTGCGAGCTGAGCGTCGATGCGCTTGGCCAATGAGCGGGCACGCACCACGCCACCGACGTCAGGCGAAACGACCATGCAGTTGCCGGTGGCATAGTTGGCCTTCACGTCGCGGGCGATGACGGGAACGGCATAGAGATTGTCGGTCGGGATATCGAAGAAGCCCTGAATCTGACCTGCGTGAAGATCGAGGGTCAAAACGCGGTTTGCACCGGCTTCGGTGATCAGGTTTGAAACCAGCTTTGCCGAGATCGGCGTGCGCGGGCCGGGCTTGCGGTCCTGACGGGCATAGCCGAAATAGGGCAGGACGGCGGTGATGCGACGTGCCGAGGAGCGGCGGAAGGCGTCGATCATGATGAGCAGTTCCATCAGGTGATCGTTTGCCGGATAGGAAGTTGATTGCAGAACGAATACGTCTTCGCCGCGCACGTTTTCCTGAATCTCTACGAAGATTTCCTGATCGGCGAAGCGACGGACGCTGGCCTTGCCGAGCGGAATGTTGAGATATTGAGCAACGGATTCGGCAAGAACCCGGTTGGAGTTGCCTGCGAAAAGTTTCATTCTTTTGCCTCTGACGCCGATGCGGTCGCGGTTTGCAGTTTGGTTCTGTCGCAACAGTCCGCCGGAACGGACTTAATCTCTTAAAAACTTTAAGCTGCATACTGTCGGGCGGTGGCCAAGTAGTGCAGCTTGCAAGGTTTTCTTTCGGATGTGGGGCCTATTGCAAAGAGTCACCGTCATTGCAAGGCCCTCGGGAACACAATTGCTGTTAAAAGCCCGGTTTTCCGGCTTTCCCACAGTAGGCAAACATGATTCAGCAAAAGATTTCAGTCTTTTGCTGCCAAAGCAGCTTTCTATGCGCGATTTGCCGCAAGCCAGGTGGAATATTCCTGCATGGTGCGGTCGGCAATTGCCTGCATTGCGGATGCGGGAACAACGCTCCATGAGTCTGCGGCCGCACCTGGAACTTTCTCCTGCCCCTGTATCCGGTGAAGACGGTTGCCGGAAGCATCCAGCACGTCCCAGACGTAGAGCACGGTGGTCTGGTTATCTTCCGACAGAACGGAGAAATAGCCCTTCATCACATAGGCAGCACTCGGGTCGTTGTTGCCCGCAAGCTCAATGCCCTTTGTCTTGGCATCATCATTCATGCGATGTGTGAGAGGTGTCACCACATTCACAGGCGCGCCGACAATCGGAGCGATATGCAATTTGCCCGGCTTGAGCGCCGCACTGCGTTGCGGTGCCGCTGGAGCGGTTATTGGCGTGGTTGTTGCAGGCGCTGTTCCGGTCGCAGCCGGGGTTGTTCCCGCAGGCTGCGCTGGTGCAGTGCCCGGTGTCGTCGCTGGCGTAGCGGTTTGGCCAGAACTCTGATTGCTGCCCTGTACGTTCAGAGCGGATTCGGTGCTGTTGCAGGCGGCAAGCAGGCTCGTAAGCGCTCCGGCAAGCAACAGCATCGTTGAAAGACGTGCCTTGTTCATGTTCGGCTTCATGCTCCTGAAGGCGCAGTTTCTCTGCGATAGGGCATTTTCAGTTTGAAATAGTCTATCGATCTTTCCCGACGTGCATCTCATCCGAAAACCGCTTCGCACTTTTCGGGATGCACTTGTGGCAGTTTTATCGCCGATTGCGCCTCATTTGACAATCATATCAAGAGAATGGCGGGATAATGGCTGAGCCGCGCCATTTGTTGTGAGATAAGTCTGCCCCAGCGTCATTGCGGTCTGCGTATCGGAATCCGTGATGATCATGTGTGCGAACAAAGTCATGTCGGGCTGGATGCTTTCCGGATTTCCGGCATAGAACATCTGCGGGTCCATCCAGGATGGGGTGAAGCGCGCACCCACCGAATAGCCGCAAGCATTGAGACGGTGACGGGTGAGGCCATGCGCTTCCATGGTCCGCGCATGGGCGTCGAAGACGTCGCCGAATGTCGAGGCGGGCGTCATTGCGGCTTCCACGGCTTCCAGTGCCTCACGTGCGGCTGCATAGAGCTCCAGGTGATGTGTGGTCGGTTTTCCGACGACGAGCGTGCGCATCATCGGCGCATGGTAATGCCGGAAGACGCCCGACCATTCGAGCGTAAGCTGGTCGTTCTTGTTCAGCTTGCGCCGACCGGATTTGTAGCGGCAGAGCAGGGCATCTTCGCCCGAGCCGATGATGTATTCATTTGCAGGATAATCGCCGTCGCCAGCGAAATTGGCGCTCATCATCGCAGCCAGAATATCGGCCTCGTTCGCCCCGCCTTTGGTCAGCTTTATGGCAGCGTCGAGCGCATCGTCGCTGAGTTCGGCAGCGCGCCTGGCATAGGCGATTTCCGCAGGGCTCTTCAGCAGGCGCAGGCGATCCACCATGCCGGATGCATCATAAAGCTTCGCGAAGCTCTGTAGCTGCTCGTCCAGCTTGCGAGCATTGGCGCCAGTGAGACCGTGCGTCTGGTATTCGATCCCGATCCGGGTGCCGAGAAGGTCGAGCTCCGTCAGGATATTGCGCAGGTCAGAGGCCGGATTGGCATTGTCGCGGTCGGTCCAGACGACGATGTTCTCGATGTTCGACGTGTGGCGCGCCTGCCGCAGATCGGCAGAACGCGTCATCAGCACCATCGAACCGTCGGCCTTCACCACAAGGCACTGGAAGAAGCAGAAACCGAATGTGTCATAGCCGGTCAGCCAATACATGCTCTCCTGTGCGAACAGCAGAAGCGCATCCAGCTTTTCCTCCTCCATCTTCAAGATCAGACGGTCGCGACGTGCGGCGAATTCTTCCGGCTCGAAGTGAAGGGCCATGCGGTTCTCCCTATTCTTTGATGATGGCTATCGCTGCAATCTGGCGCCCGTAGTCGGGTTCGTTGCGATGGGTGGTGCGCCGGTAGGAATAGAACTGTTCCTCATCGGCATAGGTGCACTGGCGAAGAGATTCTGCCCGCACGCCAGCCTTTGTCAGCCGGTCGGTGATGAATGTCCACAGATCGAACAGCTTGTGCTCCGGCTTATCGGAAGGCCGGAAATAGGTGATGTAGGCAGGATCCCTGCCGATGAATTCGGCATAGAATTCGGGTCCAACTTCGTAGTTTTTTGGTCCGATGGTCGGGCCGAGAACGGCAACGATATTCTCGCGCTTCGCTCCGAGGTCGATCATGGCTTCAATGGTATTTTCGAGAACGCCGCTGAAAGCGCCACGCCAACCGGCATGGGCCGAGCCGATGATTCCGGCTTCGTGATCCGCAAACAGAACGGGTCCGCAATCGGCAGACAGGGCACCAATGGCGATGCCCGGCACATTTGTGACCATTGCATCGGCCTTCGGACGCGGGCTTCCCAATGGTTCCGTAACGCGGAGGACGTCGGGCGAGTGAATCTGATGAACGGTCACGAGATGATCGGGCGCAACGCCAAGATTTTGGGCGACGCGGCGGCGATTCTCCGCGACCTTTTCCGGCACATCGTTCGAACCGCTGCCGACATTCAGGCCCGTATAGATGCCATCGGAAACGCCGCCCTTGCGGGTGAAAAAGCCATGCGCGATCCGCTTCCCGTTTTGTCCGACGGGCTTTTCAAGGAGAGGCGAGCGGAGCGGTTGCGGCATATCGGTCATGGCATTCTCTCTTAAAACGGCAGGATGGTGGGGGAGGCGGAACAGCTTGTCAATCGAAGCTTTCTGAAGGGAAAGGCATCACTTGGCTTCAAAAGGGTAGAGGCGCGTCTGACGGTCACTCAATGCGAGAACCTTGAACAAGGTTCCCATTTGATCGGGGGCGGCCAGTCTTTCGACGTCCTGCCGGAGTTTTTCCTGAAACGCTGCATCCTTGCCCGAGCCGAGCCGTCCGGCACGATCGAGAAGGCCCATTGCGAGCAGAAACTCACCCTGTGTCATCATTCCGGTCTTGCAGCCGCTGGCCCGTGCGGTCTTTTCCAGAATGTCGAAATCGACATGGCTGGTCAGATCGGCTTTGCCCGGATTGGCGAACACATCGTCGTAAGCATGTTTGAGCATGGCTTGCAGCGTATCGCCGAAGCCGGCTTCGAGATGGCCGTAGTCGATGTTGAGCGCTGCGCCGCGCGTGGTCGCGATACGTTGCGCAATTTCCTGCAACAGTGCGGTCCGCGCCGGGGCTGCCTCGAAGACCGTGCCTTCAGGCGCTTGCGCATGGTCTTTCGGCAGGCGAGCTGGGTCGATACCGCCCGCACCACTGACGAAATGGAACTCGTCGCGTTCATCAAGCGCTATCAGCCGTTCCACGAAACGCCCGTTGGACTTGACGAACTGCCGGAACGGAATGGCATCGAACAGCTCGTTGGTGACGAGGATCAATGGGCCATTGGAAGTATCGGCGGGAATATCGGAAAAGCGTTCGAACCAGTCGATCTTCGCGCCGGTATCGGACAGTTTCTCCTTTTGCCTTTCAACAAGGCGCGGGCTCGTTTCGACCATGGCGACATGTGCATGGTCCAGCATTTGTGGGGCGAGCCTGCCGATCGTGCGCAGCATATCGCTCATCAGCGTGCCGCGACCGGGGCCGATTTCGCAAAGCACGATATTGTCCGGGCGTCCCAGCGCGTCCCATTCGCTGACGCACCAGATGCCGATCAGTTCGCCGAACATCTGGCTGATTTCCGGCGCTGTGATGAAATCGCCGTCACGCCCAAAAGGTTCGCGCGTTGTGTAATAGCCCGCCTCGCGATCACCGAGGCAGGCTGCCATAAAATCGGCAACGCTGATCGGCCCGGAGGTGGCGATCAGACGTTTCAGCCGGTCTTTCAGCGATGCTTCAGGCATCTTTCGCCGCTGCACGGTTGGCACGCCACATGGCCCAAAGCCCGATCAGCACCATTGGCACCGAAAGCACCATGCCCATGGTCAGCCACCCGCCGAAGAGATAGCCAAGCTGGGCATCCGGTTCGCGGAAGAATTCGACCACGATACGGCTGAGACCATAGCCGGTCACGAATGCGCCTGCGATGAAACCGGGCTTCTTCAGTTTGCGCCCGACCCAGACCAGAAGGAACAGAACGAAGAACAGGACAAAGCCTTCGAGGAACGCTTCGTAAAGCTGGCTTGGGTGGCGCGGCAGCGGGCCGCCATTGGGAAAATAGACCGCCCAAGGCACATCGCTGACGCGGCCCCAAAGTTCCGAATTGATGAAATTGGCAACGCGCACCACGCCAAGCCCGACCGGAACACCGGCGGCAATCGTGTCGAACATGCTCCAGACCTTGATGCCGCGCGAGCGGGCAAACAGGATCATGGCGATGGTAGTGCCGAGAATGCCGCCATGAAACGACATGCCGCCATCCCAGACAGCCGGAATGGCAAGCGGATTGGAGATATAATAGGAGAAATTATAGAAGAGCACATAGCCGATACGGCCACCGAGCACGACGCCGAGCGCTGCCCAGATCACGAAATCGTCGAGCGCTTCCGGTGCCATTGGCGGCTGGTTATGCGCCCAGAGGCGATGGCTGCGCAGGAGCTTCTTGCCATACCACCAGGCAAACATGATGCCGACAACATAGCCGAGGCCATACCAGTGCACCGCCAGCGGCCCGATCTGGAAAATCACCGGATCGATATTTGGGAAGGCGAGCGCCGATGCGGGCAGCAACGTCTCAATCATGAAATCACTCCATTTTGTGACGGAACATGCTGGACCGGCCCATTATGGTCAAGCTGTTCTCGCCTGCTGCAAATCGCGTTTTCTGTGCTTCCGGTGCTGATGTACCCTTAAGGCAGCCTTAAGTACATTCGCCTCCGGTTCCCGCAGATGGCTATTTTCGCGAGGTCCATGATTATTGATTCAAATACGCCGAACCCGATCACTTTCTATAGCTGCGCTTGCATCGGAACTGAGACGGCCCTATTTCAAATTTATGTTTTCAACAGGTCTATCCTGGAAATAAGGAATGATTGCCATGACCAGCGGACAGAACCGGGTTCTCGATGAACTCGCCAAGCTTGTGACGGATGCGGCAGGCGCTGCGCAAGGCGTGCGCCGCGAAGTGGAAACGGCCTTGCGTTCGCAAGGAGAACGCGTGCTGAACACGCTCGACGTGGTACAGCGCGAAGACTTCGAAGCCGTTCGTGAAATGGCGATCAAGGCACGTGCGGAAAACAGCGCGTTGCTGGCAAGAATCGAAGCTCTGGAAGCACGTCTTGCCAAATTCGAAGTTGATTCTGATGCCAAAACGGCGAAATCAGCTTCATCTTCGGCAAAACCCAAAAATAATCCCTGAATATTTATTAACAGGCCATAAGTGGCAAAAACCCTTGTCTTAGAGTCGGTTAAGGCAAGGGTCGCGACCGGTCCCTCGTATATTTCCACATGCTTTCACGGCTCTTTGTTCAAAAGGGGCTGGCGTTCAGATTCAGCATCAATAGACTGAAAACACTACATGATTCGTAACGCGGTCATGTAGGCGGCGGCGAGGGGCTCAGTGTCAGGTTTCGCGTCTTTCAGGCTGCTTTCCAGTATCAGTTGCGTATGTGCGTGTGCCATTGGGGCGCTTGCATGCCGTCGTGCATGCCGGTTCCTCGACCGATCAATTCGTGCCTGTTTCCCTGCGCTTGTTCTTGCGCGGTCTCAGGTGCGGGCGAGCAATAACTTGCGCGCCGGGAATTAGGAAGCATCTGGGGGCAGATGGTTCCCAGAACAGGAAACGGACATGAGCCTTCTTGAGCTTGAATTCGCACGTGAGGCACATCCGGTGGATGTGATCGAACAGGTCGCGCATTCAAACGACTGGACGTTCGAGCGGACTGGCGACGACGAAATTGCAATCTCGGTTGCGGGCAACTGGACTGACTATCATATCTCGTTTTCCTGGATGGAGGATTTCGAGGCACTGCATCTGGCCTGCGCATTCGACATCAAGGTGGCCGAGCCACGTGTGAATGAAGTGATGCGCCTGCTGTCGCTCATCAATGAAAAGCTTCTGATGGGGCATTTCGATCTCTGGCAGCAGGAAGGCGCCATCATGTATCGCCAGTCGCTGTTGCTGGCAGGCGGTGCAGAACCGACGAGCCGTCAGGTTGAAGTGCTGCTGTCGGCAGCACTCGAAGCTTGCGAAGCCTATTTCCAGGCCTTCCAGTTTGTGGTCTGGTCGGGCGTCACGGCGCGCGAAGCGCTTGAATGCGTGGTGTTCGAGACGGTCGGTCGCGCCTGAGTGCAGCATTAGCAATTTAGCCCGGCGCACCGCGCCGGGTTTTCTGCGGATATGGGGATGATGAAATGAGCGAAGCAACCACAATTAGCTGGGCGGATTTTGAAAAGGTCGATATCCGCAGCGGAACCATCGTGGAAGCCGTGCCATTTCCCGAAGCGCGCAAGCCCGCCTTCAAGCTGAAGATCGATTTCGGCGAAAAGATCGGCATCAAGAAATCGTCAGCCCAGATCACCAGGCACTACACGCCGGAGCAACTGATCGGCAAACAGATCATGGCTGTGGTGAATTTTCCGCCACGGCAGATCGGTCCATTCATGTCGGAAGTGCTGACACTTGGCATGCCGGATGAAGACGGCGAAGTGGTTCTCGCGGCAATCGACAAGCCAGTGCCGAATGGCGGCAGGCTCTATTAGAGCGCATTTTTCAAGACGGAAGCCAGAAGGCTTTACGCCGGAATATGGATGATGGCGCGAAGACCGCCAGCCGGTGCATCGTCCAGTGTAATATCACCGCCGTGACTGCGTGCGATGTCGCGTGCAATGGCAAGCCCCAGCCCGCCCGTGCCGCCTGAATCCTGCGTTCGCGCTTCATCCAGCCGGACGAAAGGCTTGAAGACATCTTCGCGGCGGTCTTCCGGAATACCGGGCCCATCATCGTCCACGACGACTTTCAGCCAGCCTTCGACATGCGAAATCGACAGCTCGACATTTTGCGCGTGACGGAAGGCATTCGAGACGAGATTGCTAACCAGACGCGAGAAGGCGTTGGGGCGCACATGAATCTCGCTGTCGCCTTCGATATGATATTTGAAGCCGCGTTCCCGCAGGCGCGCCTCGCTTTCCAGCTTCTCGCACAGTTTGGTAACGTCATAGCTTGCCGTTTCCTCCGATCCTTCGCCGCGCGCAAAGGCGAGATAGCCTTCGAGCATGGTCTGCATATCGGCGATATCCTGATTGAGCGGCTCGGTATCGATGGAGTGGCCGACCAAGGCAAGCTGCAGCTTGAAGCGGGTCAGGATGGTGCGCAGATCGTGGCTGACGCCTGACAGCATGGCTGTGCGCTGCTCGATCTGGCGCTCGATGCGCGAGCGCATCTGGACGAAGGCAATGCCGGCACGGCGCACTTCCTCGGCGCCGCGCGGGTGAAAACCTTCCGGCATCGGTCGTCCCTTGCCGAAACTTTCCGCCGCTTCGGCAAGCTGTTGTATCGGTTTGATCTGGTTGCGCAGGAAAGCGATAGCGATAATCAGCAGAACAAGCGCGGTGCCGACCATCCAGGTCAGGAAAATGCCCGTATTGGACGCATAGGCCTGACTGCGCCGGGCAAAGACGCGCAACACCTTGTCCTCAAGTTTGATCCTGATTTCGATAAGATCGGAATCGCCAACCGTATCCACCCAGAAGGGGCGATTGATCTGGCGGGTAATCTCTTCGCTCAGGAAGTAATCGAGAATGGCGAAAAAGGGTTTCGGTCCGGGAGGCGGCAGCGGATCTGGTGGCAGGATCGAAATGTTCAGCGCCAGCCGCTGCTGCGCGATGCGGATGAGATTGTCGTAGCCGGGTTCTTGCGGGTAGGTTTCAAGAATATCGATGATGCCCGCAATATCACGCACAACGGCGGTCGAAAGTCGTTCGGTGACCATTTGCCAGTGGCGTTCCATGAACACATAGGCGATCACGGACTGGAGCAGAACCATCGGGGCAATGATGATGATGAGCGACCGCGCATAAAGCCCCTTCGGCATGATGCGCGCCAACCAGCGGGTGAACTTTCTCAAGGGCGATTTCATCGTGTTAAAACGTCCCTAAGTCCTCAACGGTTGCGCTCTAAATAGGTATTTCGCTGCAAGGCCGCTTCGCACCTTTGCTGGAAATGCTCTCCCGGAAGTATCGCTCTCGGTGGATGGCGTTCCCCGTGAACGACATTGCGATTGTACCTTTTGTACATGTCGCCCTGCGTTTTGAGAAAACACCATTTTCTGATCGCGATATTCCTGATTGTCGACGGTTGCTATTCGATGCTGAGCTTGTAGCCGATACCGCGCACGGTCTGGAGCCAGACCGGATTGGCTGGGTCCTGTTCGATCTTGCGGCGAAGGCGATTGATCTGGACGTCGATCGTGCGTTCACCGACATCGCCGTCCTGACCGGTCAGCTCGTGGCGAGGGATGGTTTCACCGGCACGTTCGGCGAAGATCGCCATGATGTCCTGCTCGCGGTCGGTCAGCTTGATCGTTTCGGTGCCCTTCTTCAGCTCGCGGCGCGGGATGAAGAATGTATAGGGACCGAAGACGATCTGCTCGATCTTCGGCTGGGTCGGCGGCGCGCCGCGCCGCAGGATATTGTTGATGCGAAGCGTCAGCTCGCGGGGATCGAACGGCTTGGGCAGATAATCGTCTGCACCCGCAGCCAGCCCATCGATACGGCTGTCGGTTTCCGACAATGCGGTGAGCATCAGGATGGGGACGTTCTTCTGTTCGCGCAGGGATCGTGTCAGCGAAACGCCGGTTTCGCCCGGCATCATCACATCCAAGATGAGCAGGTCGAAGTCGATGCCTTCCAGCTTTCGGCGCGCCTCGGCGGCACTTCCAGCCATGGTGACACGGAATCCGCTATTGGTCAGATATTGCGAGAGAAGGCTGCGGATACGCGTGTCATCGTCAACGACGAGGAGGTGAGGCGCGTCATCCGAGAGCGTCTTTTCTTCTTCTGCAGCCATGGCGTCTTTCGATCCCATTCCGTTCCAATTCGACTATGACGCAAGATGCGTCGCACGGCATATTACTCACTGGAATGCGGCACGTCTATTCACTGCCTGCACGGAAGCGTTTTTGTACAAGCACTTACTGCTACTTTTCGTAACACGTCCTCTCAGCCTTGCCGGGCGGAGCTGTCTTCTGCGGAAAACTCGTCGATTTGCGCCCGTCGTTCGGGATTGACCATATTATAGAGGAAGCGTTCGATCACGTCGCGGTCCTGCGGTGCGCAGTCTTCCAGCGCACGCGCGATGCGCCGCGACTGCGGAAGGGCGAGGGCGAGCGTGAGCTGACGACCACTTTTGGTCGGATAAAGCTTGCGGTGACGACGGTCATGCAGGCCGGTGGCCTGGACGACATGGCCGGTATCGATCAGTTGCTTGAGCACGCGCGACAGGCTCTGCTTGGTGATCCGCAAAACCTCCAGCAGCTCCGCAACGGTCATACCGGGTTTCCGATTGATGAAGTAAAGGACACGGTGATGCGCCCGCCCGAATCCGATCTTTTCCAGAATAAGATCGGGGTCGGCGGTAAAATCGCGATAGGAAAAAAACAGAAGTTCAATCACGTTGAGATCGGCCGCCTCCTCGGCCGTCAACGGATTGCTTATATAATTCATATCGTTCGTCGAATTCACATCTGTGCTCCGTTCTGCTGCGTTAAATATGTCAGCATTATTGACATAATTCAATCGCCCAGATAATTTTCGATAAGTGTAAGCTGGCTTTTTTGGAATAATGTTCGCGCTGATGCATGCAAGGAGGATGAATAATTGCGCTGGCTGGTTTCCTGCACCGTTTCGAACGAAAGGTGGCGGGATCGGGTTGCCGCAAGATTCTGTCTCTATGGAGGATTTAATATCTTTCCATGCATGCTCCGCCTGGGATTCGCGCAATATGTTTGCGTGACATCAAAGCATTTTGAACGAAAAGGCCAGTGATTACGCAGGAAAAGGTGACCGTCGCGCCAGTTATGTCGATTTAGCTGGGGAAGACGGGTTGCGGAGAAGTTTGCCCGATCTGAAAGCGGCTGGAAACCAGATCGAGACAGTGCCGCGAGAAAAATTAGGAGCAAGAAAATGGCTGCGATTCCATTCGATCAACGGGACGGATTTATCTGGCTGGACGGAGAATTCGTCGATTGGAAAGATGCAAAAATCCACGTTCTGACACATGGCCTGCATTATGCGAGCGCCGTGTTTGAAGGCGAACGTGCCTATGGCGGCGAGATATTCAAGCTCAACGAGCATACTGAGCGCCTGCACGAATCTGCGCGCATTCTCGGCTTCGAGATTCCTTTCAGCGTTGCGGAAATCAATGACGCCTGCCGTGAACTTCTGCAGAAGCAGGGGTTTGAGGATGCCTATGTGCGGCCGATCGCCTGGCGCGGTTCGGAATCGCTGGGCGTCTCGGCGCAGAACAACCGTATTCATCTTGCCATCGCAATCTGGCAGTGGCCGAGCTACTTCTCGCCGGAAGAAAAGATGAAGGGAATCCGGCTCGATATTGCCGAATATTGCCGCCCTGACCCGCGCACCGCGCCCTCGCGGTCGAAGGCTGCCGGTCTCTATATGATCTGCACAATCTCCAAACATGCCGCCGAAGCCAAAGGCTACGCCGATGCGTTGATGCTCGACTGGCGCGGGCAGGTTGCGGAAGCAACTGGTGCTAACGTCTTCTTCGTGAAGGACGGAGCACTGCATACGCCGAAGCCGGACTGTTTCCTCGACGGTATTACGCGTCGCACGATCATTGATCTTGCCAAGCGTCGAGGCATCGAAGTTATTGAGCGGCCAATCATGCCGGAAGAACTTGCCGATTTCTCCGAATGCTTTTTGTGCGGAACAGCAGCGGAAGTGACGCCGGTATCCGAGATCGGTCAATACCGTTTCATGCCTTCCGAAATTACAAATGTTCTAATGAATGACTATTCTGCAGAAGTTCAGCCAAAGCGGGCGGCAGCAGAGTAACTGAGTTTTAAACAGAAAAAGAGCGGCCTTCGGGCCGTTTTTTTGTTGTTCCGTCGCTTATTGTTTGACATTCCCTAGTTTAGGCACAAGATTTTTTTGCCGGAGTCGCGTTATTCCGGTTTAAAACTCAGATGGGGTGACGGTTATGGAATCTCTACTACCTATCATTCTCCAGCTTGTCGCTGGCGCGGTTGGCGGCAACATCGCAGGCGCAGTCAAGAATATCAGCCTGGGCACCACGGGTAACACGGTGGCAGGCGGCATCGGTGGTGTCATCCTCGGCCAGCTGCTTCCGATGTTGACTGGCGGTGGTCTCGATTCCGCTCTCAGCGGTATTGTCGGCCAGTTGGCAGGCGGCGGCGTTGGCGGTATCGCCCTCACGGCTATTGTCGGCCTGATCAAGAACGCGATGGCCGCCAAGGCCTGACGCACTACAGACTGCATGGTTGTGGGGACAACCGGTGAGACGAACTGTCAGAGCGCATTCCGAAGACCTTGAAACGGTTCTCGGGGAGGGTGTTTTGGACAATCCTGGAGAGGGAAAACGGGCGGCGTTCAGCCGCCCGTATTTTTTTGAGCTTCACCTGAAGGTCGCGGGACTAGAGCGTCGATCTGATTCAATCAGATCGACGCTCTAGTCCTTTGTTTTAACGCGCATCTTTTCCGAAAACCGTTTCACACTTTCGGGACGCGCTCTAGAGCGGTTCCAGTTAACAAGGAATTGTAGAACCGCTCCATCTCTTTGTATGTACGCATTCTCCAACGCATCGAAGCGGGATAAGAAATCAGTCCCGTGAACTGATTTCCCGCGTAGACGCTTCGCACTTTTGCTGGAAATGCTCTATCTGTGTGTCAGAAAGCACCTTCCTGACTGCTATTTATTCGAGTGGAGTAAGACTATGGGGCAATTGCAGGCCATCATCGTGCCCGTCACGCCGTTCCAGCAAAACTGTACTATTCTTTTCGATAGTGAGACCAAGAAGGGGGTTGTGATTGATCCTGGCGGTGATCTTGACCGCATCCGGGAGGCGATTGAATCCCAGGCGGTCGACGTAGAGGCGATCTGGATCACGCATGGTCATATTGATCATGCCGCCGCAGCGCTCGACCTCAAGGAAGCTCTGAATGTGGACATTATCGGCCCGCATCGGGACGACAAGTTCCTGCTTGATAATCTTGAAGCGACCGGCCTGAAATACGGGATCACGGAAGGCGTGCGCAACGTCACACCAGATCGCTGGCTGAGTGAAGGGGACAAGGTTTCCGTCGCCGGTCACGAGTTCGACGTCTTCCATACACCCGGTCACGCGCCGGGCCATGTCGTGTTCTTCAGTCCCGAGGCGCGGTTTGCGATTGTCGGTGACGTGCTTTTCAATGGTTCGGTCGGGCGAACCGATCTGCCGGGCGGCGATCACGCGGCGCTGATTCGCTCCATCAAGGAAAAGTTGCTGCCGCTCGGCGACGACATAGGTTTCATCTGCGGACATGGTCCCGGCGGACGGTTCGGTGAAGAGCGACGCTCCAATCCGTTTCTGACCGACGTCGGATATGCCTGATTAGGGCGCATCCCGAAAAGTGTGAACGGTTTTCGGAAAAGATGCGCGTTAGAACAAATACTGAGAGCAGATCTGATTCAATCAGGTCTGCTCTAAAAAAGCCGCCTCTAAAGGCGGCTTTTCATATTGATGATCTGTTTAGTTGGCGGAGCAGAAGTGATCGCGCCCGTCATAACCGCGATAGGTGCCGGTATTCGGATTGAACGACCGGTAACGGTCGGAACAATACTGATACCAGCCGCGGCTCCATGGCTCATAGCTTGAGCGATAATAGGTCGCCTGGCGAGCCGGGGCTGCCGGATAATAGGCAGGCGGCGGTGGAGGCGGCGCATAGACCGGGGCAGGCTGCACATAGGTCGGCTGCGGCTGGCTCAGCGCGCTGCCGATGAGGGCACCTGCTGCCAGACCGATCACACCTGCGGCGACAGCGTCGCCATTGTTGCGATGCCGGTCACGATAATAGGGACGGTCCCAGCCGCCGCGATCCCAACCATGACGACCCCAGGAATCTGCCGATGCTGTTGCAAGCGGTGCGGCAACTGCCGCGAGGGATGCCGCTGCCAGAATGGCTGTTTTCGCAAATCGGTTCATTGTTCGCTCCTTCAGAAGCTCGACTGTAATTTCTCCGATATGTCTGCCAATCGGGCACGGACGTATCGTTTATGAATAACTGATTAACTCTTTCGACATGAATGGAGGCTGAACAATGGTGAAGGGGGATGGAAAGCTGTCAGTTTCCGGTAAATTACATGCAGTATCTGTAATATTTCGCGCCTGAATTGCGGGGCTTTTGTCGGCGGTAAAGGGCAATAAAAAACCCCGGCAGAAGCCGGGGCAAAGGTAGGTTCTTTTATGAACAATTAGCCGGTAACGGTGATGTTCACGGCCTTGGGGCCTTTGCCGCGACGATCCGGTTCCGTCTCGTAGGAAACCTTCTGATTGTCTGCGAGGCCAGTGAGGCCAGAAGCCTGTACAGCTGAGATATGTACGAAGATGTCAGCGCCACCGTCGTCCGGCTTGATAAAACCGAAGCCTTTTTCGGTATTGAAGAATTTGACCAGTCCGGTCTGTGCCATTGGATCCGTTCCTTTTCCTTGGCGCCACCGCTCTTGTGGGAGACAGTGGTATTACAAATTCTGCCAAGCGCACCACACACCCGGCAGAGGGTTATGCAGGCAGTTCTCGACATTGGGAAGGAACCGATCATTGCCGAAGGGGAGCCTTCGACCCGGAACTTATAGCGGCCCCGGCACGCCGTTCTTCCAGTCTTCCATTTGTTCGCTAAGTGCCCGAACAGGTGGAGACTGATCTATGATGCGGTATTTGGCAAGCAAATTCTTTGGGGGGTACATGATTGGTTATCTTTGAACCGGTATCGTCTGTAATTTTTACGATTGTTTCAAGAAAATCGTCTAGCCATTTCCAAAACTGAACAGGCTATCCCTAATATATCGGGAATATAGTGCCATTTTTTCGGGTTTTCTCATCGATTGCGCGAAACTATGCATGCACCACCGGCAGCGCGCAGCTTCGCACAAATACCGTCGGCTTCACTACGGCTGTCTGCCCCTATGCGTACTGCGTATATACCACGTCGACCGATCGGCGTGCGAATCCGGCTGATGACGGGATCATGGCCGGCAAGCACGGTACTGAACTGCTTGCGCAGACGCGTCCATTGATTGAAGGCCGCGCTGCGGCGGAAGTTGCCTGCGACCTGTATGCCCCACGGTTTGGGTTTCACGCGCGACATGGGAATGGTGGCGCTGCGGATGATGGGCAGACGCTTGCAAGCCTCATTGAATGCAAGCTTTGGATCCAGCGGGCGGTTCACGATCTCCTTGCCCGCCGCAAAGTCGTCGGCAGGCGCGCCAGTAATGTCCAGCACATAATTTTCTGTTTCGAGCGGCAGGAAACCGCCGGACCGCATCCAGTTGGAAACGCGCCCGGACCCTGCATTATAGGCGGCGGCTGCAAGGCCCCAATTGCCGAATGCACCTTTCAGATCCCGCAGGAAACTCGCCGATGCGGGAATCGCCTGCTCGATGTCGAAAGGATCGGCAAGGCCGCGTTCCTTTGCCGTGTAGGGCATGAATTGCGCGATACCCTCAGCGCCGACAGGGCTGACGGCATTGTGGTCGAAACGGCTTTCCTTCCAGATCAGCCGGGCGAAGAAATCGCGTGGAATGCCATGGGCGTCGGCATTGGCGCCAATGAGCTGGCAGATGCGACCGACAGTCGGCGTTTTCTTCTCCGGCGGTAAAGGTGGCGCATAGACCGGCGGGTTCGGTTCACTCGCTGCATAGGATGAAGCGACGCCGAAAGGCAGGCTGAAAAGCTGCGAAGCCAAGATAACCGCTATGCTGCGCCGGTACCGATTCATACTGCCTGTTCCGCCCCTCAACCTCGGTCAAAGTAACCTATATGGGCGGGTTGTCGATATGGTCCGCAAGGTTTTGCACTTTTGCAAAAAGACTTGCCCTTATTGAAGGTTGCGCCATCTTAGCGTTCGGGACAAAAGGAGAGGAAAATGCAATTTCATCGTTTCAAACAGTTGGCTGTGCTTGCGGGCGCACTGCTTCTCGCCGGTTGCGTTGCAGAAGGCGGGCCGGACTATCGCCCACCGATGCGCCCCGGACCGTCACAGCCGCAAATCTGTCCGATGAATTATGCGCCTGTCTGCGCCACGCGCGGCTCTTCACGCAAAACCTTCGGCAATTCATGTCAGGCAAGAGCGGAGGGCTATCGCATCATCGCAAACGGTCAATGCTCATCGAGGCCGGGCCCGGGATGGGGCGGTGAAGGTGGCATGCGTCCGCCACATCAGGGCAACAGACCGGGTAGACCGGGAGCGGGCGCCTGTACGCGGGAATATATGCCGGTTTGCGCGCGACGCGGAAACGACAGGCGCACGTTCCCCAATCGTTGCGAAGCCGACCGCGCAGGCTATCGCATCATGAATGGCGGGCAGTGCCGCTGAAGACGGTTCACATGAAAGGGCGGCAAGGGCCGCCCTTTTTCACGCCGCATCCTGTATGGAGGGTGATGATTCTTTCGCCGGTTTGCCAAATCGGTTGATATTGGTGTCGCCCCATTCCTTCAATGCAAGCAGAATAGGCTCAATGCTGCGACCCAGCGGGGAAAGGCTGTATTCCACCTTTGGCGGCACCTGAGCATAGACTTTGCGCTCGATGAGGCCGTCTTCTTCCAGCTCCCGTAGCTGGTTGGTCAACATGCGCTGCGTGACACTGGGTATCTGTCGTCTGATTTCATTGAACCGAAGCGTACCATCCATGAGATGGAAGAGAACGACGCTTTTCCATTTTCCGTCGATCAGGCTGATGGCCGCTTCTACCGCACAACCGGGGCTGCAGTCGAAGCGTGAATGCTTGGCCTTGGTCATATCGGTATCCTTTATATACTAAGTACGAATATTGACACTATGGGCGATATTTGTGCGTATTTATATTATTCGATAGTAGTCTAATATTTGGTCCATAGCAAATGGAGCAAAGACAATGAAAGCTGTTGCCTATCAGGACGCTGGTAAATTGGAGCGTGTGGATTCGCTCATCGATGTGACACTGGACAAACCGGTTGCCGCCGGGCGCGATCTGCTTGTTCAAGTGGAAGCAGTTTCAGTAAATCCGGTTGATTATAAAATCCGTAACGGCGTTTCGCCCGAGGCTGGCCAATGGAAAGTGCTTGGCTGGGATGTGGTTGGAACTGTCGTCGGGATCGGGGATCAGGTGCGGGATTTCAAGTCCGGCGACAGGGTCTGGTATGCAGGTTCGCTGATCCGTCCGGGTGCCAACAGCGAGTTTCACCTTGTCGATGAACGCATCGTTGGGCACAAGCCAGCATCGCTTGCCAATAGTGAAGCTGCGGCCTTGCCGCTGACGTCGATTACCGCCTGGGAAATGCTGTTCGACAGGCTGGATGTGCGCGAACCTGTGGCGGGTGCGGCTAAGGCCATTCTTATTATCGGCGGGGCAGGTGGTGTCGGTTCGATCACGATCCAGCTGGCACGCGCATTGACCGATCTGACGGTGATAACGACGGCTTCGCGACCGGAAACGCAGGAATGGGTCAAGCAGCTCGGCGCGCATCATGTCATTGACCACAGCAAGCCGCTGGCCGAACAGGTTGAAGCTTTGGGGATCGGTGCACCGGCCTTCGTCTTTTCGACGACGCAGACACTGGATCACCTTTCTGAAATCGTCACGCTCATCGCTCCGCAAGGCCGGTTTGGACTGATCGATGATCCGGACAAACTGGACATTATGCCCTTCAAGCGCAAGTCGGTGTCGGTGCACTGGGAACTGATGTTCACGCGCCCGATTTATCAGACCGCAGATATGGCTGAGCAGGGCAGGCTGTTGAACGAAGTCGCGCGACTGGTTGACGAAGGCAAGGTCAAGACAACGCTGACGGACGTTCTTTCACCGATCAATGCCACCAATCTCAAGGCAGCTCACGGCGTACTTGAAAGCGGCAAGGCGAAGGGCAAGATCGTGTTGGAAGGCTGGTAAGTCCTCCAACACATAATCAGTGCGCCCCAATCACCGTCCCGGTCGGCCTGTCTTGCCGGGGCGGCGCTTCTTGCGCGCCGTTTCGGCCGGGTCTTCGTAAGACCCGATGCCGGCGCGCTCACGACGGATCGCCACTTCGTTTCCGCCAGCGGGCACTTCCGTCCGCTTGACCGTCATCTCGTCCAGCGTGTTCTTGCGGAACAGCGGTTTTGCCATGTCGGTGCCCGGTCCCATGTCGTCAAGCGATGGTTTCTGGAACAGAGACGGCTTGCCAGCGGGGCGTGTCGTGTCGGCACCCATTTCATCCAGTGTCGGCTTGCGGAAACGGGATTTGCCAGTGGGTTTTCCGGTGGACTTGCCCTTGTTGCGCCCCGCACCTGCATCGCCCGCTTCGAATTCGCGTGCCAGCGGATCATCGGCGATGGCCAGTTCGGTCTCGCGCAACCGCTTGATTTCGTCGCGCAGGCGCGCGGCCTTTTCGAAGTCGAGATCGGCAGCGGCGTCGCGCATCTGCTTCTCCAGATGCTCCAGATGAGCGGCAAGATTGTTGCCCATCATCGCGCCTTCTTCGGCAAAGCCTGAAATATCCGCGCGAACATGATCGCGCTCGTAAACCGAGCCGAGAATATCCGAAATATTCTTCTTCACCGAGGCAGGCGTGATGCCATGCTCTTCATTATAGGCGACCTGTTTTTCGCGGCGGCGGCTGGTTTCGTCCATCGCACGCTGCATCGAGCCGGTGAGGTTGTCGGCGTAGAGAATGACCTTGCCGTCCACGTTACGCGCGGCACGGCCAATGGTCTGGACCAGTGAGGTTTCCGAACGCAGGAAGCCTTCCTTGTCGGCGTCGAGAATGGCGACGAAGCCGCATTCGGGAATGTCGAGACCTTCGCGTAGCAGGTTGATGCCCACCAGCACGTCGAACGCGCCGAGGCGCAGATCGCGGATGATCTCGATACGCTCCAGCGTGTCGATATCCGAGTGCATGTAGCGCACGCGCACGCCCTGTTCATGCAGATATTCGGTCAGATCTTCAGCCATGCGCTTGGTCAGCACCGTGACCAGTGTACGATAGCCCTTCTGCGCCGTTTCGCGAATTTCGCCCAGCACGTCATCGACCTGTGACTTGGCAGGGCGGATTTCGACAGGCGGATCGATCAGCCCGGTTGGACGGATGACCTGTTCTGCGAATACGCCGCCCGCTTCTTCCATTTCCCAGCCGCCCGGCGTTGCCGAGACAGCGATGGTCTGCGGACGCATCGCATCCCATTCCTCGAAGCGGAGCGGACGGTTGTCCATGCAGGATGGCAGGCGGAAGCCATATTCGGCAAGCGTTGCCTTGCGGCGGAAGTCGCCACGATACATGCCGCCGATCTGCGGAACCGTGACATGGCTTTCATCGATGAAAACCAGCGCGTTGTCGGGAATATATTCGAACAGTGTCGGCGGCGGCTCACCGGGGTTGCGGCCGGTCAGATAGCGCGAATAGTTTTCGATGCCCGCGCAGGAGCCGGTTGCTTCCAGCATTTCCAGGTCGAATGTCGTGCGCTGGTCGAGGCGCTGGGCTTCCAGCAGGCGACCGGCATTGTTCAGTTCGACAAGGCGGTGCTTCAGCTCTTCCTTGATCGACTTCATGGCCTGATTGAGTGTCGGGCGCGGCGTCACATAGTGCGAATTCGCGTAGATCTTGACCGATTTCAGCTCACCTGTTTTCTGGCCGGTCAGCGGGTCGAATTCGGTTATGGTTTCGATCTCGTCACCGAAAAGGGAAATGCGCCAGGCGCGATCTTCCAAGTGGGCCGGGAAGATTTCGATCGTGTCGCCACGCACGCGGAACGAGCCGCGCACGAAGTTGATGTCCTGCCGCTTGTATTGCTGTGCCACGAGATCGGCGAGCAACTGGCGCTGGTCGAGCCGGTCGCCGATCTTCATTTCGAAGGTCATTGCCGTATAGGTTTCGACCGAACCGATACCGTAGATGCACGATACGGAGGCGACGATGATCACATCGTCGCGTTCGAGCAGCGAGCGCGTGGCCGAGTGGCGCATACGGTCGATCTGCTCGTTGATGGACGATTCCTTCTCGATATAGGTGTCCGAGCGGGGCACATAGGCTTCCGGCTGGTAATAATCGTAGTAGGAAACGAAATATTCGACGGCGTTGTTCGGAAAGAAGCTCTTGAACTCGCCGTAAAGCTGCGCGGCCAGCGTCTTGTTTGGCGCCAGGATCAGTGCAGGGCGCTGCGTCCGCTGGATGACCTGCGCCATGGTGAAGGTCTTGCCCGAACCGGTGACGCCGAGCAGGACCTGCGTGCGGTCGTCATTCTCCAGCCCTTCCATCAGATCGCGAATAGCCGTCGGCTGATCGCCGGACGGTTCGAAGCTGGTTTCTATCTCGATGGCGATGCCGCCTTCGGATTTTTCCGGACGGGAAGGGCGGTGTGGCGTCCACAGTTCGCCATTCTTGAACAAGGGATTGCCGGATGCGATCAGGTCCGACAGGGCCTGAACCGTTGCGGTCGCACCAGACGGATTGAGCCCGGCAGCGTCTTCCAGACTGATATCGAGGCCGGCAACGGGATTGAGACCAGCCGCCGCACGCTCCTTGGCGGAAGCGGCGCCGCCCATCGACGTGCCTCGACCGGTGCGCGACGCTTCCTTGCTGCGCTCGGGGATTTTCTTTGGCTGTTTCGGGGGCTGCTTCGGGTTTTTCGCGCTCGCGCCGCCGCTGGGCTGCTTGGACTTTGCAGCCTCGTCGCCAATCTCCTTCGCCCAATCGGCGATGGAACCGGATAGGGGCGCACCGGAAAACTCGGCCTGTGGCGCTTCGCCGAAGCCGCCAGCCTTGTTGTGCGAATCCTGGGAGTGTTTGTCTTTTGAGGAAGCCATGTCCCCAATATGGAATTTCAACGCCTAAATGAAAAGAGTGTGGGGACGAAATCCTCCACACCCTTTTTATATCCAGCGAGGCTCCTGACAGAAGGCTGTCAGGAGGGCTCGCGTTTTCTGGGTTGCTCTAAAGCCTGCCGCCGAGACGCATACGGGGACCCGGACCGAAACCACGACCAAAGCCGGGGCCAATGTCGTGATGAAAGCCCGGATTGTCGCGCCAGCCGGGTCGGTCGACCCAGTGAGGACGAGGTGCCCCCCAGTTGGACTGACAATTGCGCCCGATGCAGCCATTATAGACATTGCCGCCGCCGCCGCCCCAGCCACGATAAGGGCCAGGACCCCAACCCGGTCCCCAGCCGGGGCCGCTATTGGCGATGGCCGAGCCGATGACCATGCCTGCGATGAGCGGTATGCCGACCGCTGCGGCGGTCGATCCGAAATTGTCGTTTGTCGTGTATCCGTTACCTGTCTGGATAGCGATGTAGCTGGATGCAGCCCAGCCGGTCATGCCGCCATATGTGACCTGGCACCAGCCATAGCCGCTGGTGCAGCCGCCCACAGCGATGCCAACGCCGTTCGGTATCGATCCGATGCTCCCATACTGAGTGCCGGGGCCGACGCGCAGATTAATTGTCGAGGTGACGATTGCCGATGATGCATAAGCATTTGTTGAAATAAGGAGTGCTAATGTAATGATGGAAGATTTAACCGATAGCTTCATATATCGTTCCTCTAATATACTTCCTTTATTTATTCATAGCACGAGAATTGTTATTTAACTTCATCACGTTTTTTCGATTTCAGTTCATGATTAATTATTACTAAGCTCGCGTTTCGTGAATATACTTTAAAATATTCGCGGCACTTTTCTTCACGGCGGGCTTGTCACATATTAGAGGCCGACTCTCTCAAGCATTTAAGGACTCACATCCATGAATACCGACACTACGCCGAAGGGCATGTTGACATTGCGCGTGCCCGCCATGCCCAAGGATGCGAATGCAGCGTTCGATATTTTCGGCGGCTGGGTGATGGCGCAGATGGACTCCGCCTCGGGTATTCGTGCCGCAGAGCGCGCCAAGGGCCGCGTGGTGACGGCGGCTGTCCGTGAAATGTCCTTCGCCAAGCCGGTGAAGATCGGCGATGCGCTTTGTGTCTATACGGAGATTACGAAGGTCGGACGCAGCTCGATCACGCTGCGGGTCGAAGCCTGGGCGCAGCGTTACCTGACCCAGCACATGGATCTCGTGACCCACGGCGAATTCGTCATGGTTTCTCTGGATGAGAACGGCAAGCCGTCCCCGGTGCCGCCAGAAGAATAAAGCATCGTCGAGCCCGGCATTGCGCCGGGCTTATTTACAGGCGCGATAGCCGCTGCGGCGCTGCATCAGGTCGAAATGGAAGTGATCGGCATGTTCCGGGTTATAGCCGGGGCCGAGAACCGTCGAGAAATAGCCGCATGCATCGGAGCGTACGCTGTTGAGCAGGCCTTTTTCCCGGAAGGCGAAAAAGCCCGGCTTGCGCACCATGATGTTCTTGCCGTTGTTCAGCACGATCTTGGTGACGTCGATGGCGTTGCCGCGTGAATGTTCCGACATTTTTGCGCCGCGACGGCTGTTCATCGTGCGGCAGGAATAGCCTCCGGCATTGTAAATCGTGCTCACCCCGGACAGATAGCGCAGCCGCGAGGCGGGTTGCAGGTCGCCCTTGATCCAGCGGGCAAATGCTTCCGTCACCTGACAGTTCAGCGTTGCCGCCGGTTTGAAGGCGATAGACCCGCTGTTGAAGCCGGATACTTCGATGGGATTCGCGATCTGACAGGAACTGCTGCGATAGATCGTCGGCTTTTCCTTGAACACGACGCCGAGCCGTTTCAGGCGCGTACGACAGGCCGCTTCCGCATTGGACATCGTGTAGATGTTTTCAGCAGCCGTTACCGGGTTTTGAATAGGGGCTGCGAAGCCGTAATCGCCGGAATATTGCGGCTGGCTCTGCGGCGTGGATTTCGCGACGTGGTTTTCTTCCTCCTCGGCAAGCCCCACGATGCGCTCTTCCTGCGGCTCCTGCATGACAGGTGCTTCTATTGCCGGGGCAGTACTCGCGACCGGCGCATCGGGTACAATCATATCCGAATTGCCGACACTGGCCTGCGGACGCGGGGCGCTTTCGCCGGAACAGCCGGCGATGATGGCCAGCAGGGCGACGGATAGTGACGGGGCCAGACCTCGCAACCGGGAGCGCTGGCGGCTGACTGGAGCGGTGGCGGACAACGCAGAACTCATGTCCATACCTTTTCTTCAGGAGACCAGACCGATGGCGTTTCCCGAATATTAGCCCGCAAGCGTAAAGGAAGAGTCAGCGCCGGTGTTAAGGGCTGTGGCGCAAACGGGGCAGCGGCAAGGCGCAGGATTGGCAAGATGCCACCTTTGTTCTATCACCGTGCAGCGGTTTCGGGCCATGCCGCAGACAATATCCTCCCGGTCCCTGAAGTCATTTCCATGTCAGCACTGATTTCGCCAAGCGTTCTGCCGATCCTGCTTCTCATCGGTTCGAACGTGTTCATGACATTTGCCTGGTACGGGCATCTGAAATTTACCAGCACGCCGCTTGTCACTGTCATTTTCATAAGCTGGGGTATCGCGCTGATCGAATATTGTCTCGCGGTTCCGGCCAATCGCATCGGGCATGAGGTCTATTCGGCGGCGCAACTGAAGACCATTCAGGAGGTCATCACATTGGTGATCTTCAGCCTGTTCTCGGTCTTCTATCTCAAGGAGGCCTTTACCTGGCACCATCTGCTGGGCTTTGCCTTCATAGCAGGTGGTGCGGCTTTGATCTTCAAAGCCTGATAGAATTCACTCGGCGGGAACAAGCACTGGTTTGCGTTTCCAGAACATGGGAATGAGCTCGACGGCCAGCATGGCGGCAAAAATCAGTCCGCAGCCGATAAAGCCGATGAAGGTCAGTCGTTCGCTGAGGAAGATGGCGCCGAACAGGGCTGCGAAAAGCGCTTCCGACGACAGGAAGATCGCGGCCTGTGCCGAGGTGGTATAGCGCTGCCCGATAGCCTGCAAGGTGAATGCGATGCCGGACGAAAAAACGCCGGTGAAAAGGATTTCCTTCCAGGTGAGCGTAATGGCAGCCCAGTTGAAATCTTCGACCATGGATGCGATGGCAAGGCCTGCGACAGCGCTGGTCGCAAACTGGATGCAGCTAAGTGCAATAGGCCGTCCTGCGCGGTTTGCCCGGCCGATCAGGACCACCTGCAAGGCCCAGAAGACGGCGCCGCTGATGATCAGCCAGTCACCTTGCTTGAGTGCGGTCAGCGTTCCGCCGGAAAGCAGGAAGATACCTGCCAGACATGCCGCTGCACTCGGCCAGACGACCGGGTGCGGCCAGGTGCGAAACAGAATGACGCCGAGTACAGGTACCATCACGACATAAAGCCCGGTCAGAAAACCGGCATTGGTGACGGAGGTGGTGATGAGCCCTATCTGCTGAAGCACCAGCCCGGTGAACAGGCTCAATCCGACGATCATGAAGAAGATATAGTTCGACCGGCTCAGGCTGGCCTTTGCCTTTCTCCCTTCGGCTATGGCCAATGGCAGGACTGTAAGCGAAGCGATTGCCGAGCGGAAACCGATGAACAGAAACGGGCCGATACTGGCCATCGCCGTCGATTGGGCGACGAAACCCATGCCCCAGATGACGCCTGCCAGAAGCAGCAGCATGTTGGCTTGTACGCGCGTCATCATTGCCTCGTTTCAAACTTTTCAGGGTGCATTTCTATAGAAAGAGAAACCGGACGCTTTTCGGCCTTTTCCGGTCGCCATGCTATAGGCAATATTACGGGCGGACGGCAAGGGAACTTCCGATTCTGCGACATTCGCGCATGGTCTGTTTATAGTTAGAGCGATTTCTTACTACGGGGTGTTTTATGCTCATTTTGAATCGTCAATCCGTTGCGGTAACATCGATTGCCACAGCGATGCTGCTTCTGGCGGGTGGGGAATCGCAGGCTGCTTTCAAGAAAATTCGCGATACGCTGGTTCTGTGCGATTTCGCGCAAAATTGTACGCTGACCCTTTCTCCGGTTGCGAGTGAAGGCGCGCCGGGGCTTGGTATCTTTCGCAGCAGTCAGTCCGGGTCGAAACCGGTGTTGAGGCTGTCCTATGTCGATCCGTCTCAGAAGACCGGCAAAATGGAAATTTCAATCGATGGCAAGTCGGTGCTCGATGTCGATGTCTCGGCTTTGAAGGCACAGGACGACCAGCTCGATTACACGGGCGATATCGACAAAGCGCTCGACGTGATGAAGAATGGCCAGAAACTGCAGCTGAAATTCGCCGGAAAGACCTCGATCTATTCGCTTTCTGGCCTTGTCGGCGGGCTGATCTATGTGGACGAGCAGCAATCGCGCGACGGAACGGTCGAGGCATTGCAGGTCAAGGGTGGCAAACCGGCACCGGTCCCACCACAGATCAAGCTGATTGAAACGGTCGAAGAAATACCGGCTGAAATCCGCAAGGATTTTTCCGACGAAACGGCGGTTTGTGGCGGGGCGAGCCCCGGCACGTTCCGCAATGCGGGCGGTTTCGAGACGACGATTGCCGATGGTCTCGATCTCATCGGCCTGCCATGCGGATCGCCGGGCGCCTATAACCAGCCTTACACCTTCTACAGCCGCTACGAAAACAAGATCGTGCCGATCTCGCTGCCGACCATTTCGGACGATGGTCCGACAGTGACCGACACGGCATGGAACATCGACTGGACCCAGAAGACCAGGACGCTGACGGCTTTCTTCAAGGGAAGAGGGCTTGGTGATTGCGGCATTTACGATGTCTGGAAAGCCACTGACAGCGGCGAGGGCCGGGTTCGCTTCGTTCTGTTGCAGGAGCGTTCCAAAGGAGATTGCGACGGCAATTATGCCGGAGGTCCGGAGAAATGGCCCGCGAGCTGGCCAGTCAATTCAAAATAGTCAATTCGAAATAGTGGCAGCTTTGGACAGAGCATTTCCAGCAAAAGTGCGAGGCGGTTTGGTGTTGGATAATACGTGCAAACAAAAATATGAGCGGTTGCACAATTCCGTTTTAACGTGAACCGCTCAAGAGTTGACAGAGACATATTTTTCCGCGTGAAATGATTGATGGAAATGCTATAGTTCTGTGAACGGCTATTCGAACGGTTCCGAGACGGGTGTTTCGGTGACCGTTTTCTTTTTGTGTGTCGGTGGCTGGTAAGCCTCCGAAAAGCGCCTCGCACTATCCAAGCATTGCGCGAGGTGAGGCGGGCAAATCAAACTGCCGGTGCGTGCAGGCCTCGGGGTGAGGCGAGCGCCGGACGAAGGAAAGGACTGGGTATGGAAAAGTTCCCTATGACCCCTGGCGGTTTTGAAAAGCTCAAGGAAGAGCTGCGCTGGCGTCAGCAATCGGAGCGCCCTCGGATTATTGAGGCGATCGCGGAAGCGCGTGCGCATGGCGATCTGTCGGAAAACGCCGAATATCACGCTGCGAAAGAAGCCCAGAGCCTGAATGAAGGTCGTATCAACGAACTGGAAGATCTGGTTGCACGCGCCGAGATTATCGACGTTTCGAAACTGTCGGGCGACCGCATCAAGTTCGGCGCTACCGTCACCATGATCGACGAAGATACGGAAGAAGAAAAAATCTACCAGATCGTCGGCGATCAGGAAGCCGATGTGAAGGAGGGCCGCATCTCCATTTCATCGCCGATTGCGCGTGCGCTGATCGGCAAGGGCGAAGGCGACACGATTGAAGTCAACGCACCGGGCGGCTCGCGTTCCTACGAAATCCTCAGTTTGAAGTTCGTCTGATTTCCGTGTCCGCTGACAAGTCAGTTTCAGGACCAGATTCCGGACAAGTTCGGGTTCAGGATGTCGAAGTGGTGGCGCCGAATTTCAAGCGCCGCCTCTCCGGTGTCACATCGACGATTGTTCAGCTTATCCCTTTGCAGCGCGCAAACGGCCTGAACATTGCCACGATGGGGCCGGGCCTGCCTGACTCACTTCCCCATCTGGGGTGGAAAGCTCTGCTGTCCTTCTGGTCGAAGCCGCGGACGAAACCGTTCCGCATCTGGCATGCGCGGCGCAATATCGAAATGCTGGCCGGTATTTTCATGCGCGATGTGCTGCGCATGAAGCTGAGGCTGGTGTTTACCTCGGCTGCACAGCGCGACCACAAGCCTTTTACCAAATGGCTCATCCGCCGCATGAATGCGGTGATTGCAACGAGTGGCCGGTCGGGAAGCTTTCTCGAAGTCCCGCATCAGGTCATCATGCATGGCGTGGACTTGCAGCGATTCCATCCGCCTGTTGATGAAGAAGATAGTTTTGCGGCTTCCGGTCTGCCCGGAAAATATGCCATTGGTTGTTTCGGCCGCGTGCGTTCCTCCAAGGGAACGGACCTCTTCGTCGATGCGATGATCGCACTATTGCCGAAATATCCCGAATGGACGGCCATCATCACCGGGCGCACGACCGCTGAGCACCAGTCTTTCCTGGACGATCTGAAGGCGAAGATCGCCGCTGCCGGACTGCAGGATCGTATCCTTATTCTGGGGGAAGTGCCGGATATCCGGGTCTGGTATCGCCGTCTGACGCTTTATGTCGCGCCTTCGCGCAATGAAGGTTTCGGGCTGACACCGCTTGAAGCCATGGCGTCGCGAACGGCCGTGGTTGCCAGCGACGCAGGCGCCTATGCGGAAATGTTCGTTGACGATACGGGCATATCGGTTCCGGCGGGGGATGGCGAAGCCCTGCGCAAGGCAATCGAGCCCTATATGGCAGACCCGGCACGCGCGGAACGCGACGGCGAAAATGCTCTCAAGCATGTCCGCGCCACTTTTCCGCTTGAAAAGGAAGCTGCCGCTATCAGTGCTGTTTACGAGCGCGTATTCGCCGGGAAGTAGCAAGCCAGAGCGGTTCCGGTTAAAACAGAGTCACTGGAACCGCTCTATCCGTTTTTATGCATGTCTTTATCCCGAAACCGGTTCCCACTTTCGGGAGACATGCTCTAATCTCGGCGCAAAATCCAATATTTAAAGGATCATCAGCGGTTCGTCCTTGACCGGACGAATGGTCAGAGCTGTGCGCACGGAATCTACATTGGGAGCGGCGGTCAGCTCTTCGATCACGAAGGTCTGGAACGTGTTGAGATCGCGCGCGACGCAATGGAGCAGGAAATCGGACTCACCCGAAACCATCCAGGCGCGGCGTACAAGAGGCCATTGCTTGGTTTTTTCGGCAAAAGCCTTGAGGTCCGCATCGGCCTGACGATGGAGGCCGACCGAACAGAACGCCACGAGGTCCTGTCCAAGGGAATTGCCATTGAGAATGGCGCGATACCCCCGGATGACGCCGCTTTCTTCAAGCTTGCGCACACGGCGAAGGCAGGGCGGAGCCGAAATGCCGACGCGTTCAGCCAGCTCGACATTGGTGATGCGCCCGTTATTCTGGAGCTCCCGAAGGATTTTCCAATCGATATCATCCAGATCGGCCTTGATCGGCATGCGTAACTCCGCGCGCAAGGAAATTTCATTCCGGGGTAATTATAGAACATTCGTCGCCATTGTGGCGCAATCTAATCCTGCTCATATCAAATGAAACAGGCGGATGTAAACTGCCTAACGCTCTGTCAACGCACCCAAAAAGCGCGAGTGAACAGGATATACACGGTAACGAGCTCCAGACGCCCGACCAGCATCAGGAATGAAAGGACCCATAAGGCGGGGTCCCGAATGGTTGAAAAATTGCCGACGGGGCCGATGGTGTCCCCCAAACCGGGGCCAACATTGGAAAGCGCGGTCAGGGCGCCAGTGAAGGCCGACACGAAGTCAAGTCCGAGCGAGGCGAGCAATACGGCGCCCGTGACGAGGGAAGCGCAGTAGAGGAACAGGTAGAGAAGAACGTTCTGTGCAATGTCACCGGAAACTTCCGAACTGCCGTAACGGATCTTGATGACGGCGTGGGGCATGATGAGACGGGCGAGATTAGCCTGCGTCAGGCTCCACAGGATGATAAGACGGTTCATCTTGATGCCGCCTGACGTGGAGCCGGCGCAGCCGCCCAGAAATGACGCGAGAAAGAAAATTCCAATCGCTGGCGGTCCCCAGAGCGAATAGTCCTCTGTGGCATAACCTGTCGTGGTCATGACCGAGACAAAATGAAACGCGGCCGAGATCAACGCATCGCCGAACGGCACATTGGAACCGAGCCGCAGAACCACTGCGAGCGCAAAGCTGAATCCGATCACGATTGTGAAGAACAGCTTCACCTGGGGATCTGCGAGCAGCTCCATGCGCCGCGGCATGAAGGCTTTGATGTAAAGCACGAAGGGCAGAGCCGAGAGGGCCATGAAGATCGTGGACACGACCAGAAGCAGTTGGTTTCCCTCATAGAAGCCGAGCGAGCTGTCATGCGTCGAAAAACCGGCTGTGGCCACTGTGGTCAGGCCATGATTGATGGCGTCGAAAACGCTCATGCCGACAGCAAAATACGCAATAATGCAGGCGGCGGTCAGGCTGAGATAAGCAAGCACGATGCCCAGTGCTATCTGGTTCATGCGCGGAAGGATTTTTTCCGACTTGTCAGAATTCTCCATGTGGAAAAGCGCGAGCCCGCCCGCGCGCAGGGAAGGCAGCATCAGCAGGGCCAAGCCGATAAAGCCGACGCCCCCGATCCAGCACAGAAGCGACCGCCACAAAAGAATGCCACGCTGCATATTGTCGAGCCCGGTCAGGGCGGTGGCTCCGGTGGAGGTAACGCCCGACATCGCCTCGAAGAACGCCGTCGCATAACTGATCGGCAGATGTGAAAAATAAAGCGGAATAGAGCCGAGAAAGCTCGCAGTCAGCCAGAGGCAGGCCGTCAGCAGAAAGCCGAGGCGCGGGGTGAAGCGCATTGTCTGGTTTTGGGTGGCAAGCAGGATCAGGGCAGAGAGCGCGCCCGTTGCCGCAGCCGAGCGCACGAAGATCAGCCAATCGTCACTTCCATCGCGCAGATCTATTGCGGCGGGCAGGAGCATGGCAACAGCCATGAGGAGGCCGAAGCGCGCGCAGATATTGGCGACTGTTTTATAGATGGCGGACGGCTCCGAGGTTGGGCGAATTGTCTCTCATGTGATGTTTGTTTAGCGTGAGATCGATCCACCCGCAACGTGTGGCTGTCAAAGGGTTTGCTTAAAGGCCACAAGCTGTGGCTAACGCACAGCAAATCCCTGTCAAACCTTGCAAACATTCAGGGGCAGACCTACTTTGGCCATAAGGTCGGGGCATTGGCCGAACTGGACGCGAAAGCGATTCTGGTAAGCCAGAACCCGCTGCTTTAAATCGATTTTAGAGCACACCCAAAAGTGTGAAATGCTTTGGACCAAGGTGTCCTAAGACAAACGTGCGAAAACAGACATATGGAGCGTCGATCTGGCTCGATCAGGTCGAAACGCTCCGGGACCGGAGAGAACTTCATGTCACAGCGTCATGCGCCAGTCATCGTCATCGGCTCAGGTCCTGCTGGTTATACCGCGGCGATTTACGCCGCGCGCGCGATGCTGAAGCCCATCATCATTGCCGGGCTGCAGCAAGGTGGCCAGCTCATGATCACCACGGATGTGGAAAACTATCCGGGCTATGCCGAGCCGGTGCAGGGGCCTTGGATGATGGACCAGATGGCGACGCAGGCGCAGAATGTCGGCGCGGAAATCGTCCATGACATCATCACCGAGGTGGAAACCACGGTGCGTCCTTTCCGCCTGAAAGGTGATTCTGGCACGGTTTATACCTGCGATGCGCTGATCATCGCGACGGGTGCACAGGCCAAGTGGCTTGGCCTCGACAGCGAACAGACATTCATGGGCGGCGGCGTTTCGGCTTGTGCGACCTGCGACGGTTTCTTCTATCGCGGCAAGGACGTGGTCGTTGTCGGCGGCGGCAATACGGCTGTCGAGGAAGCGCTTTATCTTTCGCATATCGCCAAGAGCGTGACGGTCGTGCATCGCCGCGACGGCTTCCGCGCAGAGAAGATCATGCAGGATCGTCTGGTCTCGCGCCAGAACGTCTCTGTGATCTGGAACAGCGTGATCGACGAAATTCTCGGCACGCAAGCAAAGCCGCCTATGGGTGCGACAGTGACCGGCGTGCGCCTCAAGAATGTTGTGACGGGTGAGACACAGGAACTCGACACGCATGGCGTTTTTGTCGCCATCGGTCACGCGCCTGCGGTTTCTTTGTTCGAGGGCAAACTCAAGCAGAAGCCAAACGGCTATCTGTGGACCGCGCCCGATTCGACGGCCACCGATGTTGCGGGCATTTTCGCCGCTGGCGACGTCACGGACGATATTTATCGGCAGGCTGTGACCGCCGCCGGTATGGGTTGCATGGCTGCTCTTGAAGCCGAGCGTTGGCTCGCCGCACAGGAACCGCTGCACGAAGCTGCGGAATAGAGCCTTTCCGAGCCAAAAGTGTGAGGCGGTTTTGCATAAGGTGAATGCGGTGAAAACAATGAGAGGGGATAATCGTGGTCGCTCCGCTCGACTGGGATAAACTGCGCATATTTCATGCTGCGGCTGAGGCTGGGTCATTCACCCACGCGGCCCAGACATTGCATCTGTCGCAATCGGCTATCTCACGGCAGGTGAGCGCGCTGGAGCAGGATGTCGGCGTTCCGCTGTTTCATCGTCACGCGCGTGGTCTGATCCTGACCGAGCAGGGCGAAACGCTTTATCGCACGGCGCATGACGTGCTGATGAAGCTCGAGAACGTTCGTTCGAAGCTTGCCGAAAGCAAGGAAAAGCCGACAGGCCGTCTCCGCGTGACGACGACCGTTGGTCTGGGTTCCGGCTGGCTGATCGAGCGTATTCAGGAATTCGTAGAGCTTTATCCCGATATCCAGCTCCAGCTTATCCTCGACAACGAGGAACTGGATCTGACGATGCGTCATGCGGATTGTGCCATCCGGCTGAGGCAGCCGCAGCAGCCGGACCTGATCCAGCGCCGTCTGTTCACGGTGCATATGCATGTCTATGCATCGGCTGGATATGTTTCGAAATATGGCAAGCTGAATTCGATCGAAGAGATCGACCAGCATCGCGTCGTCACCTTCGGCGAACCGGCGCCAAGCTATCTCACTGGCCTGAACTGGCTGGAGATTGCCGGACGTGCCGATGGCAGCACACGCATTCCGGCGTTGCAGGTGAACAATCTGCTGTCGATTCGTCGCGCTGTTCAGCGTGGTGTCGGCATTGCCGTTCTGCCCGATTATATGGCGGACAAGGAATCCGGTCTGGTGCAGCTTCTGCCGGAACTGGAAGAAATACCGTCCTTCGATACGTTCTTCTGTTATCCGGAAGCTTTGAAGAACTCCGCGAAACTGCATGCGTTCCGCGACTTCCTGTTCTCGAAGGCCCGCAACTGGACCTATTGATCGCATCCACATGAATGCAAAAGGCCGCGCTGATTGCCAGCGCGGCCTTTTTTGTTTTTAACGATGGATGATTACTTGCGCGGCAAGAGGCGCTGGACTTCCTTCGAGGCATCGGCAAGGGCGTCTTCCGGCGTGGCGGACTGTTCGACGACGCGCGAAAGATTATCCACGATGGTCTGCGTCACCTTCACGCCATTCGAACCGGGGAAGGCGTACCAGGGGATCATCAGCGACATCTGGCTGAGGCCAGCCTTGAAGAGTGGGTTTTCCTCGTAGAACTTGCCGAGATATTCGTCCGACTTTGCAGCCAGTTCGTTGTTGGGCACGTAACCGGTGCCGGGAACAACCACGGAAGCGCCGTATGGTCCGGCAGCGAATTTGGCGAATTTCCATGCAGCATCAAGCTTGGACTGGTCTTCAGTCAGGATGACAACCGCGTTGCCGCCGGTTGGCAGGCGACCCTTTTCTGCGTTGACCAGCGGGATTTTCCCCGTGCGAAGATCGAATTTGTCGCCGACATTCTTGATCGTGTTGCGCAGCGCGCCAGTCGTCTGGAACGAGAAGCCGACCTTGCCAGCCGCAAAAGCCTGTTCGCCCGCAGCCTTGGTCAGAACCGGCATGCCGCCTTCCTTCACCATGCGGTCGACAAGCTTGAAGGCTTCGAGCCCTTCCGGCCCGTCGAAGGCAACCTTCTTCTCGTCGTCGGTCAGCATGGTGCCGCCCGCGCCGAACAGCAGCGCGGAGAACATCCAGTCATCACCCTGCCAGCGGAAGTCGATGCCCTCATTGCCGTTGCCGAGCGCCTTGATCTTGCCGCCCAGTTCAATCACTTCATCCCAGGTGGTGGGTGGAGTGTCGGGATTGCCGCCTGCCGCCTTCAGAAGATCGGCATTGTAGTACATGATCGGGTTGGAGGTCGCGAAAGCAAGGCCGACCTGACGGTCGCCGACACGCGCCAGGCTTAGCAGGTGATCGGTGAAGCCCTGTGCTTCCATGTCGGCTTCTTTTTCGACCAGCGGCTTCAAGTCGACGCCGATATTGCGCTCCGTCAGAACACGCAGGCGGTTCAAACCCGTGAAGGTAATGTCCGGCATTTCCGACGTTCCGGCCTGACGCATGATCGTCTGGATGCCTTCTTCGTAGGTTGCCGATGGGCTGACGAAGTTGATCTTGATGCCCGGATTTTCCTCCATGAACTTGGCTGAGATGTCAGCCATGACATCCTTGAAGAAACCCGGCATCGGATAGTGCACATTGAGGGTGGTGTCGGCGAAAGCCGGTGAGGCAAGGCTTGACGCAACAGCCAGAGCGGCGAGCGTACCAAGATTGCTTGCAAGGCGATTCATGTTTGAACTCCTGTGGAGGATGGAGGGAAGAATTCAGCCCTTGAGGCCGGTGAGGGTGATGCCTTCGATGAAGCGGCGCTGGGCAGCCAGAAATGCCAGCAGCAGCGGCAGGGTGATGATGAGGGTTGCAGCCATCAGCGCCCCGTAATCATCGCCTGCTTCAGCCGCGCGGAAATAGAGAAGGCCCAGCGGTGGCGTGGCGCGTTCCATGCCGTTGACGACGATCAGCGGCCAGAACAGATCGTTCCAGTGCGCAACAACCGAGAAGATCGAGAAGGCGGTGATGGCAGGCCATGCATTGGGCACGATCACCCGCATGACGATGCCTGCTTCCGACATGCCATCGAGACGCGCGGCGCTGATCAGGTCGTCCGGCATGGCGCGGAAGAATTGCAGAAACAGGAAGATGCCGAAGACCGAGATGAAGAACGGAGCGCTGAGAGCAAAATAACTGTTGAGCACGCCGAGCTGGTTGAAGCCGACATAGAAGGGCAGCGCTGTGGCATGGATCGGCACGAGCAGGCCGAGCATGACCATCATCATCATGGTGCGCTGGCCGCGAAAGTTCAGCTTTGCCATGGCATAGGCGCAGGGAATGGCGACCACGACCTGAATGACCAGAACCAGTGCGCAGACAACCACGCCATTGAACAGCAGAAGCCCCATCGGCACGCGGCTGAATGCTTTGACAAGATTATCCCAGAGCGCCCAGTGTTGCGGGATCAGCGACAGCGACGACGAGAAAATATCCTGCTGCGATTTTGCTGCCGTAGACAGCATGAAGATGTAGGGCGCGAGGAAAAGCAGGGCACCCAGTGAAAGAATGCCGAGGCGAAGCGAACGGGCGAGTGACATGGGAGGTCCCCCTCAATAATGGGTGCGGCGGTCCAGCACGCGGAACTGCAACATCATCAGGATCACGAGAACCGCGAGAAAGATCACCGTCATTGCCGAGGCATAGCCGACGCGCAGATAGACGAAGCCTTCCTGATAGATGGTCCAGAGCAGGACTTCCGAAGCCTTGTTCGGGCCGCCCTCGGTCAGCGTCTTGACCGTCTCGAATACCTTCACGGCATTGATGATGCTGATCGTCGTGACAAAAAGCGTGGTGGGGCCGAGCAAGGGCCACGTGACCAGCCGGAAGCGCTCCCAGCTGTTTTTCACGCCGTCAACTTCGGCTGCGGAATAGAGTTCTCGCGGAATGGCCGTCAGACCGGCCAGAAACAGCACCATGTTGAAGCCGACGCTCTGCCAGATGCCGATCAGTGCGAGGCTGAACAGCACCGTCTCGCTGGAGCCGAGCCAGTTAGGACCGGCAATGCCAATCATGCTCAGCATGGCGTTGACGGGACCGAGTGTCGGATGCAGCAGATATTGCCAGACGGTTGCCATGGCAACGAGCAGCGATGCCACCGGCAGGAAATAGACTGTGCGAAAGAAGGATTTACCGCGCACTTCGCCTTCGATGAGGAGCGCGACGCCAAGACCGAGAAAGACGGAAGCGGGCGCTACGATCGCGGTGTAGATGGCGGTGTTCTTCAGCGAGATCAGAAACGTCCGGTCGCTGAACAGTTCGGCATAGTTTTCCAGTCCGATGAATTCGAAACCGTCATAACCGAGCTCGAAATTGGTCAGGCTCCAGAATATGACGGCGGCCGTTGGAAGGAGGATCAGCAGCACGGTCAGAATGATGGCCGGAGCCGCGAGTTTCCAGGCAAGGCGTTCTTCGCGACGGCGGGCTTCCTCTGCCGCCGTGCGCGCGCTGGTGGCTGCGCGGCCGGGTAAAGCAAGATCAGACATGAGCGGCAGCCTTTGCCGGGGATGCAATCTTGACGATGTTCCCGGCGGGCTGGCGCAGGCGCAGACCGTCTTCTGCGAAGAGATGGGCGTTGCTTGCATCGAAATGCAGGCCCACGGGCAGGCCGACGACGATGTCACGGGCTTCTTCGGGGGAAAGCTTCACAGTGAGATCGTGCGAAGCGCCGGGAGCCTTGAGATAGACCAGAACTTCCGAGCCGAGGAATTCGATCCGCGAAACCGTACCCGCAACGCCTGTCTTGTCGTGCGGCTTGAACTGAAAATGCTCAGGACGAATGCCAATGCGGATTTTGGTGCCGGAATGGGCGGCGACGTCCTGCAGGATGGCGCGACCGGCGAAATGCACCATTCCGTTATCGCTGACCAGCGCTTCCAGAATATTGATGCGCGGCGTGCCGATGAATTGCGCGACCTCGATATGGCGTGGATCGTTATAGATCGCGGTTGGCGTGTCGATCTGGAGCAGTTTGCCGCCCATCATCACCGCAACGCGGTCGGCCATGCTAAGCGCTTCGGCCTGATCATGGGTCACGTAGATGGTGGGGACACCGGCGCGGCGATGCAGTTCGACAATTTCCGTACGGGTGTGAACGCGCAGATTGGCATCGAGGTTTGACAGCGGTTCATCCATCAGGAATGCGCCGGGCTGGCGGACGAGTGCGCGGGCAAGCGCCACGCGCTGGCGCTGGCCACCGGACATTTGGCCCGGCTTGCGTTCGAGCAGATGGTCGATTTTGAGGCTGGTGGCCGTTGCCCTGACCTGCTTTTGAATGGCGGCGCGCTTACCACGCTGGCCGGGAATGAAAGCACCGATCATGGGCAGGCGTTCCGCAGCGGTCAGATCGCGCATGGCAAGCGGCACCGCGATATTCTGCGCCGTCGTCAGGTGGGGATAGAGCGCGTAGGACTGGAACACCATGGCGATGTTCCGGTCGGCGGGGTGAGCGCCGGTTATGTTGCGCCCGGCAAGTTCGACGCTTCCTTCATCCGTATGGTCGAGACCGGCGAGAATACGTAGCAATGTGCTCTTGCCGCAGCCCGACGGGCCGACAAGCGCGATGAATTCGCCTTCCGCAGCTTCGATGGAAATGCCATCGAGAATGCGGTTTTCCCCGTAGGATTTGCCGATATCGCGAATGGCAAGCGTGCTCACTGGCTTGCCTCCTCGGTCACTTTCTCACCGTCGCCGGTGTGATGGGGATAGACTTCATGCACCACGTCATCGATGACATAGGGCGTCAGTTCATCGATGCGGACGATGCTGCTTGTGGCAACTTCATCGAGATCGTGAATGGCAGCGCCGAGGACGCGTTCGCCGGGCAGGTCGCGTTCCATCGGCCCAACGATGAAGGCGGCGGCAGGCGCCCAGACATAGTTCGTGCCGAACGCATCGCCTGACCAGGCACGGTGCAGGTGACCGCTGGCATGAAGCTGCACGTTATACTGTGCGAAGAGATCATAAAGGCGCTGACGGGGAGCAGGGCGGATGCCCCAGTAACCGCTGTCGCCTTCATCCGGATCGTCCACGAAGAGCGGCTTGTGCGCGAAGACGGCGACGGGCTTGCCGTCGCTGTTTTTCAGTTCGTCTTCGAGCCAGTGAAACTGCTCTTCTTCTTCGGCTTCACCCGATCCGATGATCAGGCTGTTGAGCCCGATGATGCACCAGTCGCCGAAATTTTCCGCCCAGCGGTCCGGGCCGACATGACGGCGCCAGCGCATCAGGCGCTGCGCATTGACCGGCTGGTGGCTTTCGGGAAGATGGCCGATATCGTGATTGCCCGGAAGACTGAGAACGCGCGCTGGAAGATCGTTCAGGCAGGCGCGGCAAAACAGAAGGTCGGCTTCCACATCGGCGCCATCGACTGTCAGGTCACCGGTGTGGATGATGAGATCGGGCTTTTGCTGATCGATCCAGGCGACGAGCGGTTCCCAGTTGCGATTGAAGTGCGGCTTGATGGGGCTGAGATGGGTGTCTGTAATCTGAACGATCCGCACGGGTACGCTCCTTCTCGGGTCTGTCAATTGTCGCAGCGGCTTTTCGAGCGCGGCTCATCCGCCAGGCGCGTCATGCGCGGCGTCTTGCCGGGGCTTTTAGGCTCGTTGTGTGACAGGCCCGCTGCACTGCAGTGACAGTTGCGTGACATCTGCTTTGGGCGACTCAGAGAAGGTGATTTGCCAATTTTGGAGGCATCGCTTTTTTGCCGATGCTCATGCTTTAGGCGGCTAATCTGCACATTATAATGTTACGAAGTAATTCGTTCCTGTGTAACCGATTGTTATTAAATGTTTATTTGGTCAAATCTAGTCATGCGTAAAACGCATAGCTGCATTGCGATAAAGTCGCATTGCAAAAACAATGGGCACGAGGCATATAAAGGTCATCTCAGCGCTGCGTTTCCTCCTCCCATTTGCGCAGGCTGAGTGTTCCCCTCTGGAGGTTTGCCTCAAAGGCACCTTCAAAACTCAAAGCCAGACATTTGTCTGGCTTTTTTTTTTGGCTTTTCGCCAAGTCGCACTTTTCACTTGAATTGCAGGCACGAAAAAGGGGCCTTTCGGCCCCTCGATCATTCTATGTTCAGATCATTTGCTTTTACGCATTATCCTGCGCAAAACCGCTTCGCACTTTTGCTGGAAATGCTTTAGCGCAGGCTTGCGCAGAAGCGCTGGATGCGGGTGCAAGCTTCTTCGAGCAGCGTATCCGACGTTGCATAGGAAATGCGGAAGTTCGGTCCAAGACCGAATGCCGAACCGTGAACGACGGCCACGCCTTCGGCTTCCAGCAATTCTGTGACGAAGTCTTCATCGGTCTCGATGACCTTGCCAGCTTCCGTCTTCTTGCCGATCAGGTCTGCGCAGGACGGATAGACATAGAAGGCGCCTTCCGGCGTCGGGCACTTGATGCCTTTGGCCTGATTGAGCATCGACACGACCAGATCGCGACGGGCCTGGAAGATCTTCTTGTTTTCCGGAATGAAATCCTGGGTGCCGTTGAGCGCTTCGACTGCGGCCCACTGTGCAATGGAGCAGGCGCCGGAGGTCTGCTGCCCCTGAACCATATCCATGGCCTTGATGAGCTGCAGCGGTCCTGCTGCGTAGCCGATACGCCAGCCGGTCATCGCATAGGCCTTCGACACGCCGTTCATGGTGAGCGTGCGGTCGTAAAGCGAAGGCTCGACCTGCGCAGGGGTCGTGAAGACGAAATCGCCATAGACCAGATGCTCATACATGTCGTCGGTCAGGATCCAGACATGCGGATGACGGACGAGAACTTCAGTCAGGGACTTGAGTTCTGCTTCCGTGTAAGCCGAGCCGGTCGGGTTCGACGGCGAGTTGAAGATCAGCCACTTGGTCTTCGGCGTGATGGCCTTTTCCAGATCGGCGGCGGTCAGCTTGAAATTGTCTTCGATCTTCGTGTTGATGAAAACCGGGTTACCGCCGTTGATCGCTACCATTTCAGGGTAGCTGACCCAATAAGGGGCAGGAACGATGACTTCATCGCCGGGGTTCAGCGTCGCCATGAAGGCGTTGAAGAGAATCTGCTTGCCGCCGGTGCCGACGATGACCTGTTCCGGCTTATAGTCGAGGCCGTTTTCGCGCTTGAACTTGGCGACGATGGCCTGACGCAGTTCAGGAATACCGGCAACGGGCGTATACTTCGTTTCGCCGCGATTGATCGCGTCGATAGCGGCCTGCTTGATATTCGTGGGTGTGTCGAAGTCGGGCTCACCCGCACCGAGACCAATCACGTCCTTGCCCTTGGCTTTCAGTTCACGTGCTTTCTGGCTGACCGCGATGGTTGCAGATGGCTTTACACGAGAAAGGGCGTCGGCGAGAAATGCCATGATTAGATCTCCATAAATGGCAGGCTCTATTAACCGGCACCGGGCACGGTCCGGTTTTGCGCGTTTTCTATGTCCCATCGGCGCGGGAAGCGCAACAGAAGGATTGTCATTTCATCGGCAATTGCCGGATTTCGCAAAAATGTGTTGCCGAAACGAACAGATCGATCAGCAATGCTGACATATTCACGCAACGAAACTGATCGGACGGGCGATCATCCGCTCTATCCGGCCATCAGGTCGCGCAGGCTGCGCGTGGCCATGACTTTGTAGGCTGTTATCAGCGCATTGCATTCGTCCTCCGAAACCTCGACGGCGATGCGCATGGCGGATTCGCCAAAATGCATCAGCAGGAAAGCGGATTCGTCCAGTTGTGCCGGCTCTTTGTCGGGCGCGATTCGACGGATCGTGTCGGCCAGCAATTGGCCGTTCTGCCTGCTTTCGGCAATCTCCAGCTTCGACAGTGATTTGTCGGTTTGGGTGGCCGACCATATGTCACGCATTGCCGGTTCCAGCCGCATCAATGCCAGATACTCATCGATCAATGCATTGAACGCGACAATCAGCTCATCAGCCGAATTGGCCGCTGCAAGCCCTTCCTCGATGCACTGGCGTGATTGCGCGTTACAGCTTTCAAACAAATAGCGGATCAGGGCGCTTTTGTCGGGAAAATACTGATAAAGCGCGCCGATCGAAATGCCGGCTTGCTGTGCAATCTCGCTCATCTTGAGGCTATCGCTGCCTTTGGCGGCGATCAGCACTGTTGCGCATTCGGCTATGCGGCGGATCTTCTCCTGTGCACGGCTCTGGCTGGGCGTGCGGCGCAGGATTGGCGCGCTGATTGTTTCTGTTTCCCTGGCGGACTTCTGCTTCATGACCGACTCACATTTTTCGCTCTTGACAGAATATGAGGATTGCTCACATATTGCAAATATGAGGGTTACTCATATTTTGGAGATGGAGAATGAATATGGATCGGAATGGCCGTTATCTGGTGATTGGTGCTACCGGCAAAACCGGCAGGCGGGTCACGGAGAAGTTGCTGGAGAAGGGATTGCCCGTTCGTGCGGTATCGCGCAGCACCGAAGTTCCCTTTGACTGGAACAACCAGTCCACCTGGGCTGAAGCGCTTGAAGGCATCACGAGCGCCTATGTCACATATCAGCCGGATCTGGCTTTGCCCGGCGCTGTGGATGTCATCCGCGCATTTCTTTCGGCGGCGAAGAAGGCAGATGTGAAGCATATCGTGCTTCTCTCCGGGCGCGGCGAGGAGGAGGCGGAAGCTGCAGAACAGGTTCTGCAAGCGTCCGGGCTGGACTGGACTGTGCTGCGCGCCAGCTGGTTCATGCAGAATTTCAGCGAGAATTACATGCGGGATGAGTTGCTTTCGGGCTCGTTGACCTTGCCGGTCGGACAAACGAAAGAACCCTTCATCGATGCTGATGATATTGCCGACGTGGCCGTCGCCTCGCTTACCGGAGCAGAACATCGCAATCGGCTCTATGAACTGACTGGCCCGGAACTGTTCAGTTTCAACGAGGCGGTAAGCCAGATTGCCAAGGCGACAGGCCGGGAATTATCATTTCACCCGGTTTCGTTCGCTCAATATGAGGCGGCGCTGCACGAGCAGGCATTGCCAGAAGATGTAATCACGCTTTTGCGCTATCTTTTCACCGAGCTTTTCGATGGCCGCAATGCCAATGTGGCACATGGCGTGGAGGAAGCTCTCGGACGAAAGCCGCGCCGGTTTGCAGATTTTGCCCGCAAAGCTGCCGATGAGGGCACATGGGAGGGACGATCATGACAATGAGTTTTCAACTGCTTGTGCTGCTGACGGCATGGGGTAGCGCCATTACAGGCGGCATCTTCTATGCGTTCTCAAGCTTTGTGATGGCCGCGCTGGCACGCATCCCGGCCAATGCAGGTATAACGGCGATGCAGTCGATCAATATCACTGTCATCAACGGTACGTTTTTTGCCGCTTTTTTCGGAACGGCGCTGTTGTGTCTGGTGATTATCGTTCTGGGCCTGATGGGCTATGGAAGCCTGTCGAAATGGGCGATGATCGGCGCTGCCGTCTATCTTGTTGGAACCATCGGCGTCACGATGGTTTTGAATGTGCCGCTGAACGACCAGCTTGCGGCGATGGATGCTAATGCCACCGCATCGGCGGAGGTCTGGCTGGCTTATGTGCGCGACTGGACCATGTGGAATCATGTCCGCACTGTCGCAGCACTGATCGCGGCCCTTATTCTGGGCGCGAGCGCGATGGCAAAGGTCTGAGCAGAAAGCGGACAAACAAAAAAGGCGGGCCCGAGGACCCGCCTTTTCTTTGCCTTACGGCAAAAATTATGCTGCGACGAGGTTGTCGGCAGACGAACGGCCCGAACGACGGTCCTGTACGATTTCGTACGTGACCTTCTGACCTTCATCGAGCGTGGCCAGACCAGCGCGCTGAACAGCGGAAATGTGGACGAATACGTCCGTGCCGCCCTGATCAGGCTGGATGAAGCCGAAGCCCTTGGTCGTGTTGAACCACTTAACTGTTCCCGTAGCCATGGGAAATTCCTTTGTAACATTAGTAGTAGAGTAGTCCGTATGCTTCACATACGTCCCTGTGAATCGAATTTATGGACAGGAGATCGTCAGGAAGCACGGCGGGCCGCACGGGTCGCAAAGTCACTTGACCGAAAAATCGATGTGCTAACTATATGCGACAAATTCGACCAATACAAGACAGCTAGAATGCTAGCTAGAAACTGATTTTATCCAGGCTCCGCGCCATTCCGAGTCCGAGCCGGTCTTTTTGCGCCCAATCGGTCGAGCCAGAACAGCCGGAACAGAATCGGAGCGCTTCCGTCGCATGGCGACATTTCATAATTATCCCAGGTTTCAGGCGTCGCAGCGTTCAATCGCAGATGGAAACAGTTTCTGCGGTGAAGCTCGGCGCCTTCACCGTCCGGGTACTCATAATCGGTGGTTTCGAGATGGAGCATTCCATCGTCATAAAGGAGCCCGGTTTCCTCGGCGAACTCACGATAGGCGGCGGCGAGAATATCTTCTCCCGGATCGACCGTGCCGCGCGGCACCTGAAGCGGGGTTTCAGGAAAATCCGGTTCTTCAAAGACCAGAAGGCGGCCGTTCCAGGTTGCATAAATGAGCACTTTGTCGATGGGCTGGATTGTAACAGTCATGCTGGGCTTCCAGTAGGGTTCGAGTTCAGGCCATAATTGCAACGAATGATTTGCTGTAAAAACCGCATATTGTTGTGGGCCATCACCGATGGTTTGCGCGAAAAGCGTGGTGATCGCCTATCTTTGACTTCCGCGTGACGTAGATAGAGCAGTTCCAGTTAAGACTGAATCGCTGGAACCGCTCTATCTATTTTTTGTGATGCATTCCCGAACGCAAAACCGGTTCCCACTTTTGCTGGAAATGCTCTAATGAGCATGTTGCAAACATATCTGCAAAATTGAGCGGGCGGATGGGCAGCGAGGCAGGACATGACGTCTGAACCAGACCAGGACAAGACGAAGCAGAGTGCTCCTAAAAAAGAGCGCCCCCGCAAAAAGCCCAAACGCAGCGTCAGGGAGCGCCTGCGTAAAAGTTCGGCAAAGCTGATCGGTGGCACGCCATCACGCGACGGAACCGATCTTTTCTCTCAAGTGTCGATGATGGTCGGGGCCTTTATGGTTTCGCCGGTGCGCAACACGCTGGTAGCGCTGGGGACCGGAATTTTCATTCTCATCGTGCTGATCGCCATCGGACAGGTCGCCATCAATCGCTGGAATGAACCTTTCTACGACGCACTCTCCCGCCGGGATTTGCAGGCTTTCTTCCATCAACTGATGGTCTTCTTCGGGATTGCGGGCAGTTTGCTTGTGCTCAATGTGTCGCAGACCTGGCTCAACCAGATGTTCAAGCTGAAGATGCGCGAGGGGCTGGCACGCGACCTGGTGGGGCAATGGCTGGTGCCGGGCAGGGCATTCCGTCTCGCCAATGCGGGCGAAATCGGCATCAATCCCGATCAGCGTCTGCACGAAGATGCGCGTCACTTTGCGGAAATGTCGTGCGACCTTGGGATCAATCTCCTCCAGTCCACTGTCATTCTGGTGAGTTTCGTCGGCGTTCTGTGGTCGCTGTCGAGCGGTTTCGTGTTTCATGTCGCAGGCTATAGCTTTTCGATCCCCGGCTACATGGTCTGGGCGGTGATCATTTATGCGGCGTCCGCCTCATGGCTGACCTGGATCGTCGGGCGCAGTCTGGTCAATATCAACGCCAATCGCTATGCGCGAGAAGCGGATTTCCGCGCATCGCTGATGCGGGTCAACGAACATGTGGACGCCATAACCCTGTCGCGCGGCGAAGGCGACGAAAGGCGTCGCCTCGATCTGGATATTGATGCCGTTCTGGCGGCGATCCGCAAGATCGTCTATGCGACCACGCGATTGACCTGGGTGACGGCCGGTTATGGCTGGCTGACCATCGTTGCGCCAATCCTTGTAGCGGCTCCGGTCTATTTCGGCGGAGGGCTGACATTTGGCGGGCTGATGATGGCTGTCGGCGCATTTACGCAGGTGCATAACGCACTGCGCTGGTTCGTCGACAATTTCGGGGCGATTGCAGACTGGCGGGCCACGCTGCTGCGTGTGGCCAGTTTCCGTCAGGCGGTGCTGCGCATGGACGAGCTCGGCCATCTGGACCGACAGATTGACCTTACGACGAACGACAATGACAGGCTGACGCTGGACGGTGTTTCCATTGCCGCTCCCGATCAGTGCCTGAAGCTCTCCCGCAAGGCCTTTTCAGTAAAACCTGGTGAACGGGTTCTTGTGACGGGTGGGACCGAAACGCAAAGAACGCTGCTGTTCCGCGCATTGGGCGGACTTTGGCCATGGGGCGAGGGGCGGATCGGCATGCCGGTTGGCGATGGTGTCGCCTTCATGCCGCGAGCGCCGTATTTTCCGCCGGGTAACCTCAGGGGCGTGATTGTCTATCCGCTCGATATCACGAAGTTTTCCGAGGAGGATCTGGAAAACGTTTTGCGACGCGCCGGGCTTGAACGACTTTCCACGAGCCTCGACCGCGTTGCGCGCTGGGATCGAGTGCTGACGGACGATGAGCGCCAAAGCATCGCCTTCGCCCGCCTGATCTTGCAAAAGCCCGAGTGGATCGTCATCGATGGTGCGCTCGATGGTCTTGATGCCGAAGCCTATGACCGGATTCGAGACATGCTGAACAATGAACTGAAAGACGCTGCCGTCATCCATCTCGGCAAGCCGCATCTGCACGATGGGCTTTTCACGCAGCAGATTAGCCTGGAAGACGATCCGTCAGGAAAGCCTCTGGAACTGCCAGCCCTGAAAACGGCTTGAAATTGGCCTGAGACCGGCATGAAAAAAGCCGCCGGAATGACCGGCGGCTTTTTCTACTTTTAGGTCTGTACGATCAGAGCATTTCCTGTTTTGATTTAAACGTTGGAAATGCTCTATCTGTTTGTTTTTACGCATTATCCTACGCAAAACCGCTTCGCACTTTTGCTGGAAATGCTCTAGCGGAAGTAATCCTGCAGCGGACGCACTTCCAGCGATCCGGCCTTGAGCGCTGCGATGGCTTCAGCGGCAGATTCCGCTCCGGCCATGGTCGTGTAGTAAGGCAGCTTTTGCATCAGCGTTGCACGACGGATCGACTTGGAGTCGGAAACCGCGCTGGCGCTGTCGGTCGTGTTGAAGACGAGATGGATCTGGCGATTGCGGATCGCATCTTCCACATGCGGACGGCCTTCGATGACCTTGTTGACCTTGGTCGATTCGACGCCGTTGGCTTCGAGGAACTTCTGCGTTCCGCCGGTTGCCATCACCTTGAAGCCGATGCTTGCAAGCTTGCGGACTGCACCCAGCACGCGCTCCTTGTCTTCGTCACGCACCGACACGAACACCGTGCCTTCACGCGGCAGTTCAACGCCTGCACCGAGCTGCGCCTTGGCGAAGGCCAGAGCATAGTCGTAGTCGAGGCCCATGACTTCGCCGGTGGACCGCATTTCCGGTCCGAGCAGCGTGTCGACGCCGGGGAAGCGCGCAAACGGGAACACAGCTTCCTTGACCGCGATGTGCGGACGCTTGGAGCTTGCCGGTTTGCCGCCATAGGCGTTGAGAGCGTCTTCCAGGCTTTCACCGGCCATGATGCGCGCTGCAACCTTGGCAATCGGCGTGCCGATGGTCTTGGCGACGAATGGAACCGTACGCGATGCGCGTGGATTGACTTCAAGGATAAAGATTTCGTCGTCCTTGATGGCAAACTGCACGTTCATCAAACCGCCGACATTGAGCGCTTTGGCAAGTGCTGCGGTCTGACGTTCCAGTTCGGCAACGATTTCAGGCGAAAGCGTATGGACAGGCAGCGAGCAAGCCGAGTCACCCGAGTGGATGCCAGCTTCTTCGATGTGTTCCATGATGCCGGAAACATAGCTGTCCTTGCCGTCGCAGAGGCAGTCCACGTCCACTTCGATAGCCTGTGTCAGATAGGTGTCGAAGAGAAGCGGGTTCTTGCCGAGCAGCGTGTTGATCTGGCCGGTCTTGTCGTTTGGATACTTCGCCTTGATATCTTCCGGCACCAGCTCCGGCACCGTGTCGAGCAGATAGTTCTGCAGCGAACGCTCGTCGGTAATGATCTGCATGGCGCGGCCACCCAGAACATAAGACGGGCGAACAACCAGCGGGAAGCCGAGGTCAGCCGCAATGAGGCGGGCCTGTTCAACCGAATAGGCAATGCCGTTCTTCGGCTGGTTGAGATCAAGCTTGATCAGCAGCTTCTGGAAACGGTCGCGATCTTCGGCAAGGTCGATAGCGTCCGGCGAGGTGCCGAGGATCGGGATGCCGGCCTTTTCAAGCGCATTGGCGAGCTTGAGCGGAGTCTGGCCGCCAAACTGCACGATAACGCCGTGCAGCGTGCCCTTTTCCTTTTCGACGCGCAGGATTTCCAGAACGTCTTCCGCCGTCAGCGGCTCGAAATAGAGACGATCCGAGGTATCGTAGTCGGTCGAAACCGTTTCCGGGTTGCAGTTGATCATGATGGCTTCGTAGTCGGCATCATTGAGCGCGAAAGCTGCATGGCAGCAGCAATAGTCGAACTCGATGCCCTGACCGATACGGTTCGGACCACCGCCGAGAATGACGACTTTCTTGCGGTCGGACACTTCAGCTTCCGAACGCGGCTGGCCGACGAAGGGCGTTTCATAAGTCGAGTACATATAAGCGGTCGGCGAAGCAAATTCCGCAGCACAGGTATCGATGCGCTTGTAAACCGGATGCACATCAAGTTCGCCACGCAGCTTGGCCACGTCTTCGGCGTCCTTGCCGGTGAGGCCTGCTAGGCGCGCGTCTGAGAAACCCATGGCTTTCAGCATACGCAGGTTTTCAGCATCCTGAGGCAGGCCGTGTTCGCGGACGCGCTCTTCGGTCTTCACGATGGCTTCGATCTGCTCGAGGAACCATGGGTCGATCTTGGATGCGTCGTGCACCTGCTCGGTAGTCAGGCCAATGCGCATTGCCTGTGCGACCATGCGCAGGCGGTCCGGCGTCGGCGTGCCGATGGCTGCACGGATCGCGTTCTTCTCGTCGCCTTCCTCAATGTTCGGGATAGCGATTTCGTCAAGACCCGTAAGGCCGGTTTCGAGGCCACGCAGCGCCTTCTGCAAGCTTTCCTGGAAGGTGCGGCCGATGGCCATCACTTCACCGACCGACTTCATGGCGGTGGTCAGGATCGGCGAGGAGCCGGGGAATTTTTCAAATGCAAAACGCGGGATCTTGGTGACGACATAGTCGATCGACGGTTCGAACGAGGCTGGCGTTGCGCCGCCGGTGATGTCGTTGTCGAGTTCATCCAGCGTGTAGCCGACGGCAAGCTTGGCCGCGACCTTGGCAATCGGGAAACCGGTTGCTTTGGAAGCGAGCGCCGAAGAACGCGAGACGCGCGGGTTCATTTCGATGACGATCATGCGGCCATTGGCCGGGTTGATCGCGAACTGCACGTTGGAGCCGCCGGTTTCAACGCCGATCTCGCGCAGCACCGCAATCGAGGCGTTACGCATGATCTGGTATTCTTTGTCGGTCAGCGTCAGCGCAGGCGCGACAGTGATCGAATCGCCGGTGTGCACGCCCATCGGATCGAGATTTTCGATGGAGCAGATGATGATGCAGTTGTCCGCCTTGTCGCGGACGACTTCCATTTCATATTCTTTCCAGCCTAGAACCGACTCTTCGATCAGAACTTCGGTCGTCGGCGATGCGTCCAGGCCGCGCTCGATGATTTCGAAGAATTCCTGACGGTTATAGGCAATGCCACCGCCTGTGCCGCCGAGTGTGAAGCTGGGGCGGATGATGGCCGGGAGGCCAACCACGTCGAGCGCCTGCGCCGCCTTGGCAAGGGCGTGCGTCATGTAACGCTGCTTGCGTTCGACTTCGCCGAGCTGCCATTCGGTTTCAAGCTTGTCGAGTGCCTTGTCGAGATCATCGCCAGCATATTGCGACTTCACTTCAGCGCGCTTGGCTTCGTGACGCTTGCGGTCCTCGTCCTTGATTTCGGTGGCGTTGGCCAGTCTCGATTCCGGCGTATCGAGACCGATCTTTTCCATGGCTTCACGGAAAAGCGCGCGATCTTCAGCCTTGTCGATGGCTTCGGCATGGGCGCCGATCATCTCGACATTGTAGCGCTCCAGCACGCCCATGCGGCGCAGCGACAATGCGGTGTTCAGCGCGGTCTGGCCGCCCATGGTCGGCAGAAGTGCGTCCGGGCGTTCCTTGGCGATGATCTTGGCGACGACTTCCGGCGTGATCGGCTCGATATAGGTCGCATCCGCCAGATCGGGATCGGTCATGATCGTGGCCGGGTTGGAGTTGACGAGGATGATGCGGTAGCCTTCCTCTTTCAACGCCTTACAGGCTTGCGTGCCGGAATAGTCGAATTCGCAAGCCTGGCCGATGACAATGGGGCCCGCGCCGATAATCAGGATCGATTTGATATCTGTACGTTTCGGCATGGGCGCTCATCCTATCTTCTTCGGGCGCATGATCTTGTCCGAAAACCGGTTCCCATTTTTCGGGATCATGCTCTTGTTTCATGCATGTCTTTGTCTCGAAACCGGTTCCCACTTTCGAGAGACATGCTGCTTAGCCTGCCAGAAAAACCCGCACGGTTTACCGGCGGGTTGGCAGCGTATGAATTCTGTGGGCTAAGCGGGCCTTATAGGCAATCGATTCCGAAAGCGGAACCCCACAAATTGCTTTATTTCAAAGAAAGTGGGGGCATTCACGAAAATTCTTGCCTGCCCCGCGCTTTCTCGATGGATGTTATAACCGAACCAAAGCGTTCTCGCGTAGATTTCTGGCTTGCGCGGCTGATCGGCAGCAAGGTACCGTCGTTCGCCAGCAGGCTGAGACCGCCATTGGTTTTGCGCAATTCTGCGACATGCCGGTCAGCAATCCAGTGCGAACGATGGATCTGAAGCCCGCTTGTCTTGCCGACTTCCTTCACGGCATCGGAAAAGCGGAGAAGAATAAGCTCCTGTCCCCGGCTGGTGACGACCCGCGTGTAATGATCCTCGGCGGAGAGGCGCAGGATCGCGCCCCGATTCTCCGGTTTCAGCCGAGCCAGCAATGGCGGCGGCGCATCGGAAAGATTTCTCGGCACGGCTTCCAGATCACGGCGCAGCGTCATGTAGGCGAGAATGCAGAACAGGGCGCTGAGCGGCAGCGAGATTACGGCATTGCCGAGAATAGCTGCCGTCGTCGGCGTTCTGCCTGAAAAACCCCAGTCGATGCACGCAATCCACAGTCCGATCGGCAGAGCAGCAACGACCGCCCCGATCATCATGCGGGCAAAGGCGTGTGTGGCAACAGGTTCCAGAAAGGCATCAGCCAGAACGGAAAACACGATTGCCGTGGACCATCCGGCAAACTGCACGGAGAGCCAGTAAAAGAAGCGAACCGCCACCGGCATGGACTGGTCCGTTCCGAATGGGCCCGTAATGGTGAAGATCAGAACTATAACAATGAAGGTGCCCCACAGACGCGGCGCCCGAATAATGGTCGCCAGTTCGCGAAGCGCGAATTGCAACAAGCCGCCGGTCACGTAGTTTTCCTGCATTTGACGCCGTTTCGATTGAGACGAGTGCAGTCTTGTTGAAAGCGACAGGAAATTCAACAGGAACCCTGCGATGAACTTCGAACCGCTTTTTCATGCACCGCTTGCCATTCAAATTCATGTGGCGACTGTTCTGCCTGCTGCGATTATCGGACTTGTCATTTTCATGCGCCGTAAAGGCACCGCGCTGCACAAGGTGCTTGGGCGACTATGGATGGTCCTGATGATTGCAACTGCAATATCCAGTTTCTTCATTCACGAGATCAACCTCGTCGGCGGTTTCAGTCCGATACACATTCTTTCGATACTGGTGCTGTCGGGATGCGTGCGCGCTGTCGCTGCAGCCCGAGCGGCGCAGATCGAGCCTCATCGTAGAATCATCAGAAGCGTTTATCTGGGTGGTATTCTCGGGGCAGGGGCCTTCGCGTTCATGCCGGGGCGCATCATGAATGAGGTCGCGTTTCCCTATGGCTGGAAGTCGCCAGTTCTTGTGGCATGCCTTCTACCGGTGCCTGTTGCGGCAGTTTTTATCTATCGAAGCAGAAAACGCTTTCTTGTGTCCAAACTATTGCGAAAGCGTCTTCGTTTGTGATTGACGCTGCCATTTACTTTTTATGTTGCCGTGCCAACTCTTTATGCGACAATTGCATGTATGGTTTGATGTCGTTTGGTCGTCGACGGCACGGTGAAGGGGAGATGGTCAATGCGCTGGCAAGGCCGTAGACAAAGCGACAATGTGGAAGATGTGCGCGGAGAGCAGGGTGGGGGCGTAGGCGGCGGCTTCGGTCGCGGTGGTGGCCTTGGCGGTCCCGGCTTCCGCATTGTGCGCGGTGGTGGAATTTCAGGCATTCTCATTCTGGTGGTGATGTTCTTCGTATTGCGTGCAGTCGGTATCGATCCGCTGCCGATCCTCTTCGGTGATGGCAGCATGGGGCCGAGCGTGACGCAGCAGGCCGGACAATCTGGAAGAACAGTTGCCGAGGGCGGCAATGTTGCCAATGACGAGACGACGCAGTTCGCCCGCACGGTGCTGGCCGAGACGGAAGACGTCTGGAACGGCATTTTCCAGTCACGCGGGCAAACTTACACGCCGCCGACAATGGTGCTCTTTTCCGGACAGGTTCGTTCGGCATGCGGCTTTGCTTCTGCAGCATCCGGACCGTTTTATTGCCCCGGTGATCGCAAGCTCTACATCGATCTGAGCTTCTATAAGGAACTGGCAAACCGTTTCGGCGCTTCCGGCGATTTTGCGCAGGCCTATGTTCTGGCGCATGAAGTGGGCCACCATGTCCAGAACCTGCTTGGCATTCTGCCCAAGTTCAACCAGATGCGTCAGCAGATGAGTGAAGCGCAGGCCAACCAGATGTCGGTTCGTGTTGAGCTTCAGGCTGATTGCTTCGCCGGTGTGTGGGGCTATTACACGGAACAGAAGGGTATTCTTGAGACAGGCGACCTTGAAGAGGCGCTCAATGCAGCACATCAGATCGGTGACGATACGCTGCAAAAGCGCAGCCAGGGTTATGTCGTGCCTGAAAGCTTCAATCACGGCACCTCCGCACAGCGCGCCAAGTGGTTCCAGCGCGGCTTCGATAGTGGCAAGCTGGAATCCTGCGACACGTTCAGCGGCGATGTTTAAAGTGCCTGCAATATTTTAGAAAAGGCGGTTTCGACCGCCTTTTTCTTTATGCAGGACAAGCACCCGCTCTTTTTGTCCAAACCCGGTAATATTCGTCTTGTCGTGAAATAATTTTCCAGATAAATGCTTTTGCACCGGCGCGGCCTTTTCCGATTTGCAAGCGTGACGTTCAATTTTGAGCGACGATGGCGCGCGAGTTCTCCAATCAACACAATTTATGATTGTTCCACCTTGTCTGTCGTGGAGCATATTTCAGGTGTCCCATGCATGATCCCCAGTTTGTACGGCGGGGCTTGTTACTCGTCTTTATGACACTGTTTCTCGACATTATCGGCATTGCTATCATCATGCCGGTTCTGCCGGCCTTTCTTGAAGAGCTGACCGGCGCGGATATCAGCACTGCTGCTGTCGACGGCGGCTGGCTCTTGCTGGTTTATGCCGGAATGCAATTCCTGTTTGCGCCGATGATCGGCAATTTGAGCGACCGTTTCGGGCGGCGCCCGGTTCTGCTCGCCTCGATCTTTACCTTTGCGCTCGACAATCTGATCTGCGCGCTCGCAACCACCTACTGGATGCTTTTCGTCGGCCGGGTGCTGGCAGGTATCAGCGGAGCGAGCTTCGCCACGGCGTCGGCATACATTGCGGATGTCAGCGATGACAGCAATCGTGCGCGCAATTTCGGACTGATCGGCATTGCCTTCGGTGTCGGCTTTGCGCTTGGCCCGGTTCTGGGCGGCTTGCTGGGTGAGTTCGGTCCACGTGTTCCGTTCTATGGAGCGGCGTTCCTGTCATTCATCAACTTCATCCTGGCCTATTTCCTGTTGCCGGAGACATTGACACGCGAAAACCGGCGCACGTTCCAGTTTGCCCGGGCCAATCCGCTCGGCGCACTCAAGCAGATGCGAAGCTATCCCGGCATCGGCTGGGTGGTGCTGGTCTTCTTCCTGTTCTGGCTGGCACATGCGGTCTATCCGTCCGTCTGGGCCTTCGTAGGTGCTTATCGATATAACTGGAGCGAAGCCCAGATCGGCTTGTCGCTCGGGCTTTTCGGTATCGGGGCGGCATTCGTCATGGCACTGGTTCTGCCACGGGTTCTGCCAATACTCGGCGAGCGGCGCACGGCAATTATAGGTGTGCTGTTCTCCTGTCTGGGCATGATCGGCTATGCCATAGCATGGGAAGGCTGGATGGTTTACGCCGTCATTTTCCTGACGGCGCTGGAAGGTCTGGCCGATCCGCCGCTACGCAGTATTGCGGCGGGCAAGGTTCCGCCTTCTGCGCAAGGCGAATTGCAGGGCGCGCTGACAAGCGTGTCGAGCATTACGACGATTATCGGTCCGCTTATCTTCACGCAGCTTTTCGCCGTGTTTACCGGCATGAACGCGCCGTTCGTCTTTGCGGGCATGCCCTATGCCGTCGGTGCGGGGCTGGTCTTTCTGGCGCTGGTTATTGTGGTGGCGCGGGTGCGCCCGACACCATCGGCCAAGCTGTCAGAGGTTTGATCGATACGAAAAACAGAAAAGGCCGGAGTTTTCACTCCGGCCTTTTACTGTGATAACTCGTGAGGCAGGGTTAAGCTGCCTGTTCGCGTTCCGGAAGCGGCGTTTCGCCCTTCTTTTCGCGGATCAGGTTGATGAAGCGACGGAACAGATAGTGCGAATCCTGCGGGCCGGGCGATGCTTCTGGATGGTGCTGCACCGAGAATACCGGCTTGCCGACGACGCGCAGGCCGCAATTGGTGCCGTCGAAGAGCGACACATGCGTTTCCTCGACATTTTCCGGCAGCGAATCTGAATCGACCGCGAAGCCGTGGTTCATCGATACGATCTCGACCTTGCCCGTCGTGTAGTCTTTGACAGGATGGTTGGCGCCGTGATGGCCCTGATGCATTTTCTCGGTGCGTCCGCCAAGCGCGAGCGCCAGCATCTGGTGGCCGAGGCAGATGCCGAAGACCGGAAGATCGGTTTCGACAAGCTTCTTGATGGTTGGCACGGCATATTCGCCGGTTGCGGCCGGATCGCCAGGACCGTTAGACAGGAAAACGCCATCCGGGTTGTGGGCCAGAACGTCTTCAGCCGTCGCAGTTGCAGGAAGCACTGTGACTTTGGCGCCGAGGCCGGTGAGCAGGCGCAAAATGTTGCGCTTCACGCCGAAGTCGAGCGCTACCACGTGATAGTCCGGGGTGTCCTGTTCGCCATAGCCGTCTGCGAGCGTCCATGGTGTTTCCTTCCATGTGAGGCTCTGGCCGATGGTGACGTCTTTGGCAAGATCGAGATTTTCCAGGCCGCTCCATGCGGCAGCGCGCGCCTTGAGTGCATCGAGATCGAACTTGCCGCTCGGATCATGCGCGATGACTGCGTTCTGCGCACCGCGCTCGCGGATGAGCGAGGTCAGCGCACGCGTATCGATATCGGCGAGCGCAATAACGCCGCGCTGCTTCAGCCAGGCATCCAGATTTTCCGTTGCGCGGAAATTCGATGGCGAGGTGATGTCGGCCTTGAAGATCGCGCCGACAGCACCGTGGCGATTGGCTGGCGTCAGGTCTTCGATATCTTCAACATTGGTGCCGACATTACCGATATGCGGGAAGGTGAAGGTTACGATCTGACCGGCATAGGACGGATCGGTCAGGATTTCTTCGTAACCGGTCAGCGCCGTGTTGAACACGACTTCGGCTTCGACCGCGCCGATGGCGCCAAGGCCCTTGCCTTCGATCACGGTTCCATCGGCGAGTACGAGGACGGCGGTTCGCTTCTCAACAGTCCAGGGTGCTGTTTTCGGTGTGGTTTCTGTCATGGTCTGCACTCCTGTTTCGTTAGCTGCACGCCAGCGTGTGCTGTTATTTCGTTACCAGTTAGTGCGCCGAACTGATGGAATCAAATCGACACCCTAACTGTTTGTTTTCGTGCATGCCGTTGTCCCAAAACCGGTTCCCACTTTTGGGCGGCATGCTTTAGGCGGCACGCATCCGTGTTTCAACCAGCCACAGTGCCGCTAAGGGCGGATGGCTTGAAAGATGAAGCGTCAAGGGTCATATATGCGCCAAAAGGCAGCGGGGATTTAAACCTCCCGCCGCGAGCACGTGCCGATGTCCTGCTAAGCCTTGAGCAATAGAGAAACTTGAAGGCCGGGTCAATCGTCCGAAGCCATGCTTTCCTGAAATAATGACGATAATCGCCGTATTATTATTTCGCGGGATGGCGGTTCGGACAGCTCGGCGTTTCTATGCGCTTGCTGTATAGATGCACGAGACGAACAACACAGAACAACACCGTCAGGAGAGACGTTATGCTTCGCCAGGAGATTTCCCAGGCCCTCACAACCGCGCTGAAAGCACAGGAGAAGCGTCGCACGTCGACGCTGCGCCTTATTCTGGCTGCGGTAAAGGACCGAGATATCGCCAACCGCACCGCTGGCAAGGATCCGGTCGGGGATGAAGAACTGCTGGGCATTCTCGGCAAGATGGTCAAGCAGCGCGAAGAGTCCGCTCGCATCTATGAAGAAGGCAGCCGCCTTGAGCTTGCTGAAGCCGAGCGTGAGGAAATCACGATCATCACCGAGTTTCTGCCGCAGCAGATGACCGAAGATGAGATCAAGCAGGCCTGCGCGGATGTGATTGCTGAAATCGGTGCCCAGGGTCTCCGCGACATGGGCAAGTGCATGGCTGTCCTGAAAGAGCGCTATGCAGGCAAGATGGATTTCACCAAAGCCAGTGCTATCGTGAAATCGCTTTTGCAGTGAAAGCGTGAAGCTTAACGGCCCTTCGTTTTGTTTAGCCCCCGCTCAGCGGGGGCTTTTTTGAATATCATCAGCTCTGCTTGACCGTCTTGAGGCGCGTATCGCTGAGGAGGCCCTGTTCCTCGAGGACTGGATAGGCCATTGAGGCGAGAAGCGAGTTGATCTGCTTGAGGTCTCGGATCGTATCGAGATGGATGGTGCTGGTTTCGATGCTGCGGGTGGCGCCTTCACGCAGCCGGGTGAAATGGCGCAGGCTGGTCTGCTTTTCCAGTTCCCGCAGCCGGTCCTTTTCCTGCACGAGCTGGCGGGCCGTGCGCCCGTCGCGTGAAACGATCACGTTGAACGCCATATGCGCATTGGCCAGAACCATGGCGTGGAAATGGCTGAGTTCCGTCCAGCCTTCCTCGGTGAATTCCAGTTTGTGGTCCATCTTCTTTTGAACCTGCGCCAGCATGTTGCGCACGATGATGTCGCCTACCTGTTCAAGCTTCACACATGCGCCCAGCAGTTCCTGCATGCGCAATGACTCGAAGTCGGTCATCTCATGGGTTGCAAGCCGGGTCAGGTAAAGCTTGATCGCGGCATGGCGCTTGTCCACGCGGTCATCAAGGGCTTCCAGCTCATCGATCCGCAGCTGATCGGGCTTTTCATAAAGCTCGATGATCCGCCGCAGCATGACTTCGATCGTGTCGCAGACGCCGACCACTTCGCGGGTTGCATTGGCAAGCGCCTGCGAGGGCCGGTCGAGAACGGCAGTATCGAGCGCGCTATATTGTTCGATCTCGATTGGTTGTTGTGCAGCCGGAGCGTTCTTGCCCGCATTGAGATTGACCAGCGCCTCGGTTGCACGCAGCACGAGGCCGGAAAGCGGAATGCCGGCAATCATCACGATGACATTGAACAGGATATGCGCATTGACCACCTGCGAGACCGGATCGACGCCAAGGAAGGCGACCGACGGTTTGAAGGTCTGGTAAAGCACCAGCATGATGAGCGATCCGGCACCGCGCATCAAAAGATTACCGAGCGGCACGACGCGAGTTTCCGGCGGCGCATGGCGGGTCAGGATCGGGGCGATGATCGACGACCCCAGATTGACGCCCAGAACCATCACCACGGCAAGTTCGGGCTGGATCAGCCCGCGCGAGGCAAAGGTGGTGAGCAGGATGACGGCGGCAACGCTGGAATGAAACAGCCATGTCATCAGGGCTGCGAGCAGATAGGCTGTGATCGGATCGCCGGACAGATAGTCGACGATGACCGGCAGCAATTCGCTTTGCCGCAACGGCTCTGTGGCCTGGCCGGTCATTTCCAGCGACATGATGAGAAGACCGATGCCGACCAGAATGCGGCCGATCTGGCGCCAGTCGCGGCGCTCGGTGGTCATGAAGATACCTGTGCCGATGACCAGGCAGAGCGGCACCAGAAGCGTGAGATCGTAGCTCAGGATCTTGACGACAAGGGCGGAGCCAAGCTCGCCACCGCGCACGGCCATGAGGCCTGCGACACCGCTGACAAAACCTGAACCGACGAATGAACCGACGAGAAGCGTGACCGCTGTCGAGCTTTGCAGGGCGATAGCAAGGGCAAGGCCGAAGGCGACGGAAAGCAGCGGGTTCTGCATCTGGTTGCGCAGGCGTCTGCGCAGCCGGTCGCCATAGGCACGCTCCACCCCGGTCCGCACCATCCGCGTCGCCCAAAGCAAAAGCGCAACTGCACCGGCCAGATGCAAAAGGACCAAAGAACCGTTCACGGCAAAATCCCTTCGGGTTGGAGGTGGGTGTTGTAACTCAAGGTGATTAAGCTAACGCAACAAATGAAGAAAAAATATGTTCCGGCTAATCAAATCTTCAAGAGATATGGGCTTGTTCGCAATAAAATGCAATCCATTCCCGCAGCGTCATGACGAACATATGACAGTTTTGTGACAATGCGCTTGTTTGGCAGCGACATGTGATTAGCGGGGAGGGACATGCCTGCGCGATGGACTGTCAGAGCGGGCGCGCCTATATACTCTCTGGAATACACGCTTGCTGCCTGTATGACCTGCCTGAATAAATCGAAAGTGAAATTTGTAATGCGTTTCTCGCCATCCTTTCTCGATGAGATCAGAGACCGCGTCCCGATCTCGACGCTGATAGGAACGCGCGCTTCGTTCGACCGCAAGAAAAGCAATCCCCCTAAGGGCGATTTCTGGGCCTGCTGTCCGTTCCATGGCGAAAAGACGCCAAGCTTTCACTGTGAAGACCGCAAGGGCCGCTATCATTGTTTCGGTTGCGGTGTGACGGGCGATCACTTCAAGTTTCTGACCGACCTTGAGGGCTTGAGCTTTCCGGAGGCGGTGGAACGGGTCGCCGATATGGCTGGCGTTCCAATGCCGGCGCGCGATCCCGAAATGGAAAAGCGCGAGGCACAACGCGCAACACTTTACGATGTCATGGAACTGGCAGCGCAGTTTTTCGAAAGTCAGTTGCAAAGCGCCGTCGGTGCCAAGGCGCGCGCCTATTTGCGGGATCGCGGACTTTCGACCGCAACGCAGCAATCTTTCCGCATTGGCTATGCGCCGGAATCGCGCAATGCATTGAAGGAATTTCTGGCAGGCAAAGGTGTTTCCCGCGAGCAGATCGAGGCATGCGGCCTTGTCGTGCACGGTGAAGGAATTGCCGTTTCCTATGACCGTTTTCGCGATCGTGTCATGTTTCCGATTGAAGATCTGCGCGGGCGGATCATCGCTTTCGGCGGGCGGGCGCTTTCTGCGGATGCCCCGGCCAAATATCTGAACTCGCCGGAAACTGAACTGTTTCACAAGGGGCGGGTTCTTTATAACGGCTTGCGGGCGCGCAAGGCCTGCCAGCCGCAAGGTGGTGAGCCTGCCAAATCCATCATCGCTGTTGAAGGCTATATGGATGTGATTGCGCTGGCGCAGGCAGGTATCCATCAGGTGGTGGCTCCGCTTGGCACGGCGCTTACCGAAGAACAGCTCGAACTTCTCTGGCGCATCAGCCCGGAACCTGTTCTGTGCTTCGACGGTGACGGGGCCGGGCTTCGCGCCGCCTATCGCGCCGTCGATCTCGGACTGCCTGCCTTGCAACCAGGCAAATCACTGCGATTTGCGCTTCTTCCAGAAGGGCAGGACCCGGATGATCTGGTCAAGGCCGAAGGTCCGGCGGCATTTCATGTGGTTTTGCGCGATGCGAAGCCGCTGGTCGATATGGTGTGGACGCGGGAAACGACGGGTGGGGTATTCGATACGCCGGAACGTCGGGCTGAACTCGAAGCGCGCCTGCGTGAAATTACCAGCCGCATCGCGAATGAGGATATCCGGCGGCATTACAGTCAGGATATGCGCGAGCGGGCACAGGCCTTTTTCGGCCAGGGACGTCGTCAGGGGTATCAAGGCGGTGGTCAGCGCAATTCGTCTTTCAACCGCCGGAATGATGGTGGACGTGGCGGATCGGCTGGCGGTAATGGCCGTCTTGCGATTTCGGATAGTCTGGTGCGCTCGACGCTCGTAAAAGGCGGCAGGCCTGGCGCGGGATCGCATGCCCCGTTGCGCGAAACGGCTATCGTGCTGACGCTTCTCAATCATCCGCGTCTGATCGAAGAGGATTTCGAGACGCTGGCGGCTCTTGATCTGGGGCATGAAGTCCTTAAGTCGCTGCATCTGGCCATGCTGGATGTGCTGGCTGCCGGACACATGGAAGACGGCGTCGCCATGCGGCGTGCTTTGGTGAATGCCGGTCATGGCGACCAGATTGAAATGCTCGAACTCGTGGTCAGGGGCGCGAAGCTCTGGACCGCGACAGCATTGGCGGCTGAAGACGATGCGCGCGAAGCCCTTCGGCAGGCGCTTCACTTGCATCAGCGCGCCCGCACACTACATAAGGAGCTGCGAGCCGTTGAGGCCGCGCTTGAAACAGACGAGACGGGCGAATTGTTTGCGCGTCTCAAAGATATACAAAATCAGATTTTGAAAGCTGATGCGACTGAAGCTCTGATCGACGGTTTTGGCCTGTCTTCGGGGCGCCCGCCCGGCGGTTTCTGATTCGGCTTTCCGAATCAGTTCGGCAAGAACAGCCCGAATGCGGGGGTTGCGATCCGGAAAACGTGCTCTATCTGGCCAACGATGAGGCCGCGACAACAAATGATTCGCTTTTTAAGCGCGAATCAGGTGAGTCGCTCTTGACGTGTGGCGTAAATGACGGAATCACGACAGTTCGAACAAGGAAAAAGAACAGAACCGGTGATATCCGATGCTGTAACCAGCAAACTGGATCTGGGCCGGAAAAGTGGCGTTGTCTGGTCGACCGCCTGATCTGCCCACAAGAAATCGGAGATCATGAAGCCCGATACCGGTGGCAAGGTTAATCCGCCATTAACAGGAAATCGGCTACTCGCAGAATCAACCGACGGATTGCAACCTCGCAAAACTGTCCGAGAACTCTATATATCTTAGAAGCGACCGGGGTCGCCTGGAGAAGAACATATGGCAACGAAGGTTAAGGAAAACGAAGAAGCCGAAGTCGAGCGCGAAGGTGCCACCGACGGTCCGCTTCTCGACCTTTCTGACGATGCTGTCAAGAAGATGATCAAGCTCGCGAAGAAGCGCGGCTACGTCACCATGGACGAGCTGAACGCCGTGCTGCCTTCCGAGGAAGTGACATCTGAGCAGATCGAAGACACGATGTCGATGCTATCCGATATGGGCATCAATGTCGTTGAAGATGACGAGCAGGACAACGATCGCGAAGAAAACAGCGACGACGACTCGGAAGAAAGCAACGATCTGGTCGAATCCGGCGGCACGGCTGTTGCCACCACCACGACCAAGAAAGAGCCGACCGACCGTACCGACGATCCGGTGCGCATGTATCTGCGCGAAATGGGTTCCGTCGAGCTTCTGTCGCGCGAAGGCGAAATTGCTATCGCCAAGCGCATCGAGGCTGGCCGCGAAACGATGATCGCCGGGCTTTGCGAAAGCCCGCTGACCTTCCAGGCGATCATCATCTGGCGCGACCAGCTGAACGATTCCAATATTCTGCTGCGCGAGATCATTGACCTCGAAACCACCTATGCCGGTCCGGAAGCCAAGCAGGCCCCGGTGATCGAGCGCGTGGAAGAGGAAAAGCCGCGCGATGACAAGTCTCAGCGCCGCTCGCGTGACGACGACGATATTACCAATGTCGGCGGCGACATGCCCGCAGAAGAGGAAGAAGAGGACGAGGACGAAGCCAACCTGTCGCTGGCGGCCATGGAAGCCGAACTGCGCCCGCAGGTCATGGAAACCCTCGACCTCATCGCTGACACCTACAAGAAGCTGCGCAAGCTGCAGGACCAGCAGGTCGAAGGCCGTCTGGCCGCGACGGGTGAACTGTCGTCGAGCCAGGAGCGTCGCTACAAGGAACTGAAGGATCAGCTCATCAAGGCAGTGAAGTCGCTGTCGCTGAACCAGAACCGTATCGAACAGCTCGTCGAACAGCTCTACGACATCAACAAGCGTCTGGTGCAGAACGAAGGCAAGCTGCTGCGTCTGGCCGAATCTTTCGGCGTGCGTCGTGAGGAGTTCCTGAAGGAATATCAGGGCCACGAACTGGACCCGAAGTGGGTAGAGCGCGTTGGTACGCTTTCAGCCCGCGGCTGGAAAGAGTTCGCAGCCAAGGAAGCGCGCGCTATCGACCGTCTGCGTTCCGAAATCCAGATGCTGGCGACCGAAACCGCGATCTCGATCGGTGAGTTCCGCCGTATCGTCAATCAGGTGCAGAAGGGCGAACGCGAAGCGACCATCGCCAAGAAGGAAATGGTGGAAGCCAACCTTCGTCTGGTTATCTCGATTGCCAAGAAGTACACGAACCGTGGCTTGCAGTTCCTCGATCTCATTCAGGAAGGCAATATCGGCCTGATGAAGGCTGTCGACAAGTTCGAGTATCGCCGCGGTTACAAGTTCTCCACCTATGCGACCTGGTGGATTCGTCAGGCGATCACCCGTTCGATTGCCGATCAGGCGCGCACCATCCGTATTCCGGTGCACATGATCGAAACGATCAACAAGATCGTTCGTACGTCGCGCCAGATGCTGCATGAAATCGGTCGTGAACCGACGCCGGAAGAACTGGCCGAAAAGCTTGCCATGCCGCTCGAAAAAGTGCGCAAGGTGCTGAAGATCGCCAAGGAGCCGATCTCGCTCGAAACGCCGGTTGGCGACGAGGAAGATTCGCATCTGGGCGATTTCATCGAGGACAAGAACGCGCTTCTGCCAATCGATGCTGCCATTCAGGCCAATCTGCGCGATACGACGACCCGTGTTCTGGCTTCGTTGACGCCGCGTGAAGAACGCGTTCTGCGTATGCGCTTCGGCATCGGCATGAACACCGATCACACGCTGGAAGAAGTCGGTCAGCAGTTCTCGGTCACCCGCGAACGTATCCGCCAGATTGAAGCCAAGGCACTGCGCAAGCTGAAGCATCCAAGCCGTTCGCGTAAACTGCGTTCGTTCCTCGACAGCTAAGCGGGCCTCGATAGCTAAGCCGAACAAAAACATACGGGAAGGGGAGGCGATATGTCTTTTTTGAAGCGTCTTTTCGGTGGGGGCTCTGCCTCTGAGACACCGGCAGAGCCGAAAGAGGCTGGTCGCCTTGAGCACAAGGACTTTCTGATCATTGCTACGCCCTATAGCGAAGGCGGGCAGTATCAGGTCTGCGGCGTCATTTCCAAGACGATTGATGGCGAAGTGAAGGAATATCGTTTCGTTCGTGCCGACCGTTGCCCCGGCATCGAAGATGCCGCCAGCATCTCGCTGAACAAGGGACGGCAGATCGTGGATGAACAAGGTGAAGCTATTTTCCGCTGAACCGCCTGCAAGAAGATTGAAAAGCCGCGCATCACGATGCGCGGCTTTTTCTGTTTAGAGCGCATCCCGAAAAGAGTGAAACGGTTTTCGGATAAGATGCGCGTTAGAAATTATCAATGCGGGTGGCACACCAGAGCGACCATTTTGCGCACGACGGGCAGAATGGCGAGGAGGACCGGAAAAGCGATCACCCATGAAAGAGCCCATGCCGTCATCCAGCTCGAAGCGAGGTCGGGATGGGTAATGCCGAGGCTCTTGGCGGTGGCAATCAATGAGACGATGAATGTCATCATGATCGACAAGATGAAAGGCATCACAATAGATGCATAGCGTGCTGGCAGCTTTCTGCGGCGTGCGCATTCAAACTGAGACATATGTATTCCTGAATATTATGCGGGGAAGGCGCAACGAAACATCAATGCGAATTGCCGTTCCCGGCCAGATTGATGCGTTGCCTAACGTAAGACGCTTACGGTCATTGTGATGACGCCGGACTATTAACCCGGTAAGAATCTGATTTCAAGAGTTCTTGGAGCGTGTTTCAATCGGAATGAAGCAGACCGGCGCGACCCAACTTTTTGTTTTGACCCACATCTTATCCGAAAACCGCTTCACGCTTTTCGGGATGCGCTCCAGATGGCGGCGATTTGCCTATGCCATTCTCGACATAATTCCATTATACGCTGCATCATGAACGACAAACCATTCTGGCGCACCAAGACCCTGAACCAGCTCACCCGCAGCGAGTGGGAGAGCCTTTGTGACAGTTGTGGCCAATGCTGCCTGCATAAATTGCTCGACGACGACACCGACGAGATCTACTGGACGAGCGTAGCCTGCACGCTGCTCAATCCGGACAGCTGCCAGTGCCGTGATTATCCGAACCGGAAGAAGACAGTGCCGGACTGCGTTTTTCTGACACCGGAAATCGTTGATGAGGTGAACTGGCTGCCTGTGACCTGTGCATACCGTCTGGTTGCCGAAGGCTCAGATCTCTACTGGTGGCATCCGCTTGTTTCAGGCTCGCCCGAAACGGTGCACGAGGCTGGCATCTCCGTTCGCGGCAAGGTCACGGCTTTCGATCACGATCTGGAAGATGAGGACGACTATATCGACCATATGGTGATGCCGAGCCGCCGATGATGGCTCAACTGCGTTTTTCAAACATTGCGTAAATTTAATCTGCCCGTCCAATATCGCGGAATGGTTTTGGATCTATTGTAATTCATTGTTTTAATTGAATTTATTTCGATGCCATCCGGATATGCGCTCTGCATTGCGGAAAGCTGAACGGCACATGAACATGGGTTTTTCATTCTGTTCATCTATCGCGGACTAACTGTCGGGTGTCTCAGGCAAGACCTGAAAGCAAATCGAAAGAGGTTCCAAGATGTCTGCTATTTCGCTCAAGTCGTTCGTTGTAACCGCCGCTCTTGGCGTTGCCGCCATCTTCACGACGGCAGCTTCGGCCAATGCTGCATCGCCGGTTGTCACTCCGGCCGTCAGCACTTCGGCAAGCTCCGCTATCGTGAATGTTGACTACCGCGGCTACCACCATGGCCGTCCGGTCTATCGTGGCCGTGCCTGTTCCATTGAAGGCGCCAAGATGAAGGCCAACCGCATGGGCATCCGCAATGCGCGTGTCGTCTATCGCGGCAAGTCGGTTCAGGTTCGCGGTTTCCGTCACGGTCGCCCTGCCGGTGTCGTGTTTGCAAATGTACGTGGTTGCCCGATCATTCGCTAAGGCACATAGTTCAAAATTCAAAAGCCCCGGCCTGAGTAATTGGTCCGGGGCTTTTCTATACTGTTGGGCTAGAGAAAGGGCGCTGGTGCGCCCCTTTTTACGCGCCAGTCAGAATGCCGTTATTCCTTTATTTCGAAAACGACATTGACCGAAACGTTGTAGCTGTTTTCGCCGGCTGCAACAGGCACGGCATCTTCCGGCGCGCCAGCAGCCATGGTCTTGAACTGGGCGCGAGCGATTGGCATCGGCATTGGTGGGCGGCTCTGTTCGTTGATCTCAACGACGCGGCCAACGCCTACACCGGCAGCATCGGCAAGGGTCTTTGCCTTGGCGATGGCATCGGCAACGGCGCGCTTGCGCGCTTCGTTGATCGTCGCAGACGGGTTGTCGTTGACGAAGCTCAGATCACCGCCCTGATTGACGCCGAGCGTAACGGATTCATCAAGCACGTTTCCGACCTTGGCCAGATCGCGCACGCGCACCGTCAGGCTGTTTGAAACCGTGTAGCCGGTGATGCTCGGCTCTTTCAGGCCATTCTTGTCATCAGGATAGACATAGCGCGGCTGAATGCTGATGCCGCCGGTCTGCAGATCACGGTCTTCAATACCGGCTTTCTTCATGGCTTCGAGCACTTTTGCCATGGCTTCGTTATTGGCGGTCATGGCTTCGCGAGCGGTCTTCGCCTCGCGCAGCACAGAAAGATTGAGGATGGCCATATCGGGCGAGGCGGTCATGGTGCCTTCGCCGGTGACGGCGATACGCGCAGGCTGCTTCGTCATCTGATTCTCCTGTGCCAGAGCTGGCAGCGTCAGGGCGCCTGCGAGCATGATTGCAGAAAAGGAGGTTGCAAGAAGAGTGGTAGCGCGGTTGTTCATAAAATCTCCTGTAGAGAAAGTTGAGGCAGCTTTGGCGGAGCTGGTCGTGCCGATAAGGTCGACCGCTTTGCCTTTGAAATCATTTATTTCTTAAGTTCCCTCTTATGTCTGAAGCCAACGATATCAGATTCGAAATGCCTGCCAATTGCAACTGCCGGTTCAAATCAGAAACACCGTGGTTCTAGGTTGCATGCTTCGCAACTGAATATGTGCGCATTAGGGCAACTGATGCATTTGACAGCTTGTATCCCGGCTTTCTTTAGGGTAGGGCAAGGATGCGTGGGGCCTGTAGCTCAATTGGTTAGAGCCGGCGGCTCATAACCGCTTGGTTGGGGGTTCGAGTCCCTCCGGGCCCACCATTTTCTCCTTCCGTCAGCTTTGAAGCGATGGGCGATATCCCCGTTTGGAACCGCGCCTTGTTCGCGGTTCGGGCTTTCTCGAGAATCCGGTTTCTGACATCCTTCTTCAACAAGTACAGCCAGCCCGCTCGGTGTTGCCGATAGCCGTGTTTGCACAACGCTGCCTGCTTTATCAGGCTGGTGTTTTGGCTCTCATCGCAAACTTTCAACAAATTTTAGCAGTTCGTTAAGAAAATAGTAACGCAATGAAACAATTTTTTAAGTGACGTGAACTGGCAACAACATGGAGGTTTTGGGCGATGAGAAAAAATGCAGCCACCGTTACGCTGGCATTGGCAGGGTTGGTGGCGAGTTCTCTCGCGGCTTCAGCGAAGACGAGTTATTTGGGTGAATTCCGCGATTGGGGCGTTTACCAGAACACCGAGCTTGCGGGTAACAAGTGCTATGCTTTGACTGTACCGGTCAATTTTCATCCAACAGGCGTGCAGCACGGCGATAATTTCGTGATTATTTCCAAGGCAGACGGTCAATATAGCCCTCAATTGGTTATGGGATATCAGTTGAAGGCTGATAGCTCGGTCAATGTGATGGTGGATGACACCCGCTTTCCATTTTTCAGCGAGGGCAATCGCGCCTGGGCCGAAAATATTGGCGATGAAGCGAAGCTGATGCGGGCTATGCGTGCCGGCAAAACGCTCAAGGTGCAGGCGACATCCGCACGTGGTACGCAGACCCGCTATACGTTCTCCCTGATGGGGCTGTCGGCCTCCCTGCAGCGTGTTGACGGCTGCCGGTAGAAATCAAAAAGCCCTGCCATATGGCAGGGCTTTACTGTCAAGGGCGACTTTTTTACGAAAGCCAAATCTGGTTTACGAAAGCCAAGTCTGGCGATTGTACCAATCGTCCAGATCGGAACGTACGCGGTCTTTCTCTATACCGTAGCGTTCCTGAATTTTGCCTTCCAACTGCTCGCGCTGACCATCGATCTGATCGAGGTCGTCATCGGTGAGTTTACCCCATTGTTCCTTGATCTTGCCCTTGGCCTGTTTCCAGTTTCCTTCAACGCGATTCCAGTCCATTGGTCGGTCCTCCGTTCTGGGTTGGTTATGAATAACTAACGCGACGAGGCACGATTGGTTCAGCAAAAATTGCAAAAGCTGGTCAGAGACCGAGGAACTTGAAGGGCTCGCTTTCCTTGAAACTGTCATTGACGACGCCATTGAACGTGTTGGTTTGATTCACGCCAAGATCGAGTTTCTTGACCTTGCCGGTCTCCGGTGAAAAGTCGATTTCCTTCAGGTCAACCCAGAAAACATTGGGCGTCAAAGCGGATTCGAAGAAATAGAGTTTGCGCTTCTGATCGGCTACCGTCCGCCAGCGTGTCGATGAAATGTTCGGCTGGTCGGGCGTCGTCAGGCCGTAGGGGACCGAGGTGTTTCGAATGACGCTGAAAACACTGGCAATCGACTCAACAGGGTTCTCGGCTTTCGGGATGGCGTTCACGTAGAAGGAGGCGCGCGCGAAACGGTCGGCAGCGCGGTTGGTGCCGGGCAGCATGACGGTGCCGCCAATCTGGGTCCAGTAGGAATTGAGCGCCAGCTGCTCGTCATAGGTCGGCGAGTTGGTCATCACCTGATATTGCTTGCCGTGATGGATCACCTGCTTGCCGTTGATATACTCGATGACCGCACTGTCACCGCTGGAATCGGATATCGCCAGATGCAGCGTGGCCAGCCTGTCTTCGCCCGGCACCTTGTCCGTGACGATCGTGAATGGATCGGCGCTCAGGTTCTTGACCGCCTCATCGACTGTAGCAAAATTATCGAGCACATATTGCGCCCAGGCTGCAATGCTGAGACCCGGCGTGGTGCCGTCATATTTCGGATATTCGGATTCGACCAGCCACAGTGCGCCAACGGAAAGTCCCGCTTCGTTCAGCCCATCCGTGGTGGAGATATCATAACCGGAAGCAATGACGCTGCCATATTTGGAGGTCCACTGGATCGAGTTGTCGCCCGCCTCGCCAGAGCGCTTCATGCCGCGTGGAAAGGTCCAGAGATTGGTCGCGACATCCACTTTCCAGTCCATCGATCGCGCGGTCATCACCTGGTCGCTGACGCCGTGATATACGAAACGCGTGCATGCTTCGGCAATTGGCGCGACAAACATGCTGCCTGCGACCAGCGTAGTGGTGCAGATGCTGGAAAAAGACCGCTTCAAAATAGGCATGGATCGTCCCCTCTGTGGTGCCCTGTATTCTCTCGGGCAGGATACCCGCTTTTCATAGTGAATGGATGAATGCTCTCGCCAAGCGATATAAGGCGGTGATCGTTACCGGAAAGACAGTCAAACGTCTTTAACGCTCGCCCATATAACCGCGCTGCTTCCATTGCTGGAGCGGCATTATATCGGGCGGTCCGCCGCCTGCCTCATACCAGGAATCGACGGCCCATTTCTGGCCCTGCCTGTCCTCGATGACCGCTGTCCAGTGCGGGTAGCGACCATCGAAGAAAGCGCCGCGCGAAGTGCGTCGTGCAACGGTGTGATGCTTCAGCCAGCCGCGTGACTGCAGATAGCGCAGGAAGTTATCGGTATTGGTTGATTCATCGATGCAATCCATCTGGCCTTTTATGCGAGCCTTGCCGAACTGCATTCGAGGCTTGTCCCGAACGCCGATAGCTGCGGTGCCGCGCTGTTCGAAGATAGCAACTGCCGTTCGCAATGCCTTCCGTTCACTATCTGCGCTGCGGCTGCCACTTTGCAGAAGATTCCGGATGCGCTGCTGATCCTTCACGGTAAGCGTAACCTTGGTCCGGTAATGGCATTCATAGCCGTGACAGACGCTAAAGGTCTGCGCTGACGCTAGCCCGACCGGCAACACCAAGCCTATGAGAACACCAGCACCCAGCAGTTTTATCAAATCGCTGCTCCACGTTCGATTGGACGGATTTCCCTGCAATTTCAGCAAGATAAAATAGACCGAATCTCCCTATATCTTAGCCGTGCTTATGGGTGGTGAAAAGCAGGGACGGCTCAAGACGTTCCAGTCCCTGATAGGGATTGGCATGGATTGCGAGAATCCAGAGGCAGAAAGAGGCTGTGAGCGAATAAATGACGAGCGCCTTTACACCTGCCCGCACACGATCGGCATGGGTTGCTGCAATGGTTATAGCCGTGAGAAATGTCAGGGATAGTACGAGATACCATTTATAATAGTCGATCGAGGTCGACCCGACAGCCAGCCGGGTATTGCGTGCATCCTGCAGCGCATCGAAGTCGTTGATAAGCTGGGAGATAATCGGAGACGGGACGTCTGTGCGCGCCAGATTGATGATTTCCTGCCGGATATTCTGCAGCGCGGTTTCGACGGAGCCTGCCGGCTCGATGTTGATCTTGTCACGCCATTCGTCGTCGATGACGGCAAGACGATAGCCGGTCAGGGCGGTGGTGAGGTTCGGTGCGTTCAATATCTCTGTACTGGACGTTCCGATCAGGCGGGAAATGGCAGAGCGCTCTTCGCTGGTGGCCTGGTCTGCACGGGAATTGACGCTCCAGATGTCTGCTGCGACAAAACCCAGCGATAAAGCCCAGGCCGTTGCAATAGTACTGATGAAGGCCCCGATCGGGATGGACAGAGCATCGCTGGTTGCATGTTTGGAAAGCATGTCCAGCGCGGAACGTCCGACTGCATAAAATACAATGCCCAGTACGACGAAGGCCACAAAAGAAAGATAAATAGGCAGCTCGAAGATATAAGTCATGCATCCCCCACTTAGAGTATCTTACGCGTATTTTGTTCCAAAAAACGTTTCACAATTTTCGGGGTACGCGCCAGAGCCCCGATCTGATTCAATCGGACCGAAACGCGCTCAAATATACAGCTTCTTGGTCGCATTATTAGCAGAAGTCGTTGAATTTTACTTAGAGCGATCGATTTTCTGGTCGATAGCTGCTGCAGTTTCTCTACTATCCTTGAAACTGTTCCGGGTCTTTGTCTCGTGCGCGCCAGAAGGGGTAAAGGTGACGCTGGATAGCAAAAGACCCGCCGGTTTAGCGGCGGGTCGAACGACTGGAATTCATACTGTCGTGAATTAGAGCGCATCCCGAAAAGTGTGAAACGATTCTCGGGATGCGCGTTTAAGCAAATACTTGGAGCGCCAATCTGATTCAATCAGATCGAAACGCGCTCTAGAATGTAACGGAGAAACCGATGACAGGCCCATGCTGGGTCACGTCATACTTGAATTTCTCTACCGTATCGTTGTCCTTGTAATCCTGATAAAGTGCCCGATAACCGACGCGGAATGTCGTCGGCACATCGAAAACTAGCGTGCGATAACCGAGATAGATCTGGCCATTGGCGCTGAGCTTGGTTCCTGCGCCGAAGCCGCCGATGTCGGCTTCCGCGAAAATGTTCCACCGGTCGTTGATATCGTAGAAGACGCGCGTACCTACGAAAGGATCGGTCCACTCGACCTTGCGCGACCCGCTGAAGCGGCCGACTTCGAGGCCGGCTTCCAGCTTCGTCCAGCGAACGCCGATGGTGGGTTCGATTGCGAAAATACGCTGGTTTCCGAAAAGTGTCGTTCCCTCGAGCTGCTGTTCATAGATGCGATAGTAAGCGCCACCTGCCAGGGTCGTGGTCTTGATGTCGAGAGCAAGCTCGTTGTCGCGGAGATTTTCATCCTGGCTGGTTTTGACATACTGCCCGTCGATGAAAAAGCCGACCGTACCGTTGCCGACATCGACATTGCCCATGAAGCTCATGTCGAGATTATCGAAAATCTCGCTGAAGGGGACGTTCACATCAGTGCTGCGACCCAGCAGACCGGCGCTGCCGTTCAGTGACGCTCCCCAGACATAAGGGCTGAAAATCACACGCCATCGCTGCTGATCCTGGATTTCTGGTTGTGGCGCCACAGCATCCGCGGCGAGCGATGCCGTTGATGCAGCTAATAAAACAGAAGATGCTAATATAATACTGCTGGTATATTTTCTCAGTAGATTCCCGTTCTGGTTATGCGACCTTCTGTTTCTCACTGAAAAACCCCCTATCATATGTATTAGCAAAATCAGCAATACATCGGATTAAAAACTTACCCCCATATATATGTTAATCATCTCGCAAGATAAACTGAAATTTGATCTTTATACTAAGGTTTGTTGTGTTGACTCTCATCGATAGCGATAATTTATTCGAAACGGGAGCAGCGCCTCTTTTTCTTCAATGAGGTGAGGCGGGGGAAGTCAGTTTGACAAAACTTGAAATGACAAATCGTGGAGTAACGAGGTCATCATGAAAACGAAACAGTCTATCTGGAAGTCGTCTCGCCGGATGTTTGCACGAGGTGTTGCAACTGGGCTCATGGCTGCCGCCCTGGTTGTTCCTCAAGCGGCTTTCGCCTGCACCAGCTTCGTTCTCCCGACGAGTGATGGTGGCATGGTTTATGGGCGCACAATGGAATTTGCGTTCGAACTCAAGTCCGATATGATCGTCGTCCCGCGGAACTATGCGTTCACGGCGACTGCCGCCGACGCAAAGCCCGGCAAGCAATGGAAGAGCAAATACGCTGTGATCGGTATGAATGCCTTTGGTATTCCGGCACTCACCGACGGCATGAACGAGAAAGGGCTTGCCGGCGGCATCCTCTATTTCCCGGATTTCGCCAAGTTCCAGGACCCTTCCACGGCCAAGCCAGAAGACAGTCTTGCTCCGTGGGATGTTCTAAGCTGGGCTCTGACCAATTTCTCAACCGTCGCTGAAGTCAAGGATGCGCTGGCCAGTGTTGCCGTCATTGATGTCAAGCAGGCCAATATGGGTTTCACGCCGCCAGTGCACTATACGTTGCATGACGCTACGGGGGCATCGATCGTCATCGAGCCGGTGGATGGCAAGCTGAAGGTTTATGATAATCCGCTCGGGGTGATGACGAATTCACCCTCCTTCGACTGGCATATGACCAATTTGCGTAATTATGTTCACCTGTCGCCGGAAAACACCAAGCCGCTCAAAGTCAATGGCGCTACTTTCCAGCCTTTAGGGGAGGGCTCGGGTATGCTGGGCGTGCCTGGCGATACGACGCCTCCATCAAGGTTCGTGCGTGCAACGAGTTTCGTTCTGTCTGCGGCGAAGGTGCCAAGCGGCCCGCAAAGTGTACGGTTGGCCGAGCACATCACGAACAACTTTGATATTCCCAAAGGCTGGATCGTGGAGCCGGGTGCGCCACTCGAATACACGCAGTGGACGGCCATCGCCGACATGAAGAACATGACTTATTACGTCAAGACCTACGATGATCAGGTCCTTCGCGGCGTATCGTTTAAAGATTATGATCTTGGAGCCAAGGATCTGGTGACGATCAAGATGCAGCCACGGCTGGATCCGCCGGCCTTGACTGCCAAGTAAGCCTTATCGAGAACTGAGAACTCGGAGCGCCGGTCTGATTGAAGCAGCCCGGCGCTTTTTAACCAGCATAGTATTCCCAACAAAGCCGTTTCATCCTCTTTCAGGATGGGGGCGTTTACGGTTCACCAGGTTCCCGGCTACGGAACGTCGTCGGAAGCAGTCGGGCCGCCCTCGTTTTCCAGATTGGCAATACGTCTGGTTTCCGAACGGTTGAATTTCAAACGTACACCGGCGCCGCCGCCATTTTCTGGAATGAATTGCGCCCCGGCTTTTTCCAGCGCGTCCGCGAGTCCCGAAATCTGCTCATCCGTTGGCTGGCCCAGCTTGCGCTCAAACCGTTCGATTATCTGTGCGTCGATGCCGGACAATTGCGCCAAACGCTCGCGGGAGAATTCCACGAGCGCCCTCGCGGCACGGCATTGAGGTCCAGTTATCATCGTCTAGTTCTCCCCTTGCAATCACGTATGAAAGACAAATTCTGGAAGTGTATCGCGGTATGAGGTGCATCTTATCTGATCAAAGCGGGATCAGAAATTATCCAGACAGACTGATTTTCCTGCGTGGGTACTTCATGTTTTTGCAGAAATTGTTCCTAATGGTGGTCAGAATTGCCGCCCTTTTTTCCAGCGCCGTTGATAATCATTTCGAGCAGCCACGGCTTATGGTCGATTATTTCGGAGAGTTCATGCAGGCCGATTTGCGAACCGGCTTCCTTGAGCAGCGCGTCGGCGACAGAGGCCGATCCATTCTTGCCTTCCTGTGCCATGCGATGCGCGCGCCGGATCAGAAGCTCCGGCTGTGAAAAACTGCTCTCGGCAAGTCTTTTCTCTATTCGACGCTGTAGCTCTTCCGGAGCAATCATCTGTTGAATTTCCTCATTCCTGAAGCGGGAGCAACCGATGGCGATATGCAGCCCTCACTATGAATTTATGTTGAGATAAAGTTTTTGCCACGTGACAATTCGTACAAATCAGGCGTTCTGGAAGATTTTACTGGACGGACAGGTGTTTGAGGTCGCAGGTCTGTCCTACTTTAGTATCATGGATTAGTAACGAAATATTTCAGCACATCAAATCCGCAAATTAGCCAATTTATTGCCACGCTTTCTCTTGTTTGCATCTGGCAAGCTACTTACATAGCCGTTACGCCTTGGCGGGAAGAGCAGTGGTCAGGTAGAGCGCGTAACGAGAAGCGGTTTTCGCTTCGCGGATAACATGCGCTGCCGTGGCCGGTGCCTGTCCGTTTGATAAACAATAATAATTCGATGGTTTGAAATGGCCACTCTTCGTTATTTTATTTGGCCCATGGTTTTTACCGTATTGGGTCTCGCAGGTGCCGTTTGGCTCGGTTACGAAATGACCGGCACTTTTGGGGGAATGGTCTCCGTCTTCATCATTTGTGCGGTTTTGAGCGTTCTCGAAATTTCGCTTTCTTTCGATAATGCTATCGTGAATGCCCGCATCCTGCGCGACATGACGCCCGAATGGCAGCATCGCTTCCTGACCTGGGGCATTATCATTGCTGTTTTCGGCATGCGCATCATCTTTCCGCTGGCCATCGTTGCGGTTGCCATGTGGACCGATCCGATCTCGGCGCTGAAGCTTGCGATCTGGCAGCCGGATGAATATGCCCGCGTGATCTCGGATTCGCATACAGGCATCGCTGCCTTTGGCGGCACATTCCTGCTGATGGTCGGTATGAAGTACTTCTTCGATGTCGAGAAGGATGTGCACTGGATCAAAGCCATCGAAAGCCGCATGTCGAGGTTCGCTTCGGTCCAGGGTGTCGAGATTGGCGTCGCAATCGCCCTGATCATCTTCTTTTCCTACCAGCTGGATGCCGAGCATTCGCACACATTCCTGATCGCAGCCCTGTTCGGTCTTCTGACCTTCCTTGCCGTTGAAGGATTGGGTGAGGTTCTGGACGCGACGCAGGAGCAGATGGACATGGTCCATCGCGGTGGTCTGGGCGCCTTCATCTATCTTGAAGTGCTTGATGCCAGCTTTTCCTTCGATGGCGTAATCGGCGCGTTTGCGCTGACCACGAACCTGTTCATCATCGCGATCGGCCTCGGTATCGGCGCATTTTATGTGCGTTCGCTCACCATCATGCTTGTCGAGCGCAAGACGCTTGGCCAGTACCGCTATCTCGAACATGGCGCTTTCTATGCGATCCTGGTTCTTGCGGTCATCATGTATGTCCAGACGCTGGTGCATATTCCGGAAGTCATCACTGGCCTTATCGGTGCGGCTTTGATCGGCCTCTCGTTCATGTCTTCGCTGCGCTACAACCGGCTCAATCCGAACTGGCAGGAAGAAGCAGAAGAGGCAACAGGGCATTAAAGCCGCCTTGTGTCACAGGATCAAAAGGGCAGCCTCTCGCTGCCCTTTTTTGTTGGCCTTGACCGAATCACTGGAGTTGAAGACCATCATCGAATGCGAGTGACATCGCTTTCATGCCGAGATTGCTTTCAGGGGACATGATCGGTGCGCTGCGGCCAATTCGGGGAGAGACGTTTCCATGATCGTAACACGGTTGAGCAAAACTGCCTTCGTGGCGGCGATTGCCTTTTTCGCGACGCTGGTTTCGTTCGGTAACATTACCGATTACGACACCAATTTCGGGTTCGTGCAGCACGTCCTGATGATGGACACTATCTTTCCCGATGCCACGATCAAATATCGCGCCATCGCTAGTCCGATGCTGCACAATGCCGCCTATGTGCTTATCATCGCGGCTGAAACGCTGACGGCAATCCTGTGCTGGATAGGAGCGTTTGCGATGCTTGGCCGTCTGACTGACCGGGCGGTCAGTTTCAACCGCTCCAAGAAATGGGCGATTGCCGGTCTGTCGCTCGGCTTTCTGGTCTGGCAGGTCGGCTTCATGTCGGTTGGCGGAGAATGGTTCGGCATGTGGATGTCGCAAACATGGAACGGGATCGAATCCGCATTCCGGTTCTTCATCACAATCATTGCCGTATTGATCTTTGTCGTGCTGCCGGACGGCGAACTGGAATAGTATGCTATAACAGGTGCGAAGCCGAAGCAGGCTCGTCGATCAGTTCGACGCCAGCCTGCTTCATCTTCTGCAGCATGATGTCCATCGAGCCGTTGAGATCGATCCCGCGACATGCATCCAGACGGACGCGCACCTGAAAGCCTTCGGCCATGGCGTCAAGCGCCGAGTAGGCTACGCAGAAGTCGGTAGCCAGCCCCACCAGCGTGAGCGAGCCGATGTTGCGTTCGCGCAGATACCCACCAAGACCGGTCGGTGTGCTGCGGTCGTTTTCGAAGAATGCCGAATAGCTGTCTATGCCGATGCGAAAGCCTTTGCGAAGGACGAGCTGGGCCCGCATCCATTGCAGGTCAGCGTGGAAATCCGCGCCGTGACTGCCCTGAACGCAATGGTCGGGCCAGAGCGTCTGCAGGCCATAGGCCATTTCGATCGTGTCGAAGGGCTTGGCGTGGGAATGGGTCGATGCGAAGCTTGAATGATTGGCTGGATGCCAGTCCTGTGTGAGGATGACGTGCTCGCTTTCGTCGATCAGCCGGTTGACGGTGGGAATGATTTCGTCACCGCGATTAACCGCCAGCGCACCGCCGGGGCAGAAATCATTCTGTACGTCGATTACCACAAGTGCATGACCGATCATGGAGTGCTCCCGCTTTGCTCATTGCGTTATTGACTATAGCCAGACAGGTTTCGCGAGACCAGCAGTAAGCCGTGTTCTGGTATAACGTCGGCAAGAGTGCTACGGACGGCTCAAACCAAAACCAGACAGGAAACCGTCATGACCGACGTAATCGTGCGCGACAGCAATGGCACTCAACTGAATGACGGCGATTCCGTCACGCTCATCAAAGACCTGAAGGTCAAGGGAACATCCACGACCCTGAAGCGGGGAACACTGGTCAAGGGGATTCGCCTCACCGGAAATCCCGACGAAGTCGATTGCAGCACCAAGCAGGTCAAGGGGCTGGTACTGCGGACCGAGTTTCTCAAGAAGGCCTGATTTTAGAGCGCGCATCACGAAAGCTGTTTCACACTTTTCGCGATGTGCTCTAAGCATCAATCTCCACACGACCGCGGGGGCGGCTGCAACAGGCGAGGATATAGCCCTCGGCGATTTCATCGTCGCGAATGCCGCCATTGTGGGTCATCTCGGTCTCGCCGCCGAGGCATTTCACTTTGCAGGTGCCGCAGATTCCAAACTCGCAGGCGCTCGGAATCTTGAGGCCGCCATTGCGTGCGGCAAGCAGGATCGTGTCGTTTTCAGTGCATTCGACTTCCACACCGGAAAGGCTGAAGACGACGCTTGCGGCTGCAACTGCCGGAGCCGGGGCAGCGCTGGGAATGCTTGGCGTTTCGGAGAGCGACGAAGGCACCGGAACCGATGAAATTTCGCTGGCTGGTTGAAAGCTCTCCTGATGGTAGTTGGCCATGTTGAAACCGGCATCTTCCAGCAGGCCCCGCACACCGTTCATGAACGGTTCCGGTCCGCAGCAGAAAACCTTGCGATGCAGGAAATCGGGTGCAAGCAATTCAAGCCGGGCGCGGTCGATGCGTCCGTGAAGGCCCAGCCAGACATGGCGCGCCGACGACTGCTCGACGATGAAGGCCAGATGCATTGCTTCCATGCGGCCGGCCAGCAGTTCCAGTTCGCGCCGGAAAATGATGTCGTCCGGGCTACGTGCGCAATTGATGAAAGCCAGGTCGGTTGCAGGTGCGCAGTCGAAAAGCCAGCGCGTCATGGAGACCATTGGCGTGATGCCGGAACCGGCGGAAACGAAAAGATATTTTTCGCCCGGATGGTTGGCGAGGGAGAAGTCGCCGTTTGGCCCATAAGCCTTGATCTTCATCGGCGGGCGCAGATTGTCGAGCATCCAGCGTGTGCCGATGCTGTCTTTTTGCGCCTTGACCGTGACGGAGACGTGGTAGGGACGGGAAGGGGTCGAGGACAGCGTATAGGTCCGAAGCACCGGGCCGAGACCGTCCGCCCTTTCAATCGGCAGTTCGAGTGTGACGAACTGGCCCGGCGTATAGCGGAACCAGTTGTCCTCGGCGGTCTTGAAGGAGAAGGTCATCACGTCTGGCGCTTCTTCGATGGCCGAAATGCATTCCAGCATCTGCAACCTGTCGTTCCACGGCAGCATCTCGTCCAGATATTTCAGAGGCTGCATGGCCTTCTCACTTCTCGATTCGCATTACGATTTCAGGCGACGCGGCTGAGCTTTGCCGTTTCGCCACGCAGACGCGGTGTAATGGTGTTGGTGTACCATTCGAGGAACTGCATCACACCGCCTTCATGCTCGACCGAATAAGGGCCGGGCTGATAGGCGGGTGAACGAATGCCGACCGCATTTTCTTCGACGATCTGCCTATCCTGATCATTGGTCTGAATCCAGACATGTGTCAGTTCGTCGAGATCGTAATCGACGCCTTCAACAGCATCCTTGTGGACGAGCCATTTGGTGGTGACTAGCGTTTCCTCCGCACTGATCGGCAGCACGCGGAAGGAAATTGCGTGATCCGCCATCAGGTGGTTCCACGTCGATGGATAGTTGAACAGCAGCATTGCGCCGATATTCGTATTGCCAGCCACCTGATCGCTCAAGGCTTTCTTGACAGCCGCCTTGCCTGACATGGTATAGCTCACAGCATCGCGCAGAAGCGGAATGCGGGTGATGCGATAACGACCGTCTTCCGACATGTTGAATTCCGCAGGCAGACCGACGCTGTTGCAATTCTTCCAGAGCTGGTTGATCTCGGGGTCTTCCATCACACCTTGCACGCCGGTTGCAGACGGAGCTTCCGGGTAGGTGCGGCAGAGTTCGGGATGGTTCGCGGCGCAGTGATAGCACTCGCGGTTGTTTTCCCAGACGAGCTTCCAGTTGCCCTTCTCGATGATGGAGCTTTCGAAAGCGACCTTTGCGTCCTTGATATTGTGCGGCGCGAGATAAGGCTCAACGAGATTGCGGAAGGCACCGAAATCGGGTGCTTCGTCAGCGACGCAGACATAGATATAGCCGGCGACGGTTTCGCAATGAACCGGCTTCAGGCCATATTCGGCAGGTTTGAAGTCCGGGCCAACCTGACGTGCAAAGAGCAGGCGTCCGTCCAGTTCGTAGGTCCACTGGTGATAAGGGCAGACGAGCTTTGCAGCGGTTCCCTTTTCAGCGGCGCAAATGCGCGAGCCGCGATGACGGCAGGAATTGTGGAAAGCACGAATGCCACCCTGCGCATCGCGAACGATGACGACGGGATACGCGCCGATCTGCACGGTCATGTAGGAACCGGTTTTCGGCAATTCGCAATCGTGACCGACAAACAGCCAGTCCTTGTAGAAAATATTCTCCAGATCCAGCTTGTGATATTCTGGATCGGTGTAGAATTTCTGCTCCAGGCTGAAATTGGGGTCGCGCCCGGTCAACAGCCCCAGCATTTCGTTGCGAACGTCCATAGCCTCGAACCCTTGCTTTCCATCTTGGATCTGCCCTTTGCTGTTCTCCCAGCGACTAAGGCTCGATCCGGTGTTCCTTTTGTCTTCCGGAAGCACGGCTTGTCCCGTTATCTCAATAGCTTGCCCACATCTCCCGAGGTCTGTGAACTGGCTTCCGTTATGCTGATTCAATCACTGAACTATTCTAAACGCGCATTGGGATGCGACATGGTTTTCGCGTAAAGACGACACGCCAAAATGTCGCTTTTGCGGCGTGACCAGATCGTTGCAAATGTGTGTTACAACCGCCCTCGGAGCGTTTCCGGGATTGCAAATTGGTTTAAAAGCCAGTTACCACGTCAACCTATCCCAATCTGTTTCATACCATGGGAGGCTCGGTGGCCATGAAACGTTCTGAAATCAACGAAATCATCCGCGAAAGCGACGCATTCATCCGTTCTTTCGGCTACGTTATGCCGCCTTTCGCTTACTGGTCGCCCGACGAACTCAAGGCGCGGACCTCTTCAGATGCGCACGCCATTCGCGATGCACGTCTCGGCTGGGATATTACGGATTACGGGCAGGGCAAGTTCGCTGATCTCGGCCTGTTCCTCTTCACCACGCGCAACGGCAATGCCGAGGACCTCAAGCGCGGGGGCGGAATGCTTTATGCCGAAAAGATCATGATTTCGCGCAAGAACCAGCTTTCGCCGATGCATCGCCATGTGGTGAAAGCCGAGGACATCATCAATCGCGGCGGCGGCACGCTGGTGCTGGAACTGTTCAACTCACTGCCAGACGGCAGTGTGGATGAAGAAACTGACGTGACAGTTGCAACGGATGGACGTCTTGTGACGCAGAAGGCTGGCGCTCATCTGAAGCTTCAGCCGGGTGAAAGCGTGACGTTGCTGCCTGGCAACTGGCATGCCTTCTGGGGCGAGGGCGGCGATGTGTTGATCGGCGAGGTTTCCACCGTCAACGATGACCTGACCGATAATATTTTCCGCGAGCCGATCGGCCGCTTTTCGAATATCGAAGAAAACGAGAAGCCGCTGCATCTTCTGGTATCCGACTACGACAAATGGCTGTGAACCTACCGATATTTCGGCTCTGGTTGCCTGCAAATGGCGTTGTTTTGCGCTTCCGGTGCTTATGTAACTTTAAGTACATTATGCTCCGGGGCTCCAAAGCGACCATTGTCGGCGAACCGAAACTGGAGTTTCGACAGGCTCTCACGAAGGCAAACTGAAGGACTGAACCTATGAAGCTGGCGATGATCGGAACGGGCTATGTGGGGCTGGTTTCGGGTGTGTGTTTTGCCGAATTCGGCTTTCACGTTACCTGCGTCGACAAGAACCCGTCGATCATCGAGCGGCTGACAGCCGGGAAGGTCACGATTTTCGAGCCGGGGCTCGATGAACTGATGACCCGCAATATTCGCGATGGCCGGCTGGAGTTCAGTACCGATCTTCCAGCAAGCGTCGCCGATGCCGACGTCATCTTCATCGCGGTCGGCACGCCGTCCCGTCGCGGCGACGGCGAGGCGGACCTGCAATATATCGAAGCGGCTGCAGATGAAATTGCAGCCGCCATGAAGCCCGGCGCCGTGGTCGTTATCAAGTCGACGGTGGTGGTCGGCACCAATGCGCGCATCCGCGACCGTATCAAGGCTGCTCGTCCAGGTGTGCCGTTCTCTATGGTGTCCAATCCGGAATTCCTGCGGGAAGGTTCGGCTATTGAAGACTTCATGCGACCTGACCGTGTGGTCGTTGGCGTCGAGGATGAGAGCGGCAAGACGGCAATGCAGCGCCTTTATCGTCCGCTCTATCTGCGCGAGACGCCAATGGTCGTCACATCGCTGGAAAACGCGGAAATCATCAAATATGCGGCCAATGCCTTTCTGGCCATGAAGGTGACTTTCATCAACGAAGTGGCCGATCTTTGCGAAAAGACCGGCGGCAACGTGCAGGAAGTGGCGCGCGCCATCGGCATGGACAATCGCATCGGCTCGAAATTCCTCCATGCGGGTCCGGGCTTTGGCGGATCGTGCTTTCCGAAGGATACGCGTGCCTTCGCTGCGACCGGCAAAAAATATGCGGCACCGCAATCGCTGATTGAGCAAGTCATTGCGGTCAATGAGGTGCGCAAACAGTCGATGGCTGAACGGATCGTGGCTGCTGCCAAGGAGAACGGTGCGGATACCGTTGCCGTTCTCGGCGTTGCCTTCAAACCGAACACGGATGATATTCGCGAGTCACCGGCGCTCGATATTATCGCGGCCATTCAGAAGGCCGGGATCAAGGTTCAGGCGCATGATCCGGAAGCCATGGACGCTGCCAGGGCGGTGCTTCCCGATGTCGTCTGGTGCAATTCGGCTTACGAAGCGGCAAAGGGAGCGGGCGTCGTCGCCCTGCTGACGGAATGGAACGCTTATCGTGCGCTTGATCTGAAACGCGTGGCAGGTGTCATGGCCGGAAATGTGCTGATTGATCTGCGCAATGTCTACAAGGCAGAAGACATTGCAGGCACCGGGCTCGATTATCGGTCGGTCGGCCGGACGCTTCCGGCCTGACCAGAGCATTTCCAGCAAAAGTGGAAACCGGTTTTGCGTCCGGAAATACTCTAGAAATTCCGGGGAGTTTACTCCCCGGTCGTCGGCCGCTTTTTCTCGTTGGCGATGAGCCAGAGATTGCGAATATAGACGACGAGGCCAAGTCCTTGGCCTGCGATAAATACAGGATCCTTGCGCTGGATCGCGTAGATCAACAGCAAGGTGCCACCGAAAAGCGAGAAGAACCAGAAGGCGACCGGCATGACGCTGCGCTTCGCCTTTTCGGAAGCGAGCCATTGCACGACGAAGCGCATGGTGAAGCAGGCCTGGGCGATGAATCCCAGCACAATCCAGCCGTCCCACTGCGCCACGAATACCTCATGCAGCCACTGCGACAGACTGTTGAAAATATCAGTCATGGGTGATCTCCCTCACGCGGGGAACGACCTTGCGACGCTTCCGCAGCCACCAGACGCCATAAAGATCCAGAATGCCGCGCATTCCACGGTCTAGAATACCGTAATTGGACTTGCCGTGGCGGCGTTCGCGATCGATGACATCGACATGCACGACGTCGAAGCCCTCGCGGATTGCCAACGCAGGCAGATAGCGATGCCATCCATCGAAGAAAGGCAATTGCCGGAAGAGGTCGGTGCGCAGCGCTTTCAGGCCGCAGCCGGAATCGCGTGTCTTGTCTTTCAGAATCGCACCACGCAGATTGTTGGCAAAACGAGACGAAAGCTGCTTGAGTTTCGTATCCGTGCGCTTGAGACGCTGTCCGGCCGCAATGCCGTAGTCAGGCCCAGCCTTCATCAATGCATCTGCCAGAACGGGAAGGTAGGCGGGGTTGTTCTGTCCGTCGCCGTCCATCGTCACGACAATCGGGCCGCGCGCTGCAAACACACCGGAGCGCACTGCGGCGCTCTGGCCTGATGACCGGTCGTGGCGCAGATGGCGAAGCGGCTTGCCCGCATGGATGCGGCCTGCAAGCACATCGCTGGTTGAGTCCGTCGAACCGTCGTCGACGACGATGACTTCGTATGCGCGGCCCTGCATGGCGGCATCGACTTCATCCAGCAGGAATGCAAGATTGTCGGCTTCGTTGCGGCAGGGGATAACCACAGAAATCGTCGGTGTGTCCAAGCGGAGTGTTCCTTTATTCCTCGCGCTATCTGCATAAGCTCGGCTTTCCTGCCCGGAAATCCGATAACGCGCAAGGCGCGCTCCATAGCATTGATTGGATGGCAAAGCCAAGGCGGTTCAAGTAATCGTGAGTTCAGGCCTGGATAATAGCTCGATTGATCGATTGACTGCCGTTTTTTAGCCGGACATTGCAGGATACGGAAGAGCATCTGCAAGCCAATCCAGAAAATTCTGCGTCACCTGATCTCGGTTGATCTCGTTGAGGCTCTCATGTCGGGTGCCGGGCAGGATCGTGCAATTGACGTGTTCGAAGCCCATTTTCCGCATTCTCTCTGCCAGCCTGCGCACAGCCGCACCGTTTGCTGTTGCCGGATCTTCCGCACCGCCAACAAGGTTAAACGGCATGTTTCGCGGGACTTTCGAGAAGTTCCGGTCGTCTGCACCACGGCGGATCAAGCGGAAAATATCGATCCACAGCGCTACGCTGGCATCGAAGCCACAGAGCGGATCTGCGACATAGGCATCGACTTCAGCCGGATCGTGCGAAAGCCAGTCGAATAGCGTGCGGTGGCCTTGCATGGACCGGCCCCAGGCGCGGAATGTCATTTTCGGCAGAATGGTGCTGGGGACATCCGAGCCTTTCAGCATGCGCTCCATATAAAGAAGTGCCAGCGCTGCGGCACTTTCCGCTCCACCATCGAAATTTGCGTTCCAGATCGCCGCCGCATCGACTGTATCGGCGTAGTTCTGAACGTAGTTCAGCGCGATCAGTCCGCCCATGGAATGGCCGAAAAGAACGACTGGCAAGCCCGGATGGCTCTCGTGAATATGGCGGTTGAGCGTCCGCACATCCTCGATAGCCACAACATGGCCCATCTTCTGTGCGAACATGCCCTTGGGTGTATGAGGACCGATATTATTCCCGTGCCCCCGGTGGTCGTGGATATAGACGTGGTAGCCCGCCGCGACCAATGCCGAGGCAAAGCGTTCGTACCGCGCGGAATGTTCGGCGAGGCCGTGACATATCTGGACGACTGCTCGCGGCCTGTTGGCGCAGACGGCGCGGAACGGGAGTTCTGATTTGTCTGAAACCGACAGACGATGAATGGTTTTGAATGTCATTTCGTCATCTGATTTTATGCCGTGCAAATAGTCAATCTCCCGCGATGCGGCGTCGTTATAACAGGCACAGGAGCTCGGAGTGAATGAATTTTAGGCAATTGCGTTTTTTGTGCAGATTCCGCTTGAAAAGCGCAGAAGCTTAAGCAAATCTAGCTCGGCAGACGGGGTTTTGAAGGGCAATCAGGGGCGTCTAAACAAAGATTCCACGTCATAACTTGCAGGCCGTCCGATGAAAGGGAGGAAACTTTCGCGGACGGTGGCCAGAGGGGAAACCGGGTGACGGAAATATCCGCGCCCGGTTTCATTATTTATAGTTCTCATCAAACATTGATCGGCCGTTTCCACGGCTTCTGTTTCGCGGGTTGCCGTTTGCTTCCGGGGCATAATTAGCCTACATACGCGTCAATAATTTCCGCGCGGCTCGGCAAGCATTGGACCGATCGCGCTTCTCAACCTGCGGAGACGACGCGCTTTATGGCACGCCAATTCATTTATCATATGTCCGGGCTGAACAAAGCCTACGGCGCCAAGAAGGTTATCGAAAACCTTCATCTGTCATTCTATCCAGATGCGAAGATCGGTATTCTCGGCCCAAACGGCGCCGGTAAATCAACGATCCTTAAGATCATGGCTGGAATGGACAAGGATTTCACCGGCGAAGCCTGGCTCGCAGACGGTGCTACTTGTGGTTACCTCGCGCAGGAACCGCATCTTGACCCAGAAAAGAACGTGCTCGGCAATGTGATGGAAGGTGTGGCTGCAAAGACCGCCATTCTGGACCGTTACAACGAGTTGATGATGAACTATTCTGATGAAACCGCAGACGAAGGTGCGGCGCTTCAGGATATCATCGACAGCCAGAATCTCTGGGATCTGGAAAGCCAGGTTGAAATGGCGATGGAAGCTCTGCGCTGCCCGCCTGCGGATGCCGACGTCACCAAGCTTTCGGGCGGTGAGCGTCGTCGCGTTGCACTTTGCAAGCTGCTGCTGTCGAAGCCTGATCTGCTGCTGCTTGACGAACCGACCAACCATCTTGACGCTGAAACCACTGCCTGGCTGGAAAAGCACCTGCGTGAATATGAAGGCGCTGTCCTGCTCATCACGCATGATCGCTACTTCCTCGACAATGTAACGGGCTGGATTCTCGAACTCGATCGCGGTCGCGGTATTCCTTACGAAGGCAACTACTCTGCTTATCTGGAAGCCAAGTCCAAGCGCATGATTCAGGAAGGTCGTGAAGAAGATTCGCGTCAGAAAGCTCTTGAGCGAGAACGCCAGTGGATTGCCGCAAGCCCGAAAGCGCGTCAGTCGAAGTCGAAGGCACGTATCAAGGCTTATGATCAGTTGGTCGAAGCTGCGGAAAACCAGCGTCCGGGCGATGCCCAGATTCTGATCCCGGCAGGTGAGCGTCTCGGTCAGGTGGTTATTGAAGCGGAAGGTCTGACCAAGTCGTTTGGCGACCGTATGCTGATCGAGGACCTGACCTTCAAGCTGCCTCCAGGTGGCATTGTTGGTGTTATCGGCCCGAACGGTGCCGGTAAGTCGACGCTGTTCAAGATGATCACCGGTCAGGAAAAGCCGGACTCCGGTTCGATCCGCATCGGTGATACTGTGCATCTTGGTTACGTCGATCAGAGCCGCGATCACCTTGATCCGAACAAGAATGTCTGGGAAGAAATTTCCGGCGGCAACGACATCATCAAGCTCGGCAAGTTTGAAATGAATTCCCGCGCTTATTGCGGCGCGTTCAACTTCAAGGGCGGCGATCAGCAGGCCAAGGTCGGCAATCTGTCCGGTGGTCAGCGCAACCGCGTGCATCTTGCCAAGATGTTGCAGGCGGGCGGCAACGTTCTGCTGCTCGACGAACCGACCAACGATCTTGATACGGAAACGCTGGCAGCGCTCGAAGACGCGCTCGAAAAATACGCTGGCTGCGCTGTTATCATCTCCCACGATCGTATGTTCCTCGACCGCTTAGCGACGCATATTCTCGCTTTTGAAGGCGACAGCCATGTCGAATGGTTTGAAGGCAACTTCGAAGATTATGAAGCGGACAAGGTCCGTCGTCTCGGACCGGAAAGCGTCAACCCGAAGCGGGTGACCTACAAGCCGCTGACAAGGTAATAATTTAAAGGCCGGTGCATCGCACCGGCCTTTTTATTTCAGGCCCTTTTCACGTGATGAAAGGAAAGACGATGAAAGACTGGTCCGCAAAACAGTATCTGAAGTTTGAAGATGAACGCAGCCGCCCGGCGCGCGATCTTCTGGCGCAGATACCCCTGACGGCACCGCGCAAGGTGGTGGATATCGGCTGCGGACCGGGCAACTCTACAGAGCTTCTGGTCGACCGCTGGCCTGATGCGGAGGTTTCCGGCTTCGACACGTCGCCTGACATGATCGGAAAGGCCAAGGCACGCCTGCCGGATGTGGAGTTCTTCGTCGGCGATGTTGCCAGTTTTACGCCGGACGCCGAAACGGACGTGCTGTTCTCCAACGCCGTCTTCCAGTGGCTGCCGGATCATATCGAGCAATTGCAGCGGCTGTTGTCCCTGCTTCGGCCCGGCGCGTTTCTGGCGATCCAGATGCCCGACAATATGGGGGAGCAGACCCATGTCGGGATGCGCGATGTTGCGAAGACCGCGCCTTTTGCAGCAAAAATCGGCACCAAGGGCAGGGGGGCTTTGCCGCCGGTCGCGACCTACTACAACGCTTTCGCAGGCGATGCGGCGCGGATCGACATCTGGCATACGATCTACAATCATCCGCTCGCCGGCGTGGATGCCATCGTGGAATGGGTAAAGGGGACCGGATTGCGACCGTTTCTCGATCCGCTCGATGAACAGGAGCAGGCAGATTATCTGAAGGCTTACAAGGCGCGGATAGCTGAACATTATCCCACGACCGCCGATGGTAAAGTTCTGCTGCGCTTCCCGCGTATTTTTCTGGTTGTTCAGAAGAAATAGTCGTTCGGCAGACTACTCTACACGGGGAATTGATCGATTGCCTGTGTAGAGAGAATTGATTATTATGTAATTATATCAATAGATTATGTTTCCGCATCATTGTGTGGCAATGCCAATCACGTATTTTAGCAAATTCTTATATTACAATAGATTGCATGCAAATGATTTTGTTCCTATGGTCTGGCCGCATCCTGAAACCGCTCTAGATATGGAGCCGTCATGATCGCAACGCCGCGATGCGCGTCATCCCCGCTGCGATTTCGTTCAGGAGGCCGGTTTCGATGCTCTTGCTCCGTTTTATTTTTCAATGGGAATGAACACCGAGGCTGCCGGTTCAAGGACTGTTTCAGGCGTCATTGCTTCTTCGCAAATGGGCTGAAACAGCATGATTTTGACCGGGAGGACATTTCAAATGCGAGGCTGCTTTCCGATTGAAATGCGGTTCGTACTTTTTGTTTGTGAAGTGAAACAATCGCCGATTTCGGTAATCCCCGCATGGGATCGGCTGCTTGCAGGCTGTTCCATAACTGCCTGCTATCGGGAGTTTTCAGAATGAACAATGCAGAAATGCATGCTGACGCCAATGGCGAGGTCGAAGCGCTACACGATGCCCATGACACGCGCCGTCGCGTCTTTGCTATCGTGGCCAGCGCATCCGGCAATCTGGTCGAGTGGTACGATTTTTACGTCTATTCCTTCGGTGCGCTTTATTTCGCATCGCAGTTTTTTCCTGCGGAAGACCAGACCAGCCAGTTGCTGAATGCGGCTGCAATTTTTGCAGCAGGCTTCCTGATGCGGCCAATCGGTGGCTGGCTCTTCGGTCGTATTGCCGACAAGCTCGGTCGCCGCAAATCCATGCTGATTTCTGTCACGATGATGTGCCTTGGCTCTTTCGCAATCGCCATCCTGCCGACTTATCAGAGCATCGGTATTCTGGCGCCGTTCCTGCTGCTGATCGTGCGGTTGCTGCAAGGCCTTTCGGTCGGCGGCGAGTACGGCACGACCGCTACTTATATGAGCGAAGTGGCGCTGGCCGGACGCCGCGGTTTCTTCTCCTCGTTCCAATATGTCACGCTGATCGGCGGGCAGCTGCTTGCTGTGCTGGTAATTGTGGTGCTGCAATTCCTTCTCACGTCGGATGAGCTTCACGCCTGGGGCTGGCGCATACCGTTTGCTATTGGCGGCGTTGCGGCCATTGTCGCCCTTTTCCTGCGGCGGACCCTTCATGAGACCTCGACGGAAGAAACCCGCAACAACAAGGCGGCAGGCAGTTTCGCCAATATCTGGAAGAACCACCGCAAGGCCTTCCTTGTGGTCGTCGGTTTCACGGCTGGCGGCTCGCTCGCCTTTTATACCTTCACCACCTATATGCAGAAATATCTGGTCAACACTGCTGGTATGAGCAAGGAAACGGCCAGCGAAACCATGACCTTCGTGCTGTTGGCCTACATGTTGATGCAGCCGCTTTTCGGCGCGTTGTCTGACAGGATAGGACGCAAGACGATGATGATCGGTTTTGGCGGTATTTCGATCCTGACCACGATCCCACTCATGACGCTGATCGGTTCGGTGCAGAGCTCGACCATGGCGTTCATCTATATCGTGATCGCACTTGCTGTTGTCAGCATGTACACATCCATTAGCGGTATCGTGAAAGCCGAGCTGTTTCCGGCGGAAGTGCGGGCGCTGGGTGTCGGATTTTCTTACGCCATTGCCAATGCAATCTTCGGGGGCACCGCAGAATATGTTGCGCTGTGGTTCAAGCAGCAGGGCATGGAAAGCGGCTTTTTCTGGTACGTGACCATCATGATGGTCATCGTGTTTGCGGTCAGCATCTTCATGCCGAACCCGCGTGAACACGGTTATCTGCAGGGGCATGGTACTGAATAATCGGACAGCTATTGTCCGCTAAAACGCCGCCTCCGGGCGGCGTTTTCACATCTCTACCGCTTCGTCGTCTTCCGGCGACAAAAGCCGTGTCGCGCGCCATTCGGTCAGCTTGGCATTGATTGCGTCGAGCACGAAGAAACGCGCTGAATCCTTGTCATATCCATCGTCACGCAGCGCATCGTAATCGGTGTGCGTGTGACGCACATGCGCGACTGCCGCAAGCCAGACCGCAGTGGAAGGCGGCAGTGTTTTCATATGGGGGCTGAGCGCTGCAGCGCGGATCGGCTCGGAATCCGAATAGGGAACCGCCGGAAGCAGAAGCGTCAGCGATTTGGCGATTGCCTTTTGGCGCGTTGTGCCTGCACGCATGGCTCATCCTTGCAGTCAGTTGTTGTATGCGAATCCTTCGCTTGGAGCGCGTTTCGATCTGATTCAATCAGATCGTCGCTCTAAAGTCTCCTATCTGAAGCATAATCTTATCGACCCTTGTTTCACTCTGGTCGAATTGTGCTCTCGCCCATTCTGCCACGAAAATCGCTTGCGCAGGAATTGCTTTCCATATAAACATATCTTTATATCTTTTACGGATAGCCGTGATGGGCCGTGAATGGGAAGATGAGTCAACAAAGAGCGGAAGGCATGGCCGGTTTGCAACTGCAACTGCAACTCGATCTGATGGTAGATGTGCTGAAGGCGGTGGCTGAGCCCAGCCGCTTGCGCATTCTAGCGCTTCTGTCGCGCGGTGATCTCACCGTCTCCGACCTCACGACGATATTGGGGCAATCCCAGCCGCGTGTTTCGCGCCATCTGAAGCTGCTCGGGGAAGCCGATCTCATCGATCGCTATCAGGAAGGCGCATGGGCCTATTTTCGCCTTGCCGACAATGCGATCAGCGGCGATCTTGCGCGCGGGCTTCTGGCACGTCTCGACAATACGGATGCATTGGTTGAACGCGACATGGAACGGCTGTCGCAAGTGAAGTCCAGCCGTCAGGAAAAGGCTGCCGCTTATTTCAGCGCCAATGCCGGTAGTTGGGATCAGATCCGCAGGCTGCATGTTTCTGAGAATGCGGTCGAAGTTGCGCTCAAGAAAGTTATCGGCGACAAGCCGTTTCAGGCCATGCTGGACGTCGGCACCGGCACGGGCCGGTTGCTGGAGCTTTTTGCGCCGCTTTACCTTCGCGGCGTCGGTATCGACATCAATCGCGATATGCTGGCTATGGCGCGCGCCAATCTCGATCTCGCAGCCGTTGGCAATGCGCAGGTTCGCCAGGGCGATGTCTATGCGCTGCCAGTGGAGCGTGAAAGCTTCGATCTGGTGACCATTCATCAGGTTCTGCACTTCCTTGACGATCCACTTGCCGCCATTCGCGAAGCGGCGCGGGCCTTACGCCCCAACGGGCGGCTGCTGATTGTTGATTTCGCGCCGCACAAGCTCGAGTTTCTGCGTGAGGAACATGCACATTTGCGGCTTGGCTTCAGCGATGAACAGATGCTGGGCTGGATGAGAGATGCCGGTCTAGAGCCGGAAAAGACACTGGAACTGGAGCCGAAGGCGGCCAATGGAGATGAGGGGCTGACAGTGAAGCTGTGGCTCGCCCGCGATCCACGCCTTCTCATTGCCGATCCGGTGTCGAGAACAATAAGCATGACGGAGACAGTTTGATGGGTTTTTACGGTCTTTCCCGCCGACCGGATGTTGGCCAGACCACCCGGGTATCGTTCGAATTCTTCCCACCCAAGTCGGAGGAAATGGAACAGCGTCTCTGGGATACGGTGACGCGGCTTGCGCCGCTGCAACCCGAATTCGTTTCTGTGACTTACGGTGCCGGAGGTTCCACACGTGAACGCACGGCACGCACTGTGGCGCGCATCCTCCAGGAAACTGACGTCAAGCCAGCAGCCCATCTGACCTGTGTGGATGCGACACGCGAGGAGGTTGACCGTGTCGTGCGTGAATTCGCAGCTCTCGGCGTCAATCGTTTCGTGGCGCTGCGCGGCGATCCGGCAGCCGGTATCGGCGAAAAATATGTGCCGACGCCGGGCGGCTACCAGAATGGCGCCGAACTGGTCTCCGGTTTGCGCAATATTGCGGATTTCGACGTTTCGGTTTCCGCCTATCCGGAAAAGCATCCGGAAAGCCCGGATTTCGCAACCGATATCGATATGCTGAAGCGCAAGGTCGATAATGGTGCGACGCGTGCCATCACGCAGTTCTTCTTCGAAAACGATCTGTACGAACGTTATGTCGAGCGCGTTCGCCGTGCTGGCATCTACATCCCGATCGTTCCCGGTGTCCTGCCGGTGCATAATTTCAAGCAGGTCAAGAATTTCTGCGCGCGGTCCGCGACACATATTCCGGCCTGGCTGGCGGAGCGTTTCGAAGGACTGGACAACGATCCGCAGACGCATCAACTCGTTGCTGCCGCTATCGCCGCCGAACAAGTGATGGATCTGATCGAACGCGGTGTGCAGGATTTCCATTTCTACACGATGAATCGCGCCGATCTGCCATTTGCGATCTGTCACATGATCGGCATAAGGCCGAAGACGGAAGCGGCTCTGGAAGTTGCATAAACATAAAAAGCCCGGCGGTGACGCCGGGCTTTTTAGTTTTCGAGCGGGGGTCGGCCTATCCTCAAAACCGAAGCCGCCGTAATGGTTTAGGCAAATTCCCCTAGGGGATGACGCCTGCTATCAACGCTGCAACAAATGCAAATGCCGCACAGATCATGAGGACATTCAAAGATCGCGTAAGTCCCATTGGTCTGTCTCCTTCATATGCGCCCGGGCGACCGGACGCGCGCTGGTAGGAAGCTGGAATCTAAGCGCAAAACGCCTCGAACAAAAGAAGATTTCGTGCTGCAATCTGCCGTGATGGAGAAATAAACCTATCGTTTACCACCTAAACTATTGAAATATTTGACTAGAAAAATTTGTTCACATTTCATGAAAAAGACACCGAACTGCCACGTTTGGTACTGTTTTCGCCGTAGTTGCCTCAGGCTTTTTGATATGTTTTTTGCGGGTTTTAGCGAATTAGCGCCAGATATGCCGACAAGGTGAGGATAGATATCACCGTCGAATAGAGGATGACGTTTGAGGTTATCGCCGCTTCGCGACGATAATGTTCGGCCAGCATGAAGGGACCGGTGCCGGTCGGAAGAGCGGCAAGGAGGGCTGCGCTCTGTGCAAGCAGCGGTGGCAGTCCGAACACATAGACGGCCAGCAGCCAGGTTGCGAGCGGCTGGACGATGAGTTTGACCGAAACGAGGAAAGCGATGGCATTGACGCTTTCGCGTTCGATCTTGCGCGGTTGGGCGAGGAACAGGCCAAGCGCGACCAGCGCGCAAGGGGAGGCCGCGCCGCCGAGCATCTTCAGGAAGGTTTCCGCCGGAGCGGGGATGGCGAGGCCCAGAAAGGATACCATCGCGCCAAGTGCCGGAGCGACAAGCAACGGATTGCGGATCAGCGACCGCATGACCTTCCAGATGAGATGAAGTGGCTTCTTCTCGGTTTGCAAGCCGATTTCAATCAGCACAATCGCAAAAGCAAAGGTGACGCAGACGGTGATGATGATCGAAATGGTGGTTGCTGCCAGAACGCCGGACCCGAAGGCGATCATCGAAAGCGGAATGCCCATATAGCCGGTATTCGGATAGGCGGCATTCAGGCCGTCAAGCGCGGTGTCCGCCAGAGGCAGTTTTCCGCGAAGCCGCACCAAAAAGGGCAATGCGAATGCAATCGCGCTCGAAAGCAGAAACACTGCGATGAAACCCGGCTGCCACAGCTCGCTGCCGTGGGTATTGGCCATGATGTCGAACAGCAGCGCGGGCAGCGCCAGATAAACCACGAAGCGGTTCAGCTCTGCGATGGCATGCGGTCCCAGTATTTTCAGCTTGAATGCGCCCCATCCGGAGAAAATCAGCGCAAATACGGGCAGAACGACGATCAGGGTGGTGAGCATGAGGCAGGCATTCGCAGTCAGTGTATCGGAAAGGAAAAGGCGCGGGGATTAGCCCGCGCCCTCATTGTTACTCAGAGCTTGTCCAGCAGCTCCTGAGTTGGCCAGGAATCGGCCGGCATTCCAAGGCGCATCTGCTCAGCGCGTACGGCATCGCGGGTCAGGAGTCCGAAGACACCGTCGATCTTTCCACCCATGTCGTAACCGCGGGCCTGGAGCTTCGTCTGCAAATCCTTCAGTTGGTCCTGCGTCAGACCTGGAACCGGGTTGCCCGGATCGAAGGCTGGAGCACCAGCCAGACGGGTTGCAAAATAAGCAGCCGTCGTGGCGTAGACGATGGATTTGTTCCATTCCACGAACACGTCGAAGTTCGGATAGGACAGGAAAGCCGGTCCCTTGCGGCCCAGTGGCAGCAGAAGAGACGCATCGCCATCATCCGGGCCGAGCGGACCATTGAGCCCCACAACGCCCTGTTGCGCCCACCAGGAATGCGGCTTGCGGTTGGTACGGATCGCTTCCTCCCAAGGCAGGTCCTTGGTCAGGCGAACTTCCTCGAGCCAGGGCTGCCCGCGCTTCCAGCCGAGCTCTGAAATCATGCGCCCTGCTGTCATCATAGCGTCGGGAACGCTGTTCTTCAGATCGACCTTGCCGTCGCCATCGCCATCGACGCCGCGTTCAAGATAATCCTTCGGCAGGAGCTGCATCATGCCGATTTCACCAGCCCATGCGCCGGTCGTCGCTGCATCGACGACGCCCTGGTCGAAAAGCTTGAGAAGCGCGATCAGCTGTGGCCGGAACAGATCTGGGCGGCGGCAGTCATAGGAAAGAGTGACGAGGGCATTCAGCGTGTCGAAATCGCCCTGAATGGCGCCATAATCGGTTTCGAGCCCCCAGAAGGCGGCAAGGACTGGACCTGGAACACCATAAGTATCTTCAACTTTCTTGAAGACGTCGGCATATTTTACCAGATTTTCACGGCCCTTCTTCAGGCGCGCTTCTGAAATGAGGCGCTTGGAAAACTCGGTGAAGGTCAGGTTGAAAACAGTCTGCTTGCGGTCGCGGTCGAGCACCTTTTGCTCAAGCACGGCCTTGTGCAACTCGGCGATGCCTTTTTCACCGACACCGGCGTCGCGGGCTTCCTTGGTCAGATTATCCATCCACTGACCGTAGTCGATCTCGCATTCCGGCTTTGGAAGACTGACGGTGTTTTCAGTTGGCGTCGCAGCAGGCGCCGGAGACGCGGCGGCCTGTGCACCGGACATGGTTGTCGATGCAAGCAAGGCGGCTGCGATAACTGAAGCAAAAAACTTCATTGGTAACTCACACTAATAGATTGGGAGCAGATGGCTCCCTTTCGGGGATTGTTCTAGCTATTGCCCCAACAAGCCCCGGAAATGAAGCAAAACTTGGTGTGAACTGCCAAACTGTGCCGTGTTAGCGGACCTTGTTGCTTTCCAGCCACTTTTTCCACGAATTGGCATCGCCGGCGAAGACATTGATATCGGCGTCGCCCTTGATGCCGGGAATGGAGCCCGTGCCGGTATATTGCCAGAACGTCCACGGATGCGGACCGTATTTCTCGTCTGGATGACCCGCAACGGAGCGTAGCCAGAACGGGTAATCCGCCATCTGCCGCAAGTCGTTGTCGTCGAAGAAATCGACCGTCGTGTAAACGATCGGGCGCTTGCCGTAATGTTTTTCCAGTGCTTGCAGGAAGATGCGCATTTCCTTGCGTACAACCGCTGCATTGGGGCGTAGCTTGCAGGTCGGTGATTGCGGGTTCCATTCCATGTCGAGGACAGGTGGAAGCGCGCTGGGGTCACGCGGCACGTTCTGGATATACCAGCGCGCCTGTTCGATGGCCGGACGGCAGAAATAATAGAAATGATAGGCGCTCCGGGCGATACCCGCCTGACGCGCACCGTTCCAGTGTTCCTGAAAGCGATCGTCGACGCGGTCGCCGCCCTCGGTCGCCTTGATGAAGGCGAAGGAAATGCCGCTGGCGCGCGCTGCGCTCCAGTCAATGTTGGTCTGATATTTGGAAACGTCTGTTCCGTGGATCGGATAGTGCCATGGCGTTTTGCCGGTCCAGTCGTGCGGGTCACGATCACCAAAACGCGGGGCCTTAACCGAGCCGGACGGCGGTGCGATCCGAGCTACCGAACTGCCTGATTTCTTTACGTCGGAAAAGTCGTAATCCACCGTCGTGCAGGCGGAGAGAAATAAAGCGCCAAGGGCGAGAAGGCTGTAGCTGGCCAGACGGTTCATATAGTGGTTCCGTGTCGCGAATCAGTCCTCTAACGGTTACGCGATCCGGAGGTGAACGTCACCAGTCTGGCGGGCAAGATTGGTGTTTAATCTACGGCCAGGGGCGACGTTGTCGAACGAATGACCGCTATCCAGGCAAAACCGCGATAAAGAATGCGCTTCTCAGTGATTGCGCTGCGTTCATGTGCGAGTTGTTCGCAAACTGGGAACAGGTCACGACGCGGTGTGACATGGAACCATTCAAGCCACTTGAAGAGGGCGTTCCCAAACCAGCGCGGCAGGCGTGCCTGATCGCCGAAATCGACAATGTGCAACTCTCCGCCAGCATTGAGATGCCGGATGCTTTCACGAATGACCGACTGCCATTGCGGGATCATCGATACGGCATAGGAGATGAAAATCCGATCGAAGCCGGTTTGCCCGAACAGCTGCTCCGGGTCGAACTGGGCTGCATCCGCACGATCAAGCCGGATGCGATTTTCGATGCCTGCACGCTCTGCCGCCCGGCGCGCCGTATCCAGCATTTCAGCGGAGATATCGATGCCGAAGAATTTTGCATCGGGATAGTGTTCTGCTGCTTTCACCAGATTGCGACCGGTGCCGCAGCCGATCTCCAGAACTGTGCCATCCTTGGGGACGGCCAGCCCTGCGATCATGGGGTCGCGACCCAGAAGGTAGTATTTGCGCGTGGCGTCGTAGAAGTGCCGCTGACGGCGATAGACCCGATCCATGAGGTTGGCATGGTCTACGCCCTGAACGCTCCATGGGCTGCGCGACATATCAGGCATCCTTCAGGGTATAAAGGTGGAACCCGCCATAAATCGACGAGCGGTCGCGGTCGTGCAGGGTGCGGGATTCAGCTGCTTGATACTCCCAGCGATCCAGAATTTGCGGCGCCACTCGTCCCGGAAGCAGGCTCGCTTCTGCGGCGGTACGGAAGATGACACGTGCATTTGGTGCTGCCGTACGCGTGATCTCGCTCCACAACGCATTGAGCTGCTCGTCATTCATCCAGTCCTGCGCATCCAGCAGAATGTAGCGGTCTACGCAAGCGGCAGGCTTGGCAGCGAGAAAGTCGGTATAGCTCGCGTTCTGTACGGTCATTCGATCGGCGCGTACCCGCACTGTTTCGAAATTGGAGCGCGACAGATAGGGCGGAAGGGGGCCTGTTTCCTCATTGCCGCTATAGCCACGTCCGAATGCCTGCCAGGCGAAATAATTATCGGTGAGGGGGAAGCCGCAAGCCAGCTTCTCAAGACGGCTGCGCAGAACAAGCGCCATGTCGCCGTTTCCGGCGGTGGCAAGGGCATCATATTGCTGGGGTGGTATGCCTAGTCCGAAAAGGGATGATTTGCGGGCCGTGGCCCAGCGCACCATGCGTTTTTCGAAGAGCGGCGCAAGCGCTGTATCGAAGAAGCTGCGTTGTTCTTCCATCGTGCGCGCCTTCAATATGTCGCGCGGATCGATCCCGTAGAGCCGCGCCACACGATGGCCCATGCCGATGAAGACTCCGAGCAAGCCGTGGCGATAGAGGTCACGCCAGAAAATGGAAATACGCTGGCGGCCATTCCATTTGCGCTTTTCCCAATAAGCGCGACTTTCGCCGTCCAAATGCGGGCGGATGAAATGCTTGTAGGCGGCAAGATTGGTCTTGTCGTCGGCTTTTCCATAGAACCGGTAGAACGTATCGTAATCGGGCAGGTTCTTGATGGCGGCAAGTTTCAGCCGGTTGAAGGCGACATGTGCCTGATTGAGATCAACGGCCTCTACACGTGCCGGATCAGCGGTCAGATAGGACATGGCGTTACATCCACCGGAAGCGATGGTGACGATGCGATGTCCTGGCTCAATAGCCAGGGCCGCCATATCAACCTCGGGGTCTTCCCATATCTGCGGATAAACCAGCCCTTTGAACAACCAGGCGAACAATCTTTCGGAAAAGCCTGCGCGTGAGAGGGCGCTGTTTTGGGTCACTGCACGTTTGAGAATTGTGTCGCCGGCTGGGCTGTCTGTCATCAAAAGCTCCCCTGATGCTCGAATCCCGACTTCGCTTTTGCAAAGTTAAACATCGTCCAATGACAGGGGCGTGACGAATTAATTGCGGGTTTTTAAACCCTGTGGAGGCGGCTATACGCCTGTAATACTGTCGCTTTATTACGCTCGGTAAGACTATTTGAGAGAACTTTTTCGCGCTGCTGCCGTTTTTTTGTGTGACGGTCCCAATCGACGGGATTTCTGTGTCGATGAACGACCGTAAAAAGGTGATTGACCGGACAAACCGGTCAGGCACGGAGAAACAGAGAGAGGCGTTTGGCAATATTGCCATTTGATGCCTGAAACTAGGCCAACGAGCCTAACCTAGGAAGGAGAGCCAACGTGAAGAAGTTTCTGATTGCTTCTGTCGCCGCCGTATCACTTCTCGGCCTTGCAGCTTGCAACGACAAGAAGGACGACACGAGCAACGCACCGGCACCATCCGCGCCGGCAGCGCCTTCGAATAATGATACAACGACGACGCCAGCCCCAGCGGCCCCGACAACTCCGGCACCATCGACGCCGGGTACAGGGACGGCACCGGCCAACTAATACCAAAACCCTATGAGTATGGCTCATAGGGTTTTGGTTAAGCCCGAGTGGCGATTGAACTTTTTCAAGGCGTGATGCGTGAGCATCTTAGCGCCTTGATATAACGGTGCGAAGTCGTGACGCATGATGCGTCTGCATTTGGGTGGCGATCCGGTCTCCGGGTCGCCATTCTTGCCAATTGGTTTTGAGATGAACGCTAAAGCAACCACAATGGGAAAAGACGGGCATTCTGCGTTTTCCGTGTTTCAACGCAGGCTTGGTTCGGTTATGGCTTTTGTCATGAGCCGTAACTTCCTGTTCGTCATATCTGCTATTGTTCTCGTTGCACTTGCCGCCTGCGGCAAGGGAGACGAAGAGACCGCTGCAACAACCAATGGCGGCGAGCAGGGGGCGGCTGCCGTGTCGCAGCCTGTTAAGCCCGCAGAAAGTGGAAACGCTGCAAAAGGCCCCGATCTGGTCAAGTCGCTTCGTGACAGTTCCGGCGTGGTGAGTCCTGAGGACAAGGCTGCAGCCATCGAACGGGCGCGCACAAATGCCGTTGCTGCGGCAAAATCCGTGGGGCAGACGGATCAGCAGGCACAGGCAGCGGGAGCCGCTGCGGCCACGGCTGCACAACGTTCCTTCGATGAACGCGAGCCTCAACAATAGGATTGCACTGCGAAGCCGGGTAATATTGCAAGCCAGCACCGCAGCCTTCCATCTGTTTATTTTTACGCATTATCCTACGCCAAACCGCTTCGCACTTTTGCTGTAAATGCTCTAAATAGTTGTTTTTTCGACTTTCGCCGGCGCGGACGGTTTTCAGTTCATTCGGAATTCTATAGAAAAGACCCATGTCGATTTGGGTTCGCATTGGTGAGTTTGTCACTTACGTGGCGTCGAATGCCATTTCTGGCGTTATCGAAGCCGTGCGCACCGTTTTCGAAGGTGATGCCGATACGCGCCGCCAAGTGGCTTTCTCTATCGCGATGATCGCGCTTTCGGCCAAGATGGCGAAGGCGGACGGGGTTGTCACCCAGGACGAAATCCGCGCCTTTCAGGATATTTTCGCCGTGCCGAAAGAGGAAACGGCGCATGTCGCGCGACTTTACGATCTCGCCAGGCAGGATGTTGCAGGCTATGAATCCTATGCGCGTCAGCTCGCCGGATTGTGCAGCGAAGGACAGACCAATTGTCATCTGCTTGAGGATATTCTCGACGGTCTTTTCCATATCGCCACCGCCGATGGCTATGTACACGAAAAGGAAATGACCTTTCTCGCAGGCGTAGCGGATATTTTCGGATATGATGAGATTGCCTTCGATCGTATCGCGATCCGCCACGTCCAGCGCGGTGCTGACGATCCTTACGCCATTCTGGGGCTGGAGCGCGGCGTTTCCTTTGAACTGGCCCGTAAGCGCTATCTTGCGCTCGTCAAGGAGCATCATCCTGACCGGCTGGTCGCAGAAGGTTTGCCACTCGAATTCATAACCATTGCCAACAGGCGTCTGGCAGCGATAAACGCGGCTTGGGCAAGTATTGAGAAGAATCTGGAGACTGCATGAGCAGCGTGCGCGAAATCGAGAGCGAATTGTTGCAGGAACTGGCTCTAGACCGGCCTGACTTCGCCGGTGCGACGCTTGATCCTTCACCCAATTTCGGCACGCGCCGTGACGGCAAGACGCCTGCCTTTCTCATTCTCCATTATACCGGGTTATCGACTGCAGAAGAGGCAGTGCAGGTTCTGAAGTCGCCGGATATGGAAGTTTCCGCGCACTACCTTGTTCATGAAGACGGACGGGTCGTGCAGATGGTTTCGGAGAATGCGCGCGCATGGCATGCGGGCAAGAGCTTCTGGAAGGGCGAAACGGACATCAATTCCGCTTCCATCGGCATTGAGATTGTCAATCCGGGTAATCTTGAAAATTACCCGGCCTTCAAGGATGCGCAGATCGATGCGGTTATCCGCCTCAGTCGCGATATATGCGAGCGCCACGCCATCAAACCGGAAAATGTTCTGGCCCATTCGGATATCGCACCGGCGCGCAAGACCGATCCCGGTCATAACTTCCCCTGGAAACAGCTCCACGATGCAGGTGTCGGGCATTATATCGCCCCGACGCCGGTCCGGGGCGGACGCTTTCTGGCACGTGGCGAACAAGGCCAACCGGTGGAAGCCTTGCAATCCATGCTGGCACTTTATGGCTATGAAATCGCCGTCACGGGTGTCTTCGATGAAGGTACTGAAACCGTGATTAAGGCCTTTCAGCGTCATTTTCGGACACAAAATGTGGACGGGGTGGCCGACGTATCTACTATAGATACCCTCTACAAGCTAATTTTTTCGCTGCAAAATGTTACCGCCTGACCAAGTGTGTGCGGGCAATTTTTCTATTCAGCGTTGATTCGTATTTCTGTAATGATTTCAAAAAAATAAGCCGACCTACCTCGGTTACCAGGGAATTTTTATAAGGGTTTCGGTTGCCCTTGTGTGAATCACAAATGTTACAACCTGTAAGACTATTTTACTTTTGCAACCAATCTTCAGCTGCATTTGCCCTCCACTTCATCGCTCAATCCCAGCGGATACGGGCTTCAAAACTCATATCGGGCGGGATCAAAAAACAGGGCCGTCTCTCCCAAGACGGGCGGTCTGACACAAGAAACGTTCCAAGACGGTAGGTTATGAAAATAAATTTTGTTGTTGTTTGCGCCCTTGTTGGCGCGATGAGTTCGTTTGGCCTGAATCCAGCACTGAGTGCCCCTTCATCTGAACCGACCAACCTCGCAGCTCTCCTCAAGGCACGCCAGCAGAACAAGACTGCCGAGGCGGAAAAGCCAACCACAGCGCCGAAGAAGGCATCGATCGTCAGCCGCCGTGCGGCACCTGCCACCAAAGGTTCCACCGGCAAGCGTTCGCAGTCGAAAGACAAGACTGCCCGGAGCGCCAAGAGTGGCGGTAACTATTCCACCATCATCAACCGTTATGCATCGACCTATGGTGTGCCCTCAGCGCTTGCTCATGCAGTTGTGCGTCACGAAAGCAACTTCCAGCCGAACGTGCGCGGCAAGGCTGGTGAAATCGGCCTGATGCAGATCAAGCTCTCGACTGCACGTGGTCTCGGCTATACGGGTTCCGCCAAGGGCCTCTACGAGCCTTCCACGAACATCCAGTTCGGCATGAAATATCTTGCCATGGCGCAGAAGCTCGGCGGTGGAAGCACCTGCGGCACAATCCTGAAGTACAATGCCGGTCATGGTGCCAAGCGCATGAACCCGACCTCTGCAAAGTATTGCAGCTCGGTTAAGGCCTATATGAGCGCTCTCTGATTCATTTTCAGGATGCGATTACAGATTTGCGTCGGCGGTCGCGTAGAGTACAGGCCGCCTGATGTGAACGGAAAGCCGACAGTGGCAACACTGTCGGCTTTTCTGTTTCGAGTTCATTCAGATTTTTTGAGAAATTCGGTTTCACTGTTTCGCTATCGTTGCTATATGCGCGCTGTCAGTCGGTCGGGCAGCCGCGCCTGTCATGTGCCGAAAGGCGGCAGGTGAGGAAAGTCCGGGCTCCATGGAAACACGATGCCGGGTAACGCCCGGCGGGGGCGACCCCAGGGAAAGTGCCACAGAGAGTAGACCGCCCCGTCTTCCGTACCGCTTGGCAAAGCGGCAGGGATGACGGGGTAAGGGTGAAAGGGTGGGGTAAGAGCCCACCGCGTCTGCAGCAATGCAGACGGCACGGTAAACCCCATTGGGAGCAAAACCGAATAGGGACGGCGCACCGGTTCGCAAGGACTGGTAATCAGTTTCCGGATCAGCCGTCCGGGTGGGTTGCAAGAGGCGGGTGGCGACATCCGTCCCAGATGAATGGCTGCCGCGCCGGGCGCAAGTCCGGCCATACAGAACCCGGCTTACAGACCGACTGACATTTTTTCCCAAGAAGCCGTTTCGGCATTCGAACGCAAGAAACGGATAGTTGCGTTGCAGCAAGGATTCTAATTGGGACCTCCACGAAATCATGGAGGTCAATATGTCCAGCTTGAAAGACAAGGTTGCAATCATCACCGGTGCATCGTCTGGAATAGGGCGTGCTGCTGCATTGCTCTTTGCCAGAGAAGGCGCTTCAATTGTGTTGAACGCTCGCGGACTTGCGGGTCTCGAACGTGTAGCCGAAGAGATTGCAGCGTTTGGCGGGAAAGCGCATTGCGTTGCCGGCGACGTTTCTGAAGTCCAAACCCATAAGACGCTGGCTACCGCAGCGAAGGATAAATTCGGTGGGCTCGATATTGCATTGAACAATGCAGGCACGGTCGGGCCTATAGCTCCGCTCGCTGAAATCGCGCCCGATGACTGGCAGGCCGTCCTCTCGGGAAACCTGACTTCTGCGTTTCTGGGAGCCAGATCGCAAATTTCACTGATGCTCGAACGGGGCGGCGGCTCCATTATATTCACGTCAACATTTGTCGGTACGAGTGTCGGCATTCCCGGCATGTCGGTTTACGGAACCTCGAAGGCAGCTCTCATGGGGATGGTGAAGGGCATAACGGCCGATTATGGCGCTCTTGGCATCCGGGCGAATGCACTTTTGCCCGGTGCTGTTGATACGCCGATGGGTGGAGATGAAAAGCATAAGGAATGGGCCGCAGGCCTGCATGCGATGAAGCGGATCTCCCAGCCTGAAGAAATCGCACAGGCCGCACTGTTTCTGGCAGGTCCGATGTCGAGTTTCGTGGCGGGTTCGGCACTTTATGCTGATGGTGGCAATGCCGCAGTGAAATAAAGAGATGGGCGGCTTCGCAATGCGAAGCCGCCCATTCGAACGCCTCGGGAGGGGCTTAAACTGGTACGCCGGTTAGGAAATCGTAGATGAGCTTCATGTTTAGCACGACGATGATCGCAGCGGTGATCGCGGCAAGGATCGTCACCCAGCGCGGAGCGACCAGTGATCCCATCTTCTTTTTCTCCGCTGTGAACATGACGAGCGGAATGATGGCAAAGGGAAGCTGAAGGCTCAACACGACCTGAGATAGGATCAGAAGTTCAGTCGTTCCTTGCGATCCATACATGATCGTCACGACAGCAGCCGGAACAATGGCCACGAAGCGCGTGATTGCACGGCGCAGCCAGGGCTTCAGACGGATGTCGATAAAACCTTCCATGACGATCTGACCGGCCATGGTCGCGGTAATGGTCGAATTCAAACCGCAGCACAGAAGTGCAACAGCGAAGAGTGTCGGGGCGAGGGCTGATCCCAGCAGCGGGTTCAACAAGGTATGGGCCTTGTCGAGGTCTTCGACCGTAGTATGGCCGGTGGCGTTGAAGCTTGCCGCAGCCAGGATCAGGATCGATGCATTGACCAGAAGAGCGAATGTCAGCGCAACGGTGGAATCGAGCGTCGCAAAGCGTATGGCCTCGCGCTTTTCAGCGGTAGTATGGCCATAATCGCGTGTCTGGATGATGCCGGAATGCAGATATAGATTATGCGGCATGACCGTGGCGCCAATGATGCCGAGCGCAATATAGAGCATGTCCGGATTGCGGATGATCTCGGTCGTTGGTGCGAAACCTTTGATAACCTCAGCCCAATGCGGTTGCGCCATCAGAATCTGGATGAGGAAGCAGAGCGCGATCACAGCCAGAAGCGTGATGATGAGCGCCTCGACACGGCGGAATCCTTTGTTCTGCAGATAGAGAACCAGAAGCACGTCGGCAGCGGTGATGATGACGCCGATTTCAAGTGGAATGCCGAAAAGCAGGTTGAGACCGATTGCCGTGCCGATGACTTCTGCAAGGTCGGTAGCGCAAATCGCAAGTTCGGCCAGAAGCCAGAGTGGCCACGCAAGCAAACGCGGATAGGCATCGCGACAGGCCTGCGCCAGATCGCGACCGGTCGCGACGGCAAGACGAGCACAGAGTGCCTGCAGGAGAACGGCCATCAGATTGGACAGCAGAACAACCGATAACAGCGTATAGCCGAAGCGGGAACCGCCAGCGAGGGAGGTGGCCCAATTGCCAGGGTCCATATAGCCGACAGCGACCAGATAGCCGGGACCGAAGAAGGACAGCGCGCGGCGGAACTTCGAACCGGACCGATTAACCCTGATAGAGCGGTGGACGTCGGACATGGATGCTTCGCCGCGATCCCGCCGCCAGCCTTCAAATGTAACTTCACCAGCGCCGGAGGGACCTGCTCCATGAGGTGCCATGATAAATGCCTTGATTGCTTTATGCAGTTGCAAACTATTTGCATTAAATAAGCCAATGATGGGAAGGCGTCAACCGGGGGTAGGTCATCACAAATCATAAGCCTGTGATGCATACTGTGTCTCGGTGCTGCGTCGTCTCGTGTGTAGGTGGGCTTGGCATCGGACAAAAATGAAAGCAGGTGCTGGGTTTTCAGCAAGCACCGGTGCGTATGTTCTGCAAAAAACTCTGTTGAAAATTCTGAAACTGGCAGAGTTCTGCAGCAGACCTGATCCAAAGGATAACGCTTCATTAAGCTTAATATCCGATAACTGACGAACGAATCCGCCATGGCGCCAAGTTGACGGCAAATGGTCGGAATCCGCAAGCAAAGCACTCGAGCATGTCTCCCAAAAGTGGGAACGATCTTCGCGGGGAAATCAGTGAATTGGTCTGATTTCTGATCCCGCTACGATAGGAAAAAGACATGCATGAGAACAAACGGTTAAAGCGCGAGGCGCTTAAGATAACGGGCCGCGTACCCGGGAAAGGATCGGAATGATGGCTAGCCTCGGCGGAGACAATTCTCAAGCCGGTGGGGCTGAAGTCCGTCACGTTCCGGTGCTGATCGCCGAAGTGATCGACGCCCTGAAGCCTGTACCTGGCACAGTGATTGTCGACGGGACATTCGGTGCCGGTGGCTATACGCGTCGCATACTGGAAACGGGTGCGGATGTGATCGCGATTGACCGCGATCCGACCGCAATTGAGGCCGGGCGAGCGATGGAGACGCAGTTTCCAGGCAGGCTCAATCTGGTCGAGTCCCGGTTCTCTGCTCTTGATGACGCGGTTTCGCATGTGAAGGGGGCGGGCAGCAAAGTGGACGGTGTTGTGCTCGATATTGGCGTGTCGTCGATGCAGATCGACGAGGCTGAGCGCGGCTTTTCCTTCCAGAAGGACGGTCCGCTCGACATGCGCATGTCCAACAAGGGGCCGACCGCTGCTGATGTTGTGAATCGTCTCAAGATGGGCGATCTCGCACGTATCTTTAATTTCCTCGGCGAAGAGCGTCATGCAGGGCGTATTGCGCGTATGATTGAAAAGCGCCGCGAAGCGCAGCCTTTTTCGCGTACGCTTGATCTGGCGAATGCCATTGAATCGCTCGTCGGTCGCAATCCGAAAGTGCCTATCCACCCTGCAACGCGTGTGTTTCAGGCATTGCGTATTTATGTGAATGACGAATTGGGTGAACTGGCGCGGGCATTGCTTGCCGCCGAGCGTATCTTGAAGCCGGGCGGTCGACTGGTTGTCGTGACGTTCCATTCGCTCGAAGACCGCATGGTGAAACGCTATTTCGCTGACCGCGCGGGCGGCAGTGCAGGATCGCGTCATCTGCCGGAAACGCATGTCCGTCTGCCAAGCTTCACGCCTGCGGTCAAGGGCGCTGTCGGCCCGACAGCGGAAGAAGAAGAACGAAACCCGCGTGCGCGCTCGGCGAAGCTGCGCGCCGGGATCAGGACGGATAATCCGCCACTGGAAGACGATCTATCGCTTTTCGGGCTGCCCAAACTGCCCGAGACGAACGAACTGGCCCGGAGTTAAACGAGTGCTACGTACTTTCGACATCATCATGATAGCGGCGATGCTGGTGGCGGCGACCGTCACCTATACGATCAAATATGACGCGGAAAAGCAGATCGCGGTCATCGCCAAGCTGAAGCGACAGATCGACTCCGAGAAGGACACGATCACGCTCCTGCGCGCCGATTGGGCATTGATGACCCAGCCAGGTCGCCTGCAGAGCCTTGTTGGTGTCTATGAAAAGGAACTCAATATCCAGCCGATCGAAGCCGAACAGCTTGTGCTGGGCGTCAACGAAATTCCGGAACGTCCGGTCGACGATATACAGAAGATCATCTCCGGCAGCGATGAACTGCTCGCAAGCGGTGTGCTCGAAAAGGACGCGATCACCACCGGCAGCGTCAAGAAGAGTGGGGCGAGGCACTGATCATGCGGCTGAGACTCTCCAGAAAAAAGAATACGCAAGTAGATGACGGTGTTGGGCCGGTCGGCGATGAAAAGCTGTCCGGCAACATGGCTTTTGTCGGTTCGCGCAAGAAGCATGGCAACCGTGCACGCAATCGCCTCTGGATGGCCATTGCCTGTTTTGTCGGCATCTATGGTGTCATGGGCGGGAAGCTCGTCTATTTCGGCGTCATTGGTGGCGAAAACGAAGACAATGCAGGTCCGGCTGTTCACCAGCTTGCATCGCGCCCGGATATTCTTGACCGCAACGGTGAAATTCTCGCCACCGACATCAAGACTGCTTCGCTTTATGCAGAGCCGCGCAAGATCGTCGATCCCGATGAAACCATCGAAATGCTGTCGACGGTGCTGCCCGATCTCGATTGGGAAGCGACGTACAAACGTCTGAAAAGTGGTGCTGGCTTCGTCTGGATCAAGCGTGGGCTGACCCCGAGACAGCAGAGCCAGATTATGGCGCTCGGCGTGCCGGGCATCGGTTTCCGTACGGAAAAGCGTCGCTTCTATCCGGGCGGGCCGACCGCATCTCATATTCTGGGTTTGGTCAATGTCGATAATCAGGGCATTGCAGGCATGGAAAAATATATCGACAGCCAGGGGCTGACGGACCTGCGTTCTGTAGGTCTTGCTACCGGACAGTCGCTGGAGCCGGTGCGCCTGTCGATCGATATTCGCGTGCAGCACATCATGCGCGACGTGCTGGTCAAGGCCATGGAACGCTACCGGGCAATTGCTGCTGGTGCGGTGGTGCTGAACGTCAAAACTGGCGAAGTGATCGCCATGGCATCGGTGCCGGATTTCGATCCGAACAATCCGGTCCATGCGCTGGACAAGGACCGCCTGAACCGCATGTCGGCTGGCACCTATGAAATGGGCTCGACCATCAAGAGCTTTACCACGGCGATGGCGCTCGATTCTGGCAAATTCAACCTGCAGTCGAAACTTGATGCCAGCCGTCCGCTGGTTTTCGGCCGCCAGACGATCCGCGACTTCCACGGCAAGGGCCGCTGGCTGACACTGCCGGAAGTTTTCATCTTCTCGTCCAATATCGGTTCGGGCCGTGAGGCGGATGCCGTTGGCATTGAAGGGCATCGCGCATTCCTGAAGAAGATCGGTCTTCTCAACCGCATGCAGACTGAATTGCCGGAAGTGGCACGTCCCGTCGAGCCGCGCGTGTGGAAGAAGGTTCACTCGATGACCATCTCGTTCGGCCACGGCATGATGACGACGCCGTTGCAGACGGCTGTTGGTGCTGCCGCTCTGATGAATGGTGGCAAGCTGATGGAGCCGACTTTCCTGATGCGTTCGCAGGCTCAGGCTGATCAGGTGGCCAAGCAGGTGGTTCATCCACAGGTTTCTGCGGATATGCGCTACCTCTATCGCCTCAATGCAACGGCCCAGGGCGGCTCCGGCAAGCGGGCCACAGTTCCGGGCTACCGCGTCGGCGGCAAGACCGGCACTGCCGAAAAGGTGGTGCACGGGCGCTACTCGAAGGACGTGCGCTTCAACGCATTTCTTGCTTCATTTCCAATGGATGATCCAACCTATGTCGTCCTGACCATCATCGACGAACCGAAGCCGGAAGAAGGCAAGTTCAGTGCAACCGCAGGTCTCAATGCAGCGCCGATGGTTTCGGAGATCATCCGTCGGTCTGCTTCGTTCCTCGGTGTGAAGCCCGATTTCCAACTCGAAGCCCAGCCAGCAATGGTTAGCAATTTAAGCGGCAAGCCTGATTTTCAACAGGAAGTGCCGCCAGCAATGGTGTCCAACGAATACGACTGATTCGCATCAAGCAGCCTTTGCAGCGAAACGCGCACAACTGAATCTGGATTTGGTATGACCATGAAACTGAAGGAAATCGCTCTCTTTAAGGAACTGGCCTCCGGCAATGCCGGTGAGGTGGAGATCACCGGCGTCACGTCGGACTCCCGCAAGGTCGAACGCGGTTTTCTTTTCGCAGCGCTGAAGGGCGTGAAAGCGGACGGCGCGGCTTTCGTCGCCGATGCCCTCAAGCGCGGCGCCAGCGCCATCATCGCAGGCAAGGAGACGGCTATCGCCGACGCAGGCGTGCCGGTCCTTCATGTTGACGACCCACGCCTTGCGCTCGCAGTCGCGGCAGCACAGTTCTATGGTAAGCAGCCGCAAGTTATGGTTGCCGTCACAGGCACCAGCGGCAAGACTTCGGTCGCGTCCTTTGCTCGCCAGATATGGGCTTATGCCGGTTTTCCGGCGGCGAATATCGGTACGACCGGCGTGTTCTCGCCGACCCGTAGCGACTATAATTCACTGACGACGCCCGATCCCGTGGAACTGCATCGCGTTCTCGCCGAACTTGCCGACGAAGGCGTGACCCATGCGGCCATGGAAGCCTCGTCGCATGGCCTCGATCAGCGCCGTCTGGATGGCGTCAAGCTCGCCGCCGGTGCCTTCACCAATCTCGGTCGCGACCATATGGATTATCACGCCACCATAGAAGAATATCTGGGCGCAAAGATGCGTCTCTTCACCACGCTTTTGCCGAAGGGCGCGCCAGCCATCATCTTCTCCGACGACCATTTTTCGGCGCAGGCTATTGAAGCCGCAACGCTCGCCGGCTGTGACGTGAAGACGGTCGGGCGGAAAGGCAATTTCATTGCCCTCAAGCGCGTGGAGCACGAGCGTTTCCGCCAGCACGTCGAAGTGCGCATCGGCGACGATATTTTCGAGATCGAACTGCCGCTCGCGGGAGATTTTCAGGTTGCAAATGCGCTGGTAGCGGCAGGACTTGCGATGGTTACAGGCGTTCCGGCTGCTGCTGCGATGCGCGCGCTGGAGCGTCTGAAAGGTGCTCCGGGACGCCTTGATCTTGTCGGTGCGACGGAAGACGGTGCACCGGCCTATGTCGATTACGCCCATAAGCCGGAGGCGCTGGAAAATGTGCTCACTTCGGTACGCCCGTTCACGACCGGGCGGGTGATCGTCGTCTTCGGTTGCGGTGGCGACCGTGACAAGGGCAAGCGTCCGATCATGGGCGAAATCGCTTCGCGACTGGCTGATGTGGCAATTGTTACCGATGATAATCCGCGTTCGGAAGTTCCTGCCCAGATCCGCTCCGAAATCATGGCTGCGGCGCCAGGCGCGACCGAAATCGGGGATCGTCGTGAGGCAATCTTCACCGCCGTATCAATGATGCAGCCGGGCGATACACTGGTCGTTGCGGGCAAGGGGCACGAGGAAGGGCAGGTCGTCGGCAACATTACCTTGCCATTCTCGGATCATTCGGAAGTCGCAGCCGCGCTTGCTGCCCGTCTTGAGGAGCGCTCGGAATGAGTGACTGGCTCTGGACGTCCAATGATATGGTCGAGGCCATGGAAGGCAGGCCCTTCGGCAACCTTCCTGCGGGTATAACCGGTATCTCTATCGATAGCCGCTCGCTGAAGCCTGGCGAGGCATTTTTCGCCATCAAGGGTGAACAGTTCGACGGGCATGATTTTGTAACGTCTGCAATGGCCGCCGGCGCGGGTCTTCTTGTGGTCGCCGAGCATCGTCTGCCCGCATTCGGCAATTCAAAAGTGCCGATGATCGTCGTTGAGGACGTGCTTGAAGCTCTCACCAAGCTCGGCATTGCTTCGCGGGCACGCTCAAAAGCGCAGATCATTGCGGTGACAGGTTCCGTCGGCAAGACGACGACCAAGGAAGCCTTGCGTCATGTGCTTTCGGAAGTCGGCAAGGTTCATGCTTCAGTGGCGTCGTTCAACAATCACTGGGGCGTGCCGCTGACGCTTGCGCGCATGCCTGCCGATACGGATTACGGCGTTTTCGAAATCGGCATGAACCATCATGACGAAATCCGTCCGCTGGTGAAGATGGTGCGCCCGCATGTGGCTCTGATCACTCTGATTGCGCCTGCGCATCTCGGCCATTTCGCCAATCTGGAAGAAATCGCTGTCGCCAAGGGCGAAATTTTCGAAGGCATCGTTCCAGGTGGCTACGCGCTTCTCAATCGGGACGACAAACGCTTCAAGCAGTTGGAAGAACTGGCCGAAAAGGCCGGTGTCGAACATATTGCCACATTCGGAGAAAATGCCCGTTCCGACTACCGCCTGCGCGAAGTGAAGCTTCATCCGACCTGCTCGTGCATGACGGTGAAGATCGGCACGCATGAAGCGGCAGTCAAGGTCGGCATGCCGG